>CAZCJN010000038.1:0-17635 GCA_964498865.1 uncultured Bacteroidia bacterium
AAATATTTCAGCCATATATCTAAAACAATGATGCGAGTCATAGAATTATATAATGCAACAGATCATTTTCTTACTTGTATCCGTAAGTAAAAAAGAAATCGTAAAAGACAAACTTGAGTTAAATCATATCAGAAGCTGATATTCATCATGTATTTATTTTCTTTTCTGAAACAACTTTGCTACTCATCTTTCAGGATATGATTTCAGTCGAAAAAGCTAAAAAACTCATATTAAAGAATACAGCAGCGCTTAATTCAGCCATAATTAGTCTTGATAATTCTCTTGGAAGCGTGGCTGCTGGTAATATCGTATCTCCGATTGACCTTCCCTTGTTTGACCAATCGGCAATGGATGGATTCGCCATTGTGTTTTCTGATTATGTCAATAAAAGCAGAATCAAAATTGTCGGAGAAGTGGCTGCGGGAAATAGTTTCAATGGCAGGCTTAATCCTGGACAAGCCGTCAGGATATTCACGGGAGCTCCCATTCCTTCGGGAGGAGATACGGTGGTGATGCAGGAAAAAGTGATAGTAGATAATGACAACCTTATTATCAACGACCCTTCGCTCGTTTATTCAGCAAATGTGCGAAAGACAGGCTCACAAATAAAGAAAGGAAAGACAGCCTTAACTAAAGATACAATTATCACGCCCGGAGGGATAGGTTACCTAGCCGCAATGGGAGTTACTTCTGTCAATGTTATTCCATCTCCTAAAATTACAGTTATTGTTACGGGAAGTGAACTGAAAAAGCCGGGAAAACCCTTAATTAAAGGAGAAATATATGAATCTAATTCTTATACGCTCCAGGCTGTGTTACAGTCTATTGGTTTAAAAGTGCATAATATTACTTCCATTCGCGATAGTCAGGCCAAGACATTTAATGTGATAAGAAAAGCAATCAGAAACTCTGACCTGGTTTTAATTACCGGGGGAATTTCAGTTGGTAAATATGACTTTGTTGGAAGTGCATTGACTGAACTGGGAGTAAAAAATATTTTTTATAAAATAAACCAGAAGCCGGGTAAACCGCTTTTTTTCGGTAAGAAAAGTAATACTTTAATTTTTGGGTTACCAGGAAATCCTGCGGCTGTATTGAGTTGTTTTTATGAATATGTTTATCCGGCAATAAATATTATGAGAGGGAAAAAAGACGCTTTTCTCAGAAAAATTCAGTTGCCAATTGCAGCCAGTTATCCTAAAAAGCCGGGGCTTTCTTTTTTCCTTAAGGGAAGAATATCCGACAAATCTGTTGTTCCTCTTGAGGGACAGGAATCTTATATATTAAGCTCATTTGCCTCAGCTGATTGTTTAATATACCTATCCGCTGATAGGGAAAATATACAGGCGGGAGAAATGGTGGAAGTACATATTTTACCGGGCTTATACTAATCGGAATATGACTTATATCATTTTTTTATGCTTTTTATAGTTTGATTTTTACGCATAGCTTTTAAGAATGTACAAAATAAAAGGAAGTATATGGATAGAAAATAATGACGAAGCTTTTATTGGCAGTGGAAGAATATTGTTGTTGGAAAGAATAAAAAAATTCGGATCTATAACGGTAGCCGCAAAATCAATTAAAATGTCCTATCGCCAGGCTTGGGAACTGATTAACTCTATGAATAAACAGTCAAAAAAGCCCATTGTTGAAGCATTTTCAGGGGGAGCCGGAGGGGGGGGAACAAAAATTACAAAAGAGGGAGAAGGAATAATTAAGCAGTTCAGAAGTTTACAGGATAGGTTTCACAAATTCAATGACGAGGAGAGTAAGAAACTAAATTTTTGATTTTTTTTAATGAGCGTTATTTTACAAAATACATAACGATTATGCCTGAGCAAGGTTCAATATGGTTATTCGTCCAACTACTTTTCATTGTAGCTTTTCTTTATGCTTCAGTGGGGCATGGAGGAGCAAGCGGCTACCTGGCTCTTATGGCGCTATTTAGTTTTGCTCCTTCCGTTATGAAATCTTCTTCTCTGATGCTAAATATTTTTGTTTCACTTATTTCATTCTATCAGTATTACAAAGGCGGCCATTTCAAGTGGAAACTCTTTTGGCCATTTATCATTACCTCCATTCCAGCCTCCTTTATAGGAGCATACATTACATTGGATGCATTGGTTTATAAAAAGATTCTGGGTGTTCTTCTTGTTTTTCCAATACTTCGATTACTAGGTATTATAGGTAAGAAAAGTGATGAAATTAAGGAAGTAAGATGGATGTGGGCCCTTCTTATTGGAGCGATTATCGGTTTGCTTTCGGGAATAATAGGAATAGGTGGTGGAATCATATTAAGTCCGGTTATACTACTATTGCACTGGGGTAATATGAAACAAACTGCGGCGGTATCTGCATTATTTATTTTTGTCAATTCCATTTCAGGATTAAGCGGGCTGCTACTGAAAGGCACTGTTATTGATAATCATGTTTACATCTGGCTGCTTATTGCTATGGCTGGAGGAGCACTTGGAGCGTATTTTGCCAGGCAGCAATTCAGTAATCAAGTGTTGAAAGTATTACTTGCCGTAGTATTAGTAATTGCCAGCATAAAACTTCTAACCGTAGACAAATGAATAAAGAAAATATTACAGGCATCGTTTTAGCGGGCGGTAAAAGCTCACGAATGGGGGAAGATAAGGGTATCATGGAGTTTGATGGAAAAAAGATGGTCAAACATATATTGGATGCACTGGCCCCTGTTGTTGATGAAATTATAATTATTGCGAACAACAATCATTACAATGATTTTGGTTATCCGGTTTACGAAGATATTATCAAAGATTGTGGCCCTATGGGGGGAATTTATACAGGACTTACCCGTAGCAACACCATGAAAAATATAGTATTGAGCTGTGATATGCCATTCATTAAATCAAAAATGGTCTCTTATATTATTGCTGAGTCAGGAGATTATGAAATAACAGTTCCTAAACACGAAAATAAACTGGAACCTCTTTGTGCCATTTATTCAAAAAAATGTGCTGATAAGTTAAAAGGGCTACTTGAAAGAAAAGAATGGAAAATGCAGGAAGCCTTACAATATTTTAACACGCAGCAATTAAGATTTTCGGGGGCAAAGGAAATTGAGAAAAATTTCATCAACATCAATACGTTACAGGATTTTATAAACCAAAGCCACAAGTAAAATGAAAATAAAACTTAAATTTTTTGGGCAACTTGCGGAGATAACAGGAACAGCTAACATAGAGGTGGCTGAAATTAATGATACGGATTCATTAACAAAGAAAATGCTAATCGATTTTCCCAGGTTAAAAGATTTTAAATTCCAGATCTCAGTTAATAAAAAACTCGTACAAAAAAATCAAGAACTTGAAACAGGCAGTGAAGTTGCATTTCTGCCGCCATTTGCAGGAGGTTAAATGTTAAACAAAGAAGAAATATCACGATACAGTCGACATCTGTTGTTACCCGAAATTGGAACAACCGGACAGGTAAAATTAAAAAGTGCCAAGGTACTGGTCGTTGGCGCTGGCGGTTTGGGCTGCCCTGTTTTGCTTTATTTGACAGCGGCTGGTGTAGGAGAAATTGGCATTGTCGATTTTGATAAAGTAGATGAATCCAATCTGCAAAGGCAGGTATTATATACAGTAGAAGATGTAGGAAAATCAAAGGTGGAAGTGGCAGTAGCTAAACTTTCCGAGCAAAACCCTTTTGTAAATTTTACGACATATAATTCTAAACTCGACAACCAAAACGCCTTAGAAATCATTAGGAACTTTGATATTGTTATTGATGGAACCGATAATTTCGCGACAAGATACCTGGTGAACGATGCCTGTGTGATACTCAATAAACCTTTGATTTATGGTTCCATTTATCGTTTTGAGGGGCAAGTGTCTGTTTTTAATTACATAGATAAGAACGGTATTCAAGGCCCAAGCTATCGATGCCTTTTTCCTCAACCACCTACCCCTGAATCTTCTCTCAACTGTTCCGAAATAGGCGTAATAGGTGTGCTTCCAGGTATCGTAGGAACACTACAGGCGAATGAAGCGATTAAATGTATTACTGGCATAGGGAAAGTATTATCCGGGAAATTACTGCTGATAAATGCACTTACGATGGATTTTAGCACTATTGAGGTGGCCCACAATAATGAAACAATAGAATCTATTCCAGTAAATGCGGAAGAATTTAAAAAGATGTCCTACGATTTCTTTTGTGGAACATCGCGAAATGATAGTATCAAAGGTGTAACGGTAAAAGAACTCGTAAGACTTTTAGATAAGAGGGAAAAATTGCAAATTATTGATGTCAGAGAACCGGGAGAGCAACCGACTTTAGATGAACTCACTGATTTACAAATTGCGCTGGGTGATATTTTAGATCAAGCAGATAAAATTTCCCAAAGCAAACAAGTGATAATACTTTGTCAGAGCGGAAAGAGGAGTAAGCGGGCAATAGAAATATTGCAAAATAAATTTCACCTTACCAACCTTTACAATCTTGAGGAAGGAGTAATAGGATGGATAAAAGATCATCAATTAACACAAACATGAAAGAAAAGAAAAAACACAAGGCTTTTGTTCAGGGGTCAATTGCTCCCGAGTTTATAGCAGAATCCATTGCAAAGCACAGTACGAAAACGACTATAGGTGCTCATGATATTTTTCTTGGGCAGGTACGTAATGATAATATTAACGGAAAGTTAGTCCAAGCCATTGATTATTCTTCCTATGAAGAAATGGCGGAAGAAAAGTTTCATGAAATCCGTGAAGCTGCCTTTGGTAAGTTTGATATTTCCTGTATGCACATTTATCATAGCCTGGGGAAAGTGAAAGCCGGTGAAATTTGTCTGTTCGTTTTTGTTTCGTCCGGGCATAGACAGCAGGCGTTTGATGCTTGTCGCTGGATAGTGGAGGAAATTAAAGCACATGTGCCTGTTTTTGGTAAAGAAATTTTTGCAGATGAGACTTATGTTTGGAAGGAAAACACAAAATAATATGGTAAAGCTATGGTAGACATAACATTCAAATCACATAGCCTCAGAGAGGCGATTGCTCAGGCTGTAGTAAAGGTCAGTAAGCAGGAAACCATTGATGCGATCAAAAATAAAACCGTACCTAAAGGAGACGTTTTTGAAATGGCAAAAACAGCCGGTTTATTTGCTGTTAAACGTACCAGCGACATGATACCTGATTGCCATCCCCTACCAGTTGAATTTACTGCGGTTCGTTATGAAATAAAAGAGCTGGAAATACATATAGAAATGGAGGTGCGTACTATTTATAAAACAGGTGTGGAAGTGGAAGCAATGCATGGAGTTTCAGTTGTGGCGCTCACTATGTATGATATGTTAAAACCAATTGATAAATCAATTGAGATTGGCTCCATAAAATTGAAGCAAAAGAAAGGTGGAAAATCTGATTTTACGGATAAATTTCGTAAGGATATTAAGGCTGCTGTCGTAGTTTGTTCCGACAGTATTTCGGCTGGCAAAAAAGAAGATAAAGCAGGAAAAGCAATTATTCAAAAGTTAGAAATGTGTAAGGTTTCTATTTCAGATTATTCTATAATTCCAGATGAAACAAAGGATATCCAAAATAAAGTTGAAAAACTTTATCAATCAAAAAATGATATTATCATTTTTACCGGAGGTACGGGTCTTTCTCCCAGAGATGTCACTCCTGAAGCAATTCGTCCATTACTTGACAGGGAAATTCCCGGTGTGATGGAAGCAGCTAGAAATTATGGACAAGACCGAACACCTTTCTCCATGCTTTCACGTGGGATTGCAGGAATGAAGGGCAACACGCTTATTCTTGCCTTGCCGGGTTCAACCAAAGGAGCAAAAGAGACGATGGATGCGTTGTTCCCTTACATCCTTCATGTTTTTAGAATAATTGAAGGGGCACAACATTATTAATAAAAATTACAGACCATGACTATAACAGATTTTCGTGACAACCACCTAATGTATGAGAACATGTCCATTTGGGAATTAAAATCCCTTGATGAAATTTTCAAAGCTCATGAAAGCATGACCGAAATATTTGAAAAGGAATATGGCTTTCCTTTCGATAAACTGAATGAACAAGAAAATTTTAAAGATTCAAATATTGTGGTTGTTTCAAAGCTTTTAGATCACTTCGGAGATAAGCAGTTTTTCGTTTTTTCATACAACGACAAACATCACAATGACCTTAAGGTTCTCCAGGATGAAAAGGTCATAAATTTCGGATTGGATGTTCATGTTATTCATCCAAAAAGTGTCTATGTTTTAGAGATGGATAGAACCAAAGATTTGAAGATGTATGACCGTTGAATTTTAACCAGCTTATTTGAATGGCAGACCGATCCATATTTAAAAGAAACCTGAGATACCACCGGCTCATTGTCCTTGGTATTGTTCTCTCCTATATCTGGATTCAGTATGAATATAGCTCAGGGAACTGGAACTATAGTAATGGACAGCCTAAAATTGACGGACAGCACGTCAATGGAAAAGACGAAGGGCAATGGACATGGTTTTATCAAAATGGTAAAAAGCAAATGCAGGGAACGTTTTTGTATGGGAAGCGTAACGGATTATGGATTATATGGGATACAAATGGAAATAAACTGAGCGAAAGTAATTATGAAGATGATAAGCTGAATGGAAAATTTACGCGATGGTATTCCAATGGAAGCATAGAGAGTGAAGGAACCTACAAGGATGATAAATTAATAAACGCCACTTATTATAAACCGGATGGATCGTTGAAAGAAGTAAAGTAATTCTCTCCATAAATTTCATGATCTCTATCATAGTATTCTGAAGCGTTTTATCAGACCTTTATTGGCCATAACTACGTTTAGCATATGACTAAATCTACTTTTACCTGGAAGCATTTTTTTTATCTATTCATCATACTCTGTACTAATACAATATTTACAAGATGTAAAAAGGAAGACCATTCCAATCATGATGATGACTCGCACACACACGGAATCCCTGTGCCTTATACTCCATATGCCGTGTATGTTGCAGAGGAAGAAGAAGGAAAAATAACGGTCATCAATCCGGTAGAGAATAAGACGATTGGCAGCATAACGATCAGTGACCACCATTCGTCCTCCTCATTAGCTCTTATGCCTCATAATGTACAGGTAGCACCCGATGGAAAATCGGTTTGGGTAACAGGTACAGCCCATGATAGCGGAGGCACAGAACAGGTTATTGTGATTGATCCCGTTGCTAATCACAGCATCGTAAAAAGAATTGATGTTGGGATTAATCAGCACTTGGGACATATAGTGCTCGATAGTGCATCGAATTACGCATTTGTAACTGCCAATGAAGCTGACCAAGTTGTACAAATTAATTCAAAAACTTATACTGAGGTAAAAAGATTTAACCTTGGTGCAGCGCATGGCCCTCATGGATTAAGATACTTAAGAGGAAACCTGTATGTTGCCAATATGGAAGCCAAAAGTCTGTCCATTATAAATATATCAAGCGGGCAAATTACTGAGATCCCTTTAGGTGGAATGGCTGTTCAAACAGCCGTTACATCTGATGGCAAATATGTTTTTATCTCTTTATACGATACAAAAGAAATAGCAAGATATGATATACAAAGTCAGCAGATCAGTAAAATAACGCTTCCCGGAGGTTCTCTGGGGCCAATTCAACTATATCCTACGCCTGATAATCAGTTGCTGTACGTATGTGACCAGGGAGCTGTTGGAGGAGATCCCGCTTCTAATAAGGTGTATGTTATCGATATTGCCTCTTCATCGGTAACCGATACCATTGTTGCAGGCTATGCCACTCACGGTGTGGTGGTAAGTAATGATGGCAAGAAAGCATATATCACCAACAGCTTAAGCAATACTGTTTCCATTATTGATGTAACTACTCAAACTGTAACAAATACAATACATGTTGGTAAAACTCCCAATGGCATCAGTTATCGGTTTCCAACAGGAGGGATGCAATAAAGAACCTCAATTATTTTAAAGTATAAGCAATTGAGATATAATATAGCCCCCCAATCTCAGAACCACCCAGCATTGAATAATAAGTTTCATTAAAAAGATTGTTTGACCCCATTTTTGCTGTAATACCGGGCTTTTTAAAACTGTAATTGATTTGTGCATCCATTGCCCAATAGGAAGGAACTGTACCACTTACAAGAAATGATACATAGTCGTATTTGGTTTGATAACGATAAGTAATACTGGCTCCAAGGTTTTTCCAGATGTTTTCAGTTATGACAGTCCCGTTAAACATTAATTCAGGGGTGTTAAAGCCATCTTCCAGTCCATCTTTATCATCTGTTCTGTCGAGCTTGGAGTAAGTAACATTCCCCAAGAAAGAAAGTCTTTCGCTGTATCTGTATTTAAGTCCCAAGCTTCCTCCGTAATTATATATCTTACTTTTCGAGTTGGTCCACAAACGATAGCGGCTCTGATTTGTTTTTGAATACAGGTAAGTCGGTATAGAATCAGGATCACTGTTATTGGGAATACTTGCTTCAACCTGAGCTATGAAATTCTCATAAGCATTATAATAAAAGTCAACATCAATAAACAAGGTTTTCTTAAAAGCAAGTCCTCGTATTCCAAACTCCAAAGAACTGACGTATTCAGGCTGTAAATAAGTGTATGGATTTTTCTGAAGAATTCCTTTATTTTTCTCTATTGCCTGGGCTTGCGTTGAGCCAAGTGTATTAACATCATTGTTTACTTTTGCCTGAAAAGCATCTATAGAAGCTTTGGTATAGGAGTTTTCAAAAACTCCTTCTGACATTATTTTTAATCCTCCTACCCGTTTTACTCCACCACTATTTACGTTCGAGAATCCTTCAAAGATGCTTGGGAAACGATATCCACTTTGATAAGCTGCCCTGATATTGATTACTTCTTTAGGAGAATAGACTACAGTAAAACGTGGGTTAAATTTCCAATTGAAATAATCAGCCTTATCCGCCCGAATAGTTGCACTTATGCGAAGCTTTTTATTGAACATATCTTTATTAAGCTGTGTGAATGCCCCTGTCTTACTATAAGTGAGATTTTTATTTGAATCAACCGGATTAATAAAATAGTTACCGTCTGGAATAATAATGTATGTTCTGTGGTCAAAGCCGGATAAAATCTGCACATTGTATTTATTAAAAAAAGCAGGAAATAATTTATCCCAATTCAATAAACCTTCAGAGTGAGATAAATATGATTTAACCCTTAAGGCAGCTCCATAGTCCCAGTTATTGATATTTACAAGTTCATTCACCTTCTGATTGTATGCCTCTGTACCAGGTTGATATCTTCCATCATCTGCCGATGTCCTTGCTGATTTATGAGCATCTGGAATGCCGGAACCATCAGCTATGGCATTGTTGTATGCAACGGTGTAATCTGTGAACCATTGATTATCGGACTTAAAAGCCCTGTCCATGTTTTCGGCCAGTGAACGCAGGTTGTAAGACTTGCCTGTATTTTCCTGGGTTAAATAGCTTCTTATTTCAAATATTTTAGAGTGATAATCGAGTGCGTATTGGTGCAAAGTATAATCTTTTAAACGAAAACGATTGGATCGCTGATAAATATTATTTATGAAAGCTCCTTTATAGGTAAGAGAAAATTCCTGTCCTTCTTTTGGTCTGTAATATAGGCCGGCATCACCTTTGTAATTTTGTATATGGTAATCAGCAATATCAACCTCTCTATAACCTGTGCGGGCAACTACGTATTTCTTGCCGTTTAGTGTAAGAGTTTTTCTGTTGGACGATTCATTACCGTAACTATTTACTTCATCATAAGCAGGATTATCAGCACCTGTCAGGCCAACAGAAGAATTAAGTGTAGAGGCAATGTCTGTTCTGTTGTCTGCTACCCAATCTTGCCCATTAGTGTACGAGCCATTTATTTTAAAAGCAAAATGGGAATTAAATGCCTTCGCATAACGTATATTCGTTTGGCTGTACAATTGAGGTGAATAGCTATCGATATTGCCTACATGATTCGTCCCTGTCAATTGTTGCACACTCAAGCCCTGGTAAACAAAAGGATTTTTAGTACGGATGTTGGCTAAGCCATTTATTGAATTCATACCATATAAAGCTGAGGCTGTTCCGGGAATGATCTCGACTTTATCAATGTCAAGATCATTTGCTCCAAGTGCATTAGCGATGGGTGCTCCAATATGAGGAGCCTGATTGTCTATTCCATCAACCAGTTGAGTAAATCGTACATTGGTAGTATTGGCAAACCCCCTGGTGTTAATTACCTTAAAGCCCAGGCTTGGCGTAATCATCTGTATACCTTTAATATTTTCAATGGCATCAAAGCAGGATGGGGCACCCATATTTTTTGCGTCAATGGACTTGAGCTGATCAATGCTTACAGGTGAGCGAAGAATGGTCTCGGATATTCGTGACGCAGTGATGACAATTTCATTTAGCTCATGCTGTTTTACAGAATCCGATTTTACAGTTCCGGTTATTGTATCATTTTTTACCTGTGCATAACTGCTCAAAGCCAGCAGTGTCAAGCCTGTTCCGATAGTACGTTTTATTTTCATGGTAGTTTTTTCGTTATGCTTAAATAAGCATAGCGCAAAGTAATGGTGTGCTGCAAGGAAAAAGTATGATACGCATCATACACTGCATTTTTTTATAAACTTTCTCAATATGATTTATGTCATCTTTTTGGGGGGCACATTTCCTGATATTTAAACATGAGATTATCAATACCCTCTTACCGTATAATGAGGACAGTAATTCTAATATTTACGTCTATTTTTTTCTTGACCTTTTCCTTAAAAGCTCAACCGATTAAAGGGGTGGTTTTAGAAAAAAATGTTAATGGAAATTTATTGCCTTTAGTTGGTGCAAATGTTTATTGGATGGGCACTTTCAAAGGTGTAGCTACAGACACAATCGGAAATTTTATTATAAAAATTGACAGCACTTCCAACCGATTAGTTGTTAGTTACATTGGATACAAAGCAGATACGATTATCTTCTCTGGCCAGAAGAACCTGAAAATTATTTTAGAGGCTGTAAAAACCTTAAAAGAGGTGGAAGTAGTAGGTAGGCAAAGTTCAACTGTCGTATCTTCTCTTGATCCAATTAAAACACAGTTGATGACAGAGAAGGAACTGACTAAAGCTGCCTGCTGTAATCTCTCTGAAAGCTTTGAAACCAACCCCTCTGTTGATGTTTCTTATGCAGATGCTATTTCTGGAGTAAAGCAAATTCAGATGTTGGGGCTATCGGGTATTTACACTCAACTTACGAATGAAAATTTACCGGGTACGCGCGGACTGTCATCTAATTATGGTTTAAGCTATACCCCAGGCTCATGGATAGAAGGAATCCAGGTTATCAAAGGAGCCGGATCAGTGGCGAATGGATATGAAAGTATTGCAGGACAGATAAATGTAGAATTGAAAAAGCCAGAAGAGAAAACAGAAAAATTTCTTTTCAATGCGTATGCGAATGCTATGCAAAGAACAGAATCCAATCTTAACCTCACCCAAAAAGTAAATAAAAACATAACGACCACTCTGTTATTACATGGTAACTACTTTGACAATAAGATAGACATGAATCATGATAGATTTATGGATGTTCCTATCGGAAATCAAATCAATGTCATTAATCGCTGGAAGTATAAAAACAGCAAAGGGCTGGAAGCTCAGGTGGGAATTAAAGCATTAAAGGATGAGCGCATGGGAGGGCAAATGGAATATAATCCAAAAACTGATTATATGACAACGAATAAATACGGATTAGGCATCAATACGCAGCGATTGGAAGGATTTGGAAAGATAGGATATATTCTTCCTGAAAGCGTTTACAAGAGTATTGGTTTCATGTTTTCAGTGCTCGATTATCAGCAAAACTCATATTATGGAATCAACAAATATTCAGGTCATCAACAAACAGTTTATGGCAACTTTATATACCAATCGATAATAAGAGATACTCGCCATAAGTTCAGAACAGGGATGAGCTACATATATGATAAATTTAATGAAGCTGTGTTTAACGCTTATTATAAAAGAATGGAAAGCGTTCCGGGTATTTTTTATGAACATACATACTCTGGTTTCATTGGATGGATAATAGTAGCCGGGATTCGGGCGGATTACAATATGCTTTATGGCCCTATTATTACTCCTCGTCTTAATGTCAAATATGATTTATCTGAAAAAACCATTCTTCGTTTTTCTGGGGGGAGAGGACAACGGACCGCCAATATTTTTGCAGAGAACTCCAGCGTTTTTGCAAGCTCCAGACAATTCGAGCTTTTAACACCTAATAACAATCTTCCCTGGGGGTTAAAACAGGAAGTGGCCTGGAATGAAGGTGTAAACCTGACATACAATTTCAGGCTAAAAAACCACGATGGAAATATAGGTGTAGATTTTTACAGGATAGATTTTGTAAATCAGGTGGTGGCAGATTTGGATAAGGATCCTCAGAAAGTATATTTTTATAATCTTGAGGGCAAATCATATTCCAATAGTTTCCAATCAGAAATAAATTATGAACTCATTAAAAATTTAGATATCCGTTTGGCTTATCGTTGGTATGATGTAAAAACAACATTCAGCAGTACACTTATGACAAAGCCTTTAATAGCTAAAAACAGAGCCTTTGCCAACATTGCCTATGAATTTAAAAAATGGAAATTTGATTATACAGTTAACTGGGTAGGACCAAAACGTATCCCCAACACTTCTTCCAATCCCCTTAATTATCAATTCCAAAGTTATTCTCCTGATTATTTTATAATGAATGCTCAGGTAACCCGAACCTTTTTTAAAAATTTAGATACGTATTTAGGAGTAGAGAATATCACAGGCTATATGCAGCATAATCTAATTATTGGGTATGAACAACCTTTTGGAAACTATTTTGACAGCTCGCTTACCTGGGGGCCTGTTTTTGGACGAATGATGTATTTAGGTCTAAGATATAAGATAAAATAAAATTTTATGCAGTTTGTGGCTTTCCATCATTATATTTGGAAGGACACTTCATCAATATATCTTCAGCATCAAAATCTTTTCCGCTGTATTTACCAATGATTACGATCTATTCAGAGCGTTCAAAATCCTGTGGCTTGTTCTTATGCAGCAGCACTTTTCTTTCTATCGCTTCATTATCTGTTATATAAAACACAAATAAATTAGGATCTTTTGGGGGTCATAGATAGGAGCTTTTTCTCTGTGCAGCTTTCCGACCACATGAAACAGATCGTTAGGATTTTTAGCCGCTTCTGTAAAAGTAGCATAAGTGCTTGAGTTTGATAAGGTGGACACTATGGCTCCTATAGCAAGGGCAATAAGAATTATTCCTATGATGTATATCTTCTTCATACCTCTCTATATCCATTTCCAATTCATTCCGGCAATTCAAATTCTGTTTCCCATTTTTCTCCTGAAGAAATGTTTTTTAATTTCACTTTCATAAAGGCATTGTCTCCTTTTTTTTCATACCACCTGTCAATAACCATGCTTGCAGCTTTATCTTCTGCTATATTCTTCACTTTTATTGTGTCTCCAATTCTCAATAAAAAAGGGTAGCGAATAGTTAGCTTTTCATCCTCGGTGAGTACCATATTCAGGGCACATTCAAAAACTATTTCTTCAAATTTCTCGGCAAGTATTTCGTCATTGATGTCCTTCTTTGCCTTGTCGGATATTTTAGAGCTCCAGTCAAGGAATTTATCAGTAGCATCCACCTGCAATTTTTCACGAATATATTCCGGAAAGGGAGATCGGATATGCTCGGTGTTGTTGAACCAAAAATCAAATGCAGCCTTGACCATTCCGGGGTCAATGTAATTCTGGGCTTGTAGTTTGCTTTCTGTGTTGTTCATGGGTAAAGAATTAATCGGTATAAAAGTACATATGCTTTTTTCTTTCGGATATGATATTTATCAGCTTTAACCTCAATATTTGCTCCTTTTAAGGCCATTATTGCTATATTCCCAATACTTTTCTGCCTTCAGGCGTCACAAAATCAGATGACCAGGCAGGTTCCCATACGAGTTGAATGTTTAATTTTTTTTCAGGAAACCTCTTGTCCAAAACGGTTTGAATATTATCAAGAATTACATCTCCCATAGGACAACCTTTAGTGGAAAGAGTCATTTCAATTTGTATTCCTTTTTCTTCCGTATGTTCTATTTTATAAACAAAGCCAAGATCAATTATATTAATTCCTATCTCCGGGTCTATAACTGTTTTAAGCTCATTATAAACTTCCATCTCCGTATTATTTGCACCTTCAATGAAAGTTTCCATAGTAATTAGTTGTGTGCTTTTAAAGAGTGTGATACTATTTTAAAAACATTGATATTATATAGGAACGCTGTAATAAGCAATAATAAAGCTCCTATTTTTATCAGGATAGGTAAGGATAACAACACTCCTGTAATAAGTGCAGGTAAAGCCAAAAGATAGGTTATATATTGAGAGTTGGCTATTTTTTCTGAATAGAGATTCTTGGGAAGAAATATGCCCTTTTTTTCTGATGATTTACTATACCTATGCAGCCATACAATAAATGGCAATGTTTTCAAGGTCTGCCCTAATATGAGTGTACTGATGAAGCCAAAGAAAATGGATATTCCGTAAACAAGATAAATCTGCATCAGGAACGTATCATTAATAGAAGAGTTGAAACTTATTATAATTCCTATAAGGATTGGAAGAAAGAGAAATATAAATGCCATAAAGGAATGTCTGAGCCCTATATCCAATTGTTTTCGTACCCTTTTCTTGTAGGCTTCATAAAGAAAGGATATAAAAAATAAAATCCCCGATATTATAAGTGTTGCATAGAGTGGTAAGAAGGCTTTTTCTTCCCGGAAAAACAGATCAGCGCAAAAACTAATCAATCCAATATTAACAAGATAATAGGCATAATTCAGTTTTTTAGTATTCAGGCCATGAGACAATAGAAACATGGGAATTAGCTTTGAGCCAACACCCATTATGAGCATAATGAACCATCCTGCAATTCCCATATGCGCATGGATTTTTAAAAACAACAAATGTGATTTGTGCAAAAATGGAAAAGTGAAATTAAATGCCATAATTGTTCCTAATATACCTGTGAGTAAAAGCCAAAACGCGGAGGTAACAATAAAGTCTGATTCTGTATTCCACTTCGGGGACTGACAAGCAGTTAATACAACATTTATAACTAAGAGCAGAAACGATAATAGAAGCAGAACAGAAGCGACCTGTATGTGAATTCCTACATAAAAATTCCAAAATGAATATGCCAGGCAAATAACTCCAGATGTAAAAAAATAAAAGGTTATTTTCGCAAGCTTTTCACTATAAAGGTGGGTATCGAGGATAACAGGAAGTAATTGGTATAAAACTCCTAAAATAATCATGGTTCCCCATCCCAATGCCGCGATATGAGTTATAGCTAATAGTTTAGGATGAAAATAATGGCCGTAAAAAGCATCGGACGAAAACAGCATTAAAAAGCAAAGCACCAAAAAAAATAAAGCGCCACATATATAATATGGAAGCACCACAGCTGGCGAAGAACTTTTTTGTATTTGTACACCTTGCATTTCATCTGAAAATTAAAAGTTTCACATTACCCTCACCATCCTCCCTGATAAGCCAGAAAAAATTCCTTTCCTGTAGTTCCGGTAAAAGAAATTGCGGAACTTTTTTATGCTGTACGAATAATGCCTGGCCTTCGGGTAATGTTTCAAGCTCCTTCAAAATGGTTACCATTGGTAAAGGCATTTCAAGATTCCTTACATCAATCGTTATCATTTTCCTTTCGAATACGTAGAGCATTTTTTCAAACTCATCATTGGTATTATAAGTTGAAGCGATGTTGTCTGATTTATTTGTATCCCCATGGTTTCTACCTATAAAATAGGTATGAAACAAGTCCTCCTGATGCTGTTCTGTGTAATATTCAAATCCTTTTTTCTTCAAAATATTTATAAGCGGAATGGGTTCAAAAGAATTAATGATAAGTAAAAAATTACCTTGTGGTACTGAAGATAAAGTATTCATTATTTTTTGAAAAGGATCTTTGCCGGATGCTATATCAGCCCTTACATCAAGGGTTGTAGTATTGGATGAAGTTGCTTCTTTCATGAAAACTTGGCTTTCATTAGCTGTTTCAACAGAAGTTGAGATTTGCGAAGTATCACTATTTATTTTAAATCCAAGAGGTAGTAATTTCTCGAAAAAATAATTTACTGTACATCCCCCTATTTTAGCAGCATCAGCAATAGTAACTCGTGAAGCCAATATCTTTCTCAATACAGGATTGCGCAATTTTTCAAAATGCTTATTAATAGAAACAATGGCATCAATCGCAGCCGGGTTCTGCTTAATCAGATAAGATATCCTGGTATTTGCTGATATATTCATAATCTATTTTCCTGAGACTTCTTTTTCCAATGCAATTGCTTTTGGAAAAAGAATATTATTTTCCAGGTGTATGTGCTGATGAAGATCATCTTCAAATTCTTTCAGTTTGGCATAAGACAAACGAAAAGTAGTACAGGCATTTGCAGGAGGAGTATATCCATTGGATAGTTTGTTAATGTTCTCCATTAAAACTCCAACTTCATCGTGTTCGGTTTCCATCATTTTTATTGGATTCTCTATTGTTCCAAAAGGAGAAGGTTCCAAAGCCACTTTTTGTTTTTTATTCGATACCAATATTTTGATATAAGGAAAAAGAACATTTTCTTCCTTCATCATGTGGCGATTAAGTTCATCCACTACCTTTAAGAATCTATTGGCAATTTCAATTGCTTCAGGATTCCTCTCTCCATGAACTTTAGCTACCTTTTGGGTATATTCAAAAATTGTTGGAATTGCCCGTAATATGTATTTATGGTGTGTATTAACAATGTAATCAGCAAGGAAATCCAGCTCCCACTCATTATAATCCTGAGAAGATTGTGCTGGTTGTTCTTCAACTGCCTTCAGTTCTTTTTCTATCTGAACTACATCAAGTCCTTTTTCACTACAGGCCTTTGTTAAGGTTTTTTTTCCACCGCAGCAGAAATCGAGTCCGAATTTTTTAAAAACTTCCGCCTTACGGAAATCTTTTGAAACCAATTGCCCTATGGTGGCTTCCTTTTCCCCTTCTTTTAACTTTCCTATTTTTACCTTCCACCACTGTGGCCCTTCTTCAAGGTACTGCCAATTGAATATATTGCCTCTTTCAGCAAGCAACTGGTAATAAAGCGGTTTGGGATCGTGGTCATTGTGTATTACAAATGATTCCCCTCTCGCAAGCGCATCAAATTTTTGAAAAATCGTTGGATGTTTTAGTCTTGGTTCAATAACCGTAACATCAAGAATATCTATTGTTTCCATTATGAATTATTTTAAATTTAAATCTTCTTACAAAAATGAAAGAATATAGCATCTTAAACTATGATAAATGTCATGTTGATGGATATAAAAAACTGAAGGAAATCAGTTTTGCTAGTGTAGCTTTAGGGGTTCAAACGTAAGCCAATATTCATTTGACGAAAGCCACTGGGCATTATTCCAGAAGGTACTCTATGAAGCCTTGAAGCTTTATAAACTTCATCGGTGATATTTTTTCCTGTGTCTTATACTGATTTAAGGTTACAGTTTTGGGTTAATACTGTATTAGGTTTA
>CAZCJN010000039.1:0-4426 GCA_964498865.1 uncultured Bacteroidia bacterium
GCAGCTTACTTGTAAGCTTATTCACTGCGGCATCAAGCAAGCTTAAATCAATTTCAGCAGAAGCGACTATTTCTTTTGCCTTAGTTAATTCTTCCCCCGCTTTCATATTTCCAAAAACAATACGTCCGTACTCATCGGTTATCTTATCTGTTACGACCATAGGATTTGGAATAAACTTCCCGTTCACCTTTAACACTGGAACAATGTCTGTTATGATGCCGAAATAATATGCCTGGTGTGCCGAATAAGGCTCGCAAAGGGTAAGTGATCCCATAGCTCTTTCTATGCCCATATAAAGCGGAAGAAAGTCGGTTGCACCTCCTATGGGTGAACTTCCATGTTTGGGACCGGCTTGCCCGAAACGGGCCATATCACTTGCGATACTGAAATCGCAGGCCATGCCGATTTCCTGTCCTCCTCCTATACGCATACCATTTACACGGCAGATCACGGGCTTTTCGCATTTCAAAACAGCGGTCACCATATCGTTGAATAAGCGCATATATTGCGAATACTCCTGGGGGTTACCAGAGTAATACTCGGCATACTCTTTAGTATTACCTCCCGTACAGAAAGCTTTATCACCAACAGCAGTAAATACAACTGCAACCACACTACGGTCGTTTGATGCCTGACCGAATGCGAGAATAACTTCCTTTACAGCCTCTGTCGTATAGGAGTTATGTTGACTTGGATTATTCAGCCATATCCAGGCATTAAATAGGCCTTCGATGGGATTTCCATCATTGTTAAGACAGGGACGTTTTTCAAAGAGGATCTCTTTGTACTTAACATCCACCAGGTCATGATTTTTTAGTTGTTTCATTTGTTTTATTATTTTATCGTTTTAAAGTCGGGAACCAACACCGACCGTTTATTATATTTATGATTGAGTGTATTTTTAAATACTTCGTTTATTTTTGACATTGGAAATGTTTGTACAAACTGAGATATCCTCAATTTCCCGCTTTCAATTAAATCAAGAACTTTGGGATAGAACTCTGCCCGACACCCCCATGTCCCAATCAATTTTGCATCAAATGCCATTAAATTGCTAAGCCGTACTTCCACCTTGTCCATTGTGAATCCAACGATAGAAAGTGTTGACGTGTAGGTGATGAGATTAAATGCCAGGTCTTGACCTGCTTTGGTTCCACTCATCTCAAAAATTTTCCAGCCAATTTTGGGAGCTTTGATCTCCTTGGCCAATACTTTTACCTTTTCCTTAACTGCTTTAATATCCATCCCTTTAGTGTTGAGAACGGCAGTTATACCATTGCTTTTTGCAATGTTTAACTTCTCCTCGTTGATATCAAGCACGATTACTTTTGCACCAAATATTTTTGCGATAAGTGCGCCATATATACCGATACCTCCAGCCCCAATTACAATAGCTAAATCGCCATCTTCCAACTCAGACTTTTCTACTACCTGGTAAGGAGTGGATATAGCATCTGCTATTACAGCCAATTGCTCAAGTGAATATTTTTTTAAAACATTTTCAGAAACAGGGCATAAAAATTTGGACGGGACTTTAATATGAGAAGCAAAACCACCATGAAAATCATTTCCGGGCATCAGCTGGTTCCTGCAAATATTACTTCTGCCTTTTTTACATAATTCACATTCTCCACAGGGTAATACAGCAGGAATGATTACTTTTTTATCCAGCCAGTTTTTACTCCCAGCCACAACAATTCCGCTAATTTCATGACCCAATGTAAGCGGGAGCAGATGTTTTGTCTGAACCCCATGATGCCAAAAACTTAAATCTGTATGGCATACTCCACAACCGGAGATTTTTACGAGAACCTCACCATCTTTTAATTCCGGGCAAACACCTTCTTCTAAGCGAAAATCTTTCCCCGGTTCAATCATTTGCCATTGGTACAATTTATCAGTGTTCATTTTTTTTCTTTTTTTTCATCTGGTATTCTTCATAATCTTTTTCGGATACAAATATTTTAAAGACATACGCCTTCATCGAAACCTGTCGGACAAAGTATGTCATGCCAGTTTCCTTTTCTGCCTCATTAAGAAATTTTTTGACATCTTTTTTTGAGTTAAATGGATAATTCCATCGGCACATAATTCATAGATTTATATTTTCGAATAATATGGCTGTGCCCTGACCTCCACCTATACAGGCCGATGCGATTCCATATTTCACTTTTCTGTTATTCATTTCTCTTGAAAGGCTTAGAGACAATCTTATTCCTGTTGCAGCCAAAGGATGCCCTATGGCTATTGCCCCACCATTTATGTTAAGTTTGTTTCTGTCAAGATTTAGTTCACGCTCACATCCTATAATCTGAGCGGAGAATGCTTCATTGATTTCAAACAACCCAATATCATCCACCTTCAAACCTGTCATTTCCAGCAATAGACGAATTGCCGGTACCGGAGCAAGTCCCATAATCTTAGGATCTATCCCACAACTTGCTGAAGCAAGAATCTTCGTTAGGGGTTTGGTCCCTTTTTCCTGAGCAAAAGATTTATTAGCAACAATCACTGCTCCGGCTCCATCCACTATCCCGCTGCAATTGCCCGCTGTTAATACTCCTACTTCAGAAAAAACAGTAGGAAGCTTTGAAAGAGCATCCAAGGATGTTTCCCGGATTTGCTCATCTGAAGATATTTTTTTTGATCCATTTGAGAAACGGGTCTTGCGGGGCTTTAATCCATCTCTCCCGAATGTTGTGGGAGTAATTTCCCCTATTTCCTCTTTGAAAAACTCCCTGTTTTTCGCTGTAATTGCCCGTTGGAAGGAATAAAGTGCATATTCATCACACTGTTGGCGGGTAATCTGGTATTGCTTTGCTACATTTTCTGCGGTATATCCCATAGGATATCCGGCAGCGGTATCGTCTAATGCCTCCCACAACATATCTTTAAAAACAGGTCTGCCCAGAGGATACCCCATGCGATTTCCAAAACATACTGTAGGAGCCAGAGACATATTTTCTGTTCCGACACAAAGTACCGATGCCGCTTTGTTCAGTGCAATTTGCTCCGAAGCTGTTACAATAGTTTCAAAGCCTGAGCCACAGATACGCTGTACCATAAGTGCAGGAACCTCGATGGGAATACCTGTAAAAAGAGAAATATGTCTTGGGAGAAAGTATGAATCGCAGGAGCTCTGCCCTATATTAGCAGCAATTACCTGGTCTATTTCATCCGGCTTTACACCAGATTTATTAAGAGCTGCCTTGCTGGCATAAATTCCTAAGTCGGTGGGTGAAACTTGCGATAACGTCCCGCAATATTTTCCAAATGGAGTACGCATACCGTTTATCAGGAAAATATCATTGAACATTATCCCGACTCCTTTTTGTTTATGATGATATCCTTTCATAATCTTAGTTTGTTTTTTCTGGTTTTAAATCTTTCTCTGGCCAATTCTCATTAGTTAAAGCATATTCCCTTGCTATAAGTGCTGCGCCAAGTGAAACTATATATTGCGGCTCGTTCAATACAGTAACTTTTTTATTTAATTTTTCTTCCAGCAGCGTCTTCAGATAAGGATGGTGAGCAATCACTCCTCCAATCATGATAATAGGGTTGGCAGGATCAATTCTCATTTTTGCTATACGATTTCCAATAGAGAGGTAAATTCCTTTGGCAAGGTTTTCAATTGGCTGGCCGTCAAAAATCCATTTCATAATTTCAGTTTTTGCAAAGACGGTACAAAAACTATTTAATTCCTGTTTGTATTCTGATTGGAGCGCAAGGTGGTTCATCTCCTTTATATCTATTCCTGCACGTTCAGCAATTTCAGTGAGAAAAGCCCCGGTTCCTGCTGCACACTTATCATTGAGGTAAAAATTTTCTACTTTGCCTTCTTTATCACAGTGAATAACCTTAATGTCTTCTCCACCTATATCAAGTACGTTTTTTGCACCAAGGAGTAACTCATTGGTTCCCATTGCTGCGCAATTGATTTCTGTCTTTACAATATCCGCATCATTAAAATTTTTTCTGCCATAACCTGTAGCACAGCTGGACTTGATTGGAAACTCTTCCTGAATCGATGCTATAATGTGTTTGGATGCTATCTTGTCCCTGTTAAGGGTTTTCAATAAATACCGGAATACCACATTTTTCCCCTCATCAATTACTGTAAATTTGGTATAAGCAGAGCCCAGGTCAATGCCGAGAAAACAAGCTCCCTGCGGATTTACCTGCGCTTTTAGGTTTAGCTTTGTTTTAACACTTCCATTGGTTTTTTCAGAAAACTGGCTAATCAGATTTTTTTGAGTCATGGCTTTCACCATATTCACCATCGAAAGATTCAGAGGGGTTCTTATGTAATGTTTACGGCCATATTCTACAATCTTCCCATTCATGTAATCTATTTCCGTTTGACGGTTATTGATCAGGTCACCCGCGAGAGATGGAAAATGATTTCCTCCTTTTTTAAGATAGC
>CAZCJN010000039.1:4526-17399 GCA_964498865.1 uncultured Bacteroidia bacterium
CCATTTTGTGCACTAATAAAAATGGAAGTATTCGTTGAGGGAACTTCTTTTAATACATTTTCCACCTGGTAAGTCTTAAGAGACATAAAAACATAGTCAGGGTTTTGTTCGAGAAGCTCTTTAGCTGATGAACAAATGTTTTCAAACCTGGCGCTCTTTTGAATTACATTTTCCAGCTTGATTCCTTCATTCCGTATTTGGTTGATTTTTATTTTATCATTATCACATATGATTACATCACATCCTGCCTCTCGCAGGTGTACAGCGAGAATCATTCCAACAGGCCCTAGGCCGATAATTCCTATTTTTTTCCTTTGTTCATTTGCCATTTCTTATCATGCCTTTACTTTTGAGCTTTCTATCTGCTCAATGAATGTTTCTATTTTCGTAATGCTTTGCCCTTCCGAAAAAAATCTTAAATCACACAGGTCTCCTTCTACCACGAGATAAGGTATTCCGGTTTCTTCTTTCAGGCGTTGAGGCATTCCAAACTTTGCATTGGAGTTATTGAAACAGGTTTTTGTATCGTGAAATACAATGCCATCACAGCGGTATTCATTTAGCCAACTTTTCAACATCTGCATTTTTCCCTTTTCACTTCTGTTGATGAAAATCTTTGTATAGGCAAGTGCAGAAGACTCAAAAGGGTTTCTTTCATCAAACTCATCAAAAATCCAGCTGTTACAATAAGTTGATGCCACCACACTGGTATTGTTTTGCATAAACAAATCAGATAACATTCTGATTTTCCCCCAAATGGGCATTCCTTCCCAAAAAATCCTACATTGTTCCTTTTTAAGGATACCTTTTTTATTTTGTACGTTTTGGGTAAGTTCTGAGAGAAGTTGGGAGTAATAATCTTTAGCTTGCTGAGTTCCTCGAAGAATCACTATAGGGCCCATATGAATGACTCCATCAAAAAAACTTATTGGTGAAGGTGATGCTACTGCTGTTTTTAACACTTGCTGCCAGAGCATTGTCGCTTCTTTACTTAATCTAATTGTTTCGCGGAAGCTGTCAATGTCAAATTTCTTTCCACTCACTTTCTCACAAATCGGAATAATTTTTTTGAATTGCTGAACTACCAACGCAGTTTCTTCATCCGATACATCATCTACATAACGCGGAGGGTGAATCCCTACAATCGGGCAGTTAAAATGATTTGCATAAAAATTAAACCAATCCTGGACTTCACGGCACTGATTGGTATTATATACAATTAAATCCGGCTTTGGAATTTCCTTTAACCCGTATTGATTTTGCAATGGTGTTTTCCCACTAAGAAATGCACCAATATCGCTGGTAGTATAAGAACATATATGTCCTGAATATCCACACTGAACCGCTGCCGGAATATAATCCATTGCAGTTCTTGTAGCTCCCAACAATGCTCCATGATTCTCCGGAAAGTAAACTTCAAAACCAAATGAACGAAGCAGTTCAGCTGGGCCAACACTGGTACACCATGCCACAGGTTTCTTTATTCCTGTGAAATAGGTCTTCATTATTTCCTTCAGTTGCTTTGTAGCTTGTATTTCGTACATATTATGCTTTTAGCTCTCTGTTAAATTTATTTTCAGTATCCAACCTGATGACATACACATCTTCACTTATTTCGTTTTTTGCTCCATAGAGATTTTCAATATGAGCTCTATAAGCCTCTATCACTTTATTTGGTGCAACCTTCATGGATGGGGTAAGTGTTTTTTTTTCTATGCTCAGTTCATCATCAATCACCATCGCATATTTAATTTTGGAAAATTTTTGCGTAAGTCCGCAATTGGCTTCCTGTAAACATCCATGCAAACATTTTCCCAATTCAATCAAGCTTCTGGGACAGAAACAACCTTCATCCGGAGATATTTCATAGGAGGGATGTTCCAATGCTTTTTTATTGGGGAATAAAAGTGCAACCGGAAATTCTTCGCCTCCTCCGACTATCATGGCAAAGGTGATGTAGTGACACTTGCTTTGTATGAGTACTTCCATCTCAGAAGGAATAACCTTTTCTCCATTGGTTAACTTAAAAATTCTATCCTTACGCGAAATGAGTTTTAGTCCTGATGAGGTAATCTCACCTATATCACCGGTTCTATACCAACCGTCATCAGTAAATGCAGCATCGTTTGCTTCATCGTTTTTGTAATATCCCCTCATTACATTGGGCCCTTTAACCTGTATTTCTCCCTCATCTGCAATACGAATTGTAACCCCAGGAATTGGTTTTCCAACTACACCTGTTTCTCTTTTCAGGTTCTGATCAGTAACCGTGCAACAAGGAGATGTTTCAGTCAGACCCCATCCTTCAATCACAGGGATTCCGCGATTTTCAAATTCATCGGAAAGTTTTTTGGGAAGAGCAGCAGCCGCAGTAAAAATGAATTTTAACCCGGAATGAAAAAACAAATTTTCTATTTCCTTATCTGTTTTTGTAAGATCAACAAGTGACTGATAAACTCTGGGAACACTGAAAAACAAAGTCGGTTGTACCAACTTCCAGTTTTCCATGATTTCTTTTGGATCTTTTCCGTAACCCGATTCGAGGTATATGGTGGAGCCATTGTAGAGAGCAGAAAACCGTTCAAAAATTCCACCAAAACTATGATGCCAGGGCAGATAAGATAGAAAACGATCATTTTCATCCAGTTTCCACAACTTTTCCAAACCTGCCTGTTGAGAAAGGATATTTTTATGGGTAAGCTGAACACATTTGGGAATTCCCATCGTGCCTGATGTGTACATATTCAGGCAGATGTCATCCGGGGAGGCATCAAAATATAGTGGAGTAGATGTTTCTTTAGGTTCCTTAACAAGTTCATCAAACTTTATGTAATTTTTGTCGGAATGGATTATTCCTGTATCGAACAAAAATATCTTTTCAATGGGAAGATCAGAACTTATTCTGTTGAGCTGCAATTCCCCTGCAACAGCTATAAATTTTGCATCTGAATGACGGATAAGTAATTCCGCTGTCTCTTGTTGAAAATATGCGAAGATGGGTACACTTATACCTCCTCCCGCCATCACCGCTATCTCAAATTCAAGCATTTCCAACCGATTAGGCGAATACACCACTACCTTATCACCTTTCTTAAATCCAAACTTATTCAGGTTAGTTAGAATATTTTGAACTGTCTTAAAGAAATTTTTCCAGGTAATACCTTCATAATTATTAGTGTGCCTTTCTGCATATACTATTTTATCTGGAAAGCGAATAGAATTTCTTTCCAACATCAATGCGATATTTGGAGTTATATTTCCTATTTCTTTATCCGGTTCCAGGTATTGCATCAGGCTATTATTGCTTGTTTTTCTTTCAGTTTAAAGTGACGATATCCTCCCCAGAGAGCTGCTCCTATTGCTCCGGCATATATAGCATCAGAATGTGTTTTAATCACGAACTTTTTCCCTGATTCCTTCAACTGCTCTTCAATTGCCTGTATCATTCCTTTGTTCATCGCCATGCCTCCGGTAAGGACAATAGGTGATTCTGCCTTCAGAGAGCTTAAAAGCTTGATTATCCGGTTGGCAATGGAGAGATGAATGCCTTTAATGATATTAGGAGTAGTAATTCCACGAGATACCATATTGATTACATCTGTTTCTGCCAATACAGCGCATATTCCTGAAGATATTTCCGGGGTATTAGCCTGTAATGAAACATCTCCAACTTCCTCGATAGAGAGTCCCAGGTAACGTGAGATGTTTTCAACAAACTGACCTGAGCCGGATGCGCATTGCCCGGTCATTTTATAATCTTCTACTCTTGCATCAGAAGAGATTTTAATGGCTCGCACGTAAAGCGCTCCCATATCTACTATTGTTTTTGCATCCGGGAAAAAGAAATTAGCACCTTTAGCATGTGTGGTCATTCCGTAAAAATGTCCCCGTTTGCGTTTTACCAAATCGCCTTCACCTGTGGAGGCCAGGTATGCTATGTCTTCATATTTTAGATGATGCTTTGCCAATAAAGCCTGGATCATTTCTTCTGCTACCTGAGAAGGATTTCGCTTTCGTATTTTCTCAGTTTGCTTATCCAGCAATTTGGGTTTATCTGAATAATCTACCAGTACCAACTTAATGAAGTTGGAACCTACATCAATTCCCATTGTATAAGTCTTTTCTTCCATCATAGATTATGGCTAAGTTCTTTTTTAGATAAATTCCTTTTTGTAAAACACATGTCCGTTTTATAAAGCACATTCCTTTCGGTAAGGTATTTTGAAATAAATGCAAAGCAGTTTTCATCTTCTCCAATAAATTCAGGAAAACAAATACCTTTTCGGGAAAAAGTTCCTTGAAGAATAAGATTGGCAACGGCTGTACAGGTATACCCAGTTGTTCTTGCCATAGAAGTAGTTTTTGTATTCTTATCAAACCTGTCGAAAAGATTATAAACGTATTTTCCCTCCGGGCCTTCTATAGTTACTCGCATCACCGTAAAATCTTCTTCCTCCGGCTCCATCCTCCACTTAGAGAATAATAATTTGCTAATGAATTCTAAAGGGATAACCTTAGCTCCATTGATATCCATTGGTATTTTACTGAACAATCCCGTTTCTCTGAAAACCTTCATCAGATGAGCGTGTCCCGGATAGCGGAGAGTTTTCTCAATCATATTTGGAACATCTTTCATCGTCTGAGTTAATGAGCGAAGGCCATCTGTATTAAAAGACTCAAGTTCACCCACCTCATCAAAATGTATTTTCTCTATATCGCTTAACGCTTCTTTTTCAATTAGTTTCCCATTTTTAATACAATGCACAGTACGTGTATATATTTCAATTACGTCAGAAGGTGAAAACACAGCTTTGTATTCATAAGGAAACTCTCTGATAACCGGAAGTCCACCTACAAGGCATTCGTATTTTGAGATTTTCATTTGCTTGTGGTGATGCCCAAATAGAATATTACACATACCAGGAGCAACTCCACAGTCAACCACAGCAGTTACATTATTTTTCCTTGCCAATTCATCCAGTAAGAATGCATCTTCAGGAAAGAAAGAAATATCTACTATGTTCTTACCTGTTTCAATAACCGTCTTCAAAACTTCAAATCCAAGATGGCCTGGTACAGCTCCAATTACCAGGTCAAATGGTTCAATTAATTTTTTCAGTGATTCCTTATCTCTGAAATTACAGGGTTCGGCAGTGATTGAATGTTGTTCAGATAATTCTCTAAGGGGGCATAATTGTACATCAGATGAGGCAACATCATATTTATTAGAAAGGTCTACTGCGATTGCCCTTCCTATCATTCCAGCCCCAAGAACGATTATTTTTTGCATCAAAAAGATAGTTAATAATTGATGATAAAGGAACAATCAATTGTTCTAATATTCTATGATACGCATCATACGTTCCGAGCAAGAATACCCTGCCATCAGCAAATGTTTTTACAAGTCATCTGGTAGAATAATTATTATGATACAAGTCCTGAGCGAATATGATCATTATCATGTTTTTCCTGAATAGCATTATCAATCTTTGTGGGATGAAAAAAATAAAAGTGTTAATTGCTGACAACAGTTATCTTATTAGAAGGGGATTTTGCTCTCTGATAGAGGAAAGCAAAGATTTTTTATTAGCAGGCGAAGCTGAAACAGCTGAAGACCTCAGCGAAAAACTTATGCTTTATAGTCCGGATGTGCTTGTAATCGATTATGCATCCCGTTATTTTTGCATTGATGATATTTCTGTTATCCGTGAGTGCTATCCAGAAGTAAAAATTCTTGCTATTACGTATCCTCAACCTAAAACTGTGGTTTCAAAGGCTCTCGAATATGGTATTATAAGCTACTTGTGGAAAGATTGTGGAGAAGAAGAAATAGTTGAAGCTATATATAGCACTTCTAAAAATCAGAAATTTTTGTGTAGTAAGGTTGTTGATCTCCTATTACAGAAAAGTCAATTTTATGTACCTGGAAAAGTTTCATGTGAAGGGGTCAAGCTGTCGGAACGGGAAATTGAGGTACTGCAATCAATTACAGAGGGCTTGGCAAATAAACAAATTGCCGATAAACTTTTTATCAGCTCTCATACTGTTATGACCCACAGAAAGAATATTATGGGCAAACTAAAGATAAACAATATGGCCTCGCTCGTCATGTATGCTGTTCGGGAGAATTTAGTTAACCCAGCTGCCTTAAATAATTAACAGAACGGAGCACTTATTGCTTTCTGTACCTCGTTTTGAAGTTGATAAACATTAGACCTCTTTCATAATTGATAATTTAAAAGTCCGCAAATCAAATTAAGCCTCAGTCCAAATCGCCTTCTTCTGTTTCTGTATTTTTCAGCCATTATTCTAAAGATTTTTATTTTTTCGCATTACATTCTCTATCAGTACCCGCTTGCTGCTTATTTGATGGTTTTGTTTCTTCTCTTCTTTGGTTAGGTGGTGTTTCTTGCTGTTACGTTTTGGCAACTCTGAATTGGCGTGTAATTTTTTCAGCCCTTGATAGCCGCTGTCTGCTAGGGGGAGGGAAACATCTTCTCTAATATGCATTTTGCTGCTTTTGAATAAATGAAAATCATGCCTTCTTCCTTTACCCACATTTGTACAAATTACGTCCCCTCCTTTACTCTCTATTGCAACTTGGCTTTTGTGAGTGTATTTTTTCTTTTTTTCTGGATAATACCGCCTCTGTTTTTTTTAGGACGTTCTATGGGATATTCGCTTACATCTACAATGACAACTTCCCATTCCTTGTCGCTTTGTGTTAATTTTCTTTTTCCCGGGATATGAAACGGTTTGCTCTTGATCAGCCATTGTTCTACTACTGTGGTGACTATGCGCCAATATTGGGCTTCGCTTATAACTTGCTCCTATATGGGCAAATGTTCTATATTCTCTATAGTACATGAGCATCATCAACACCTTATCGTACCAGTTGATTTGGACCTCGTTTCTTACCCGTTATTTTTTGTACTTCTGTTTTGTTTATTCGTTTTGCCTCTGATACCCTTTTTTCAAAGATTGCTGGCTTTACTCCCACCAAACGTTTAAACTGTTCTTCTTGCAGGTTTTTTATTATTTGCCATCTCATGAGGCAACAGTAATCAAAACTTTCAACTATTTGACTTTCAATACTTATAGCAAACAACACCTTGTTAATTATGAAAGATATCTATTGTTAATTAGCCTATTTTCTGAAGAAGTCTACTAAGATTATTTGAGATAGTTCATTGGATTTATTACTTACACTTATTTGTTTGGTAACAAATAGAAATCCTCCAAAGTTTTTCACTTAGGAGGATTTTCTTATAAACTAATAATTTATTTGATCTTAAAAAACTGCTTCACAGAAGTTCCTTCTGTTGCATTGTATCGTTTAACAAAATAAGCTCCGGCAGGCAATGAAGATATATCCATTTTAAGTAGGTTATTATTCGCTTCGTTGAATTGCAATAATTTTTCACCTACCAGGCTATAAATCTGAACTGTACCTATGGCTACAGCGTTATTGTTTTTTACACGCTCCATGGTAATATAATTTTGAGCCGGGTTAGGATAAACCGCAAATAAATTGTTTGCTTCATTCTCAGGAACACCTACTGTACACGTAGTGCCGGTTGAACATCCTGTAATATTCCAAGTCAAAGTTTTGGAGTTCGTAGGATGAGCTACTTCATAAATTTCAATCACCACTTGTCCGGAGCCCTTAATTTGCATAGGGTTAATCAATAATTTCATGTCATTGTTGAGGGTGTTTGCAGGTATTTCGCTAGGCGATTGCACTACTCCGATGTCCGGTAAAATTTTACATAAGTTCCAATCACACAATTGATTGCTCCAGCAACCATTCTCTCCCATAATATCCTGACCTAATGGAAGGGTATTAATGGTAACCTTCCATTCCAGTGTAACGGGTGTAGGGTTAGCATTATCTACATAAAAATGGAACTCTTTTGGAGTATCGCAATCCACCACGTCTGTAATTGCTCCAGTGGGGTGTATTGTAAAATTAGTTTGAGCGAATGAAGCAGCAGAGGTAATAAAAACTCCGGCAAACATCAATGCTTTTGTTGAATGTAGGACAGTAAATAGTTTCATAAGTAGTATATTATATTAGAGTAAATGTATTAATTATTTATTTAATTTTTGCTTTTTCAGCTTGGATAATCTCTTTAGTGGCTTGATTATAGATAAATGCAACTACTCCACAATATTTAATATTTGGAATAAGAGCAGGATACACATCTGCTTTATTATAATCAAATTCTTGAGGTACATCGTAAGAAAAAGATTGCGTTTTTACAAAACCTTTAGAAACAGCACCTGTTACTACCTGAATTCCATACGGGTCAGATATGGCTGCTCTTAATAGATGCATATGTACATAGTCATCTATTTTGGTGTTGCCATCTAACTGAGGGGCAATAATACTATCTTCTGTAAATAATAAAACCAAATTGTAATTACCCGTTAGGGAGGTTAGAAAGGTACATTTAACTTCTGAGTTAAGTTTTCGAGTGGAATTATCATAAGAATTAGAAATCTCAATATAAACATTAGGCGCCTTATTAACAATGGTATCTATTGCATTTTTCCATTCAGCATCTCCAATTCCATATGAAGAACCTTTTTTCTTTCTGTTTACCATACCCATAGGAAGCCCTAATGCTCCAATTCCAAAATCAACAAGATATGTGTTGCCTACAGCTGTTCTAAAATCTTCCGGATAATTTGAATTTGGAAGTGCAAAACCCGTACCATGCACAGCAAGCCCAATGATCTGATGTGGATAAAGTTTAGATTCTAAGCTATGCAAGACTTTAGCCGCTCGGGGACAATTAAGACAAGTATGGCCGGTATAGTCTTCTACTAATATTTTCCGAATTGTATCGCTTGTAGGTGGCGGTGGGGTAAAAGGCAAATAAGGCTTTTCTACTTTTTCACAAGAATGTAATGCAAACAATAATAATACAACCACAAGTTTCACACAAAACCGTAAAAGTTGTTTGCTGTATTTTTTTATACCATTTTTACTTTTCATATTGATAATAATTATTTTTTTAAAAACTTGAAGTTACTGCCAGTGAAAGCCCGTTAGAAGCAGGGACATAACGGCAAACCCCTCCTACACAAAAAATACCTGCACGTTGTTTGCCATACCCCAAAGCAATACGGTTACCACTTTTTATATAGGCTATAGTAGCATTATAATAGTGAAACCGTTCCGCAGGATTATAGTTATCATAGTTATACATATCCTGCACACTTATCAGCCAATTTTCTCCAACTCCATATTCTATCAAACCCATTGCCCAACTTTTTTTATCTTGCTTTGTATATAAATGTTGCATTTCCATCCTTATAGCATTACTGCTGCTTATCTTATATGATAATTCAACCATACCAATAATTGAATAGATCTTAGGATATCCGGGCTTACCTTGTATCACATCAATATTATATACCTGATTAGCATACATAAACATAATTTTAAATTTCTGGCTCAACTTACGAGAAATTTCAAAATTAAAATCCTGGAAATAGGTAGCTCCCGGAATAAAGTAATCTCCTTCTGCATAACCTATGCGAGAACTGTCTTTTGTTAAATCAAACTGAGTAGTATCTAATCCGTTTGCACCTGAATAATTAATAGATATATCTGTTCCATATTTCCCTCCTAAAGCAGACCCTTTTTTTAATTTCGTACTTAAATCAACTTGATATCCCAATTCCCCTGTAGGTTGAGTAGCATAGGGATAGAATGCCATAAGAGCATACGTATGTTGTTTGGCAAGCATTGGAATAAAATTGATATCCAGATCACTTTGCCCTGCTAAACGATCGGATTTAAATGAAAAATTATCTGCTCGTTTAACACCCACAGACAGACCAAACCCTTTTGTAGAATAAGTTGCATTAAAAAATAATGCTTCTCCATCTTTGTAGATATAATTATTCACTGCTGTCGGATCATTTATTTTATATGCATATTCTCCGGTAATATTTATTTTACCTGTATTCAAAGAAATTCTGGCAGCGCTTGCTCCTACATTAAGTGGCACCTTCAAAGGTTGTCCATCAGGTAAAAATACTTGATCGCCACTTTGGTATTTACTTACAAAACTACCTCCCACCGTAATCTGAGTAGTAGCATCTTCATCATTAAATAATTCTTTCAGGTTCACTTCTCCATCAAAACCGCGCACTATAGCCGGACCTTGGGCACTATAATAACGTTGTGTACCTATTAGTCCTTTTAAATGCACACCACTCACATTATACCTTAAACGAACCCCGTCAAAAGAATTATCAATACCTAACCCACGCTCCTCGTAAGAACGCAATATAAGTCCGCATCCAAATTGCTCATAAAAATTACCAACTGTTACATCTAATTCATCTAACTTATAACTTGCATAACGATAAGGAATTGAATTAAGTTTATACTTCGGATTAAATCCTTGAATCGTATTTAAATAACTTTCATATCGAATGCCTGCAGAGAAATTTCCTTTTGTAAAATTAATATTGGCTGCACTATTCATTAATAGCTTTTCAGGAACGGGAGGGGCACCAATAGACGAATCAGGATTGTAATATTGTGCATCTACCTGCAAATTCCCATGCACTTCTCCTGCATTATTACTTGTATTCTCTTGAGCAAATAGGGAAATAGAAATGCCAAAGCAAAAAAATAACAAATATCTTTTCATAAAAATGATTTAATCAAAAATAGAAAATTTAAGTGGGTTTTGAAACAAAAAAGGCAGTTATTTGCCCATATAATTAATAAGGACAAATATCCTGTTGAGTGCAATTAATGTTCGATTTTTTCGCCTTTAATAATCTTTCTTACAACCTCTATATATTGCGCTTCATCGCCATCTTTGTATCCCACATGTTGCCATACTACATTACCTTTTCCATCAACAATAAAGGTATGCGGGGGATTATTTACACCCATGGCTCTTTTAAAATCTGAATTTAAATCAAGGTATTCATCATATTCCCATCCTTTTGAATTTACATAAGGGGCTACCTTACTTGAACTTCTAGAGTCATCAAGGGAAACAGCTATAAGTTTTACTCCTGTTTCTTTTCTCCAATCGTCATATACTTCCGCAACTGCATTTAATTCTTTTTTACAAGGACTGCACCAAGTTGCCCAAAATGAAATAATAATGGGTTTCCCATCGTTAGAAAATGTAGATGAACTTACAGTTTTTCCTTCCAAGGTCTTTAAATCTACAGAGGGTATCTTTCTTGCATTATCTGATGTGAATGAAGAAAGAATCAGCACTACAAGGGCTGAATAAAGAATGGTTTTCATAATGGTTGATTTTAATTTAAAATTACTGCAAGTTATACAAAAATCAAACCATTTGACAGTAAACATTTATATACCGAATAATTGCATGTAAATGAATATTTTTAGCGTTAATTTAAACGCTTATACACCCTTGAAAATATATGAGTATCCGTTTAATGTTCGTCCTTTTTATGAGTGTCTTCAGCAAAAGTATTTTTGCTCAATCCATTTTTTTTGAAACTAACTTTGGCAATGGAATACAAGATAATGCACGTAGCGTTCGTGAGCTGCCAGACGGGACTATTTATGTTGCCGGATATTCCGATGCAGGAACAAATGGAAGTGTGGATTTCACCCTTACTAAATTAAATAAATACGGTACCCCCCTGTGGACTCATTATTACGGTGATTCTCTGATGAATAACTGCTTATATATGACAACTACCGCAGACAGTAACTTTGTTTTAATAGGCGAAACAGAAACAGACTCTACCGGGTTAGACATTTTACTATACAAAATAGATACCACCGGAAAGGTGATGATAAAAAAACAATTCTCAATAAAAGGCAATCAATCTGGAAAACATATTTTGACATATTCAGATGGAGGTTTTGTGATTTCAGGATTTAATACGGATTCGTCTGGTACAAACAATTTCTATGTAATAAAAACAGATTCAGCAGGAGTTATTCAATGGAGCACTTCTTTAGGAAGCATGGATAATGACTATGTACAAATGAGCAAAGAAACTCCTGAAGGGGATATTCTCATTGTAGGTGATAGAAAAAAACCCGCTACACAAGACTATGACTTGGGTCTTTATAAGCTTTCTTCTTCCGGAAATTTAATTTGGGAACATACATACGGTGATACCTTAAATAATGGCAGCCAGGGCGTTTTAATAACTTCAAAAAATAAATATCTTATCTATGGTGAATCTGAAATATTCAAGTCTTCTCCTTTTGATTTTACTCTTGAATTAGTTGATACCAATGGAACCTCTATCTGGAAAAAAGCATTTGGCGGCACTATTTCAGATGCTATTTTTTCTGCTACAGAAACTACAGATGGTGGTTTTATATGTACGGGTTACAGCAGCAGCTATTCTCCCGGACTGGATCTTGTAGTTTTAAAAACTGATTCCTCCGGCAACTTGCTTTGGGTGCATCCGTACGGCAGCAATGGCATTGATATAGGCTATGATATTATCCCCTCTATCTACGGAGGTTTTCTTATAGCCGGAATTACTTCTCCGGAAGATGGTGATTTCTACCTCTTACATCTTGATACAGGAGGATTAATTAGTACTATCCCTGAGTATACAAGCAGTCAAATTATTATTTATCCTAACCCGAGTACGGGCATTGTGTATATGCAAATGCCTGATAATTCATTTGAAAACCAAATAGAAATATTTGACTTATGTGGTAAATTGGTAATTAAAAAATCGAGTCATTCCCCTACAATAAGAATTGATCTCACGAACCACGCAAACGGTCTATACCTATATACGGTAACAGGAAAAAATGGAGAAATAATAGCAGGAAAAATAGCTGTACAACATTAAATACTGCCCTGCATATTTCTAAGAGTTTGGTATAAT
>CAZCJN010000040.1:0-13347 GCA_964498865.1 uncultured Bacteroidia bacterium
TTACATATATATCATGGTTAGCAACCGACTGAACAGAAAAAGAAACACTCTTAGAGGTTCTTGTTCGCATATAGGCCACTGCCTTATTAAGCACTTCTATAATATTTGCCTTTTCAAGTACTGGTATTGAACCTATTTTAGAAAAGCGTTCCGTAATAGTCTCCAGCCTTCTTACATCTTCACGTGCTTCCAATAAAGATTGTTCATCAACACCTTTTAGTTTTAAATACTCTAACCAGGCTATGATAGATGAAAGAGGTGTACCTAACTGATGGGCGGTTTCTTTTGCCATTCCCAACCATACTTGATCCTGCTCTGCTCTTCGGGCTGTATTAAATAAGAGATATGAAATCAACAGAAAAATACCTATTACACCAAATTGAATATAGGGGTAATATCTAAGTTGTGTAAGTAAAAATGATTCTTTATAAAAAATATAATTTCTTGCTCCATCGCCCAAGTCTACTTCAATAGGAGTGTTTTGGGCCTCCATTTCTTTAAGTGTAGAAAGTACAAATTCCGAATCATTAATTTTTAAAGTATCCAGGTTACCGTATGCGATAACATTGGTTTGTGTAGAATCAGTATAAATTACAGGGACTGAAGCAGAATTAACGGCTACTTCTGAAATGAAGGATTTGATCAATCCATCAAAAACAACTTTTAATTCTTGAAATAGCTTTGAATCTTTATAGTAGAGGTAATTTTTCTTTCCGGGTAATATCTCAATTTCAATTGGTCTATGTTGCTGACGCATGAGCTCCACTTCATCTCGAATATTTTTCTTATCAGATAAGATAGTAGAATCAACATTCTTAGAAAGCAATAACCGACCATTTTCATCAGTAATAATAACAGGAATGGTTTGGTTGCTTCTAATTACATCTAAAACAAATGTATAATCGCTAAGATTAAGACTTAATTGCTTATTCGCCTCTGCCCAAAGTTTAATATTCTGCCGTTCTTCCCCTTCAATTTTTTGAAAAAGTTCATTGGTATATTTGACAAGGCTGGCTTTTCTTTGAATAGCATCGGCCCAAAGACGCACTTTCCTTCGCTCATCATCTGATATTTTTTTAACGAGAAGGCTTGTATACCAATGCGAAGCAACGATGATGATGGCTGCTCCAATTAATAAGAAAATTTTCCAGCGTTGCTTACGGGAGTAGATATTCATAACACTTGTTCGAATCCATACGAATATACAAATAGATAGGAAAAGGAGCTTGAAAAATTGATCTATTTATGAGCAGAGACAATTAAAAATCCTCGTCATCATCTTTACTCTTACTATCTTCTTTTTCATCTTCATCCCATTTAATAATAAATTTCCCGTCTTCTTTCTTTTCTTTTCCTTTTTTATTTAGTACAGTATCTTTCTTAAACCAACCGAATTCATCTTTAAGAATTTTTTTCATCGATTGCTTTTCAGAGGCTATATTCTCTTTTAAATTTTGCTTTGCTTCTTTTTTATCATAACGGATGATTGGCTTATCTACCGTGCCAGTCATAGAAATAAATAAACTTGTTTTTCCATCTTTATCATTTTCAACCACACCAAACTCATCGTTTTCTTTCTTCGCCCGTTTTGCTTTTTTAAATAAAACATCTGACATAAGGACTTTAAAATGATAATCAATACTATTATCAAATGCATGGGTTCCGGAAATAGTAACATCTAATGCACTTGAATGAATATCCATTTTAGGAATGAATATCTTTTGGTCTTTTATTTCGATATTATTTTTAAGATTAGAAAATTTTATGTCTTCTAATTCACTCAAAGAAATGTACTTAGAAAGAGCTTTTAAGGGCTCAAAATTAATCAACTCCCCTCCCTCCAATGTTAATTCACTTCGCGTATAAATACGCTTAGGATCTATGGACAGATCAGGTTTCATAACTGAAGCGAATTGTATACTGGCAGTTCCTTTTCCACGTATATTTTTATGCGTTAAAGTAGATTGATTAAAGTCTTCAAATTGAAAAAATAACTTACTGATATTCAATTTATTAATATTTGCATCACAAGAGATTAAAATAGCATCATTTTGAGTGCCGTCAATCATGCCTGTAGCTGTTACAGAACCATCCATTGTATAAAATGAAATTGGATCAGCAATAAGTTTTTGATCACGTAACTGAAAGGTCCCCCGTATCTTCTCTGCTTCAAATCTACGAAACGTCAAATGCCCCACATTGCTGCTTAAATTAAAATTTAGATTTTTTGAGAAACGCAGCTTATAAACAGTATCTCTTTTAGTGGAGGCTGCTTGATTAATAAGCAACTCATCTAAATCCAAATTATTGGATTCGAACATAGCATCTACGAATACATTAGAATTGTCATTAAAAGTATATCCGATGATGTTTTTGATATTGCCTTTCATGTAAAAGTCACTTTTCAAAGTTTTACCTTTTATATAATTAACATCAATGGCATTTCCATTTAACACCAACAAACCATTAATGCTATCAAAAGCCAGTGATGAGTTTTTAATTTTTAACCCCGCATTTTCAAATAACAAACTACCCGACATGCGTACGTTATCAAAATCCATTTTAGTATACTTACCGGAAGTATTAACATTGCCTTCATATTCTATATCTGCTTTAAGTATACCTGAAAGAGACACAAGGGGATAATTCCACAATGTATCTACTTTTAAGAGCTGACGAACATCTTCCAACAACAATGTAGCATTCATCTTTGCCTTAAGAAAAGGAGATGAAAAATTTTTTAAAGTAAAATCACCGGCAATTCTTCCATTTGCTAATGAAGCAGAAAATGTTTTTAATTGAAGCACATTATCATCATTTTCATTCTTGTATGAACCGGATACATTTACATTCTTTAAAATAATTCCTGAACTCAATTGGGTAATATCTGCATTTTTAATTCCAAATTCAGCAGTAGTCTGTGGGGAAGCAGATTTAGACCAATTGCCTTTAATAGTAAGCTTGCAATAAAACTCACCGTCACTTTCGTAATCCTGAACGTATTTATAATATTTATCCGGTAATAAAGAAAGGACTGATTGTATATTCATCTCTTCTCCTGATAAGGAAATATCTATGTATGAGGGGCTATTATCTATATACTCGCCTTGAACATTTACTTTTTGATTCGATACTGAAAGATGTGCATCACTGAACTTATAGCGGTTTTTGTCATTGTCGACGAAAAGATTCAAATCTAATTGAACTGGTGAATCATCTACATAATTGATGCTGTCTATGTAGAAACGATCGACAAAAACATTCCCCAAAACAGATAACTCATATTGTTTGCTTCTGAAGTTACCCGCAATTCTACCTCCATTGATAAGGCAAGCAATATCTGTTGGGTTTTTATAATTTCGATAGCTTAAAGCTATGTTTTCAAAATTGAATGATTCAATATTAAAAGCAGATTCGCTGTCACGTTTTTCAACATGGGTTTCACTGGTTTTCCAAAAATTCCAATTCGCAAAACCATCTTTACTAACTTTCAATTTTACTTTACCATTTGTAACTGCTACTTTTTTTACAGAAAAATCTTTGGAGAATAAATTCCAAATGCTAAACTTTAACGCAACATTATCTGCAGCAAATAAAGTATCGTGATGATTACTTGATGCATTACCAAAACTCTCCAACATTACCACGCGCTTAAAATTAAGGGAAGCATACGGGAAGTTTTTAATTAAAGAAAATGATATGTCGTTAGGATTGATAATTACTTTAGCTCGTAAATTATTATTCAGCTGCCTGTTCATATACTCCTTAACTTCTTTTTCATACACTACCGCTGTAACCAATAGAGTAATTACAGATATTAAAAACATTAAACCCAAGGCAAGCAGTATTCTTTTTATCAGCTTCATAAACAGCAAAATTGCAAAAAGAAAAAGACATTGTAATAAATAGCTAATAAACTCGTCATACTATGACCAACGTAAGGCGCAGAATAATATTACAAAATCATTAAAATAAAGATGGCTTAAGAGAGAAGCGTGAACTTTTCATTAGTCTACTACTCCTCTAATGCTACCGCATCACCTTTATAAAGCTGTGTCATATATTTACGTGACGGAGAAGGGATAAACTGTAAATCAGAAAACATTTTCTTCCATTTTTCATCTACACTTTTCATAGTTGTTTCATCAGCACAAATAATATTAGGCCAAGGGCGATCAAATTCATCTAATGCTTTCGTTTTTCTTGTTCCATCCAAACCTATTCCAATTAATCCCTTTGCAGAAAAATAGCTATCCCGTTTTGGATCAAAATTATTAGCGAAACGCCATATGCAATCCTTCACATCATTTATATCCGCTTTATCTTCTACATAAATGACAAACTTAATGCCTTGCATACAGGAAGACTCAAATATTTTGTCATTTAATTCATTTATATGGTTCTTTTTATTTTTCTTAACAGCGACAAATAATACTGAAATACCTGATTTCAGTAATGTAGCATTAATACCTACAATTTCGGTAAAGGCTTCAAGCTTACTGATTAATGATTTTAAATCATAGATAACCTTCTCCTCCTTGATTTGCGCTCCATTCTTCTTTGTTGCATCCAAACACATCTTTCCTCCAAAAGCGAATTTAGAACAAGCATGATCAAGCACATCCATCGGTCCTTGTGATAAGTAAATATCATCTTTAGGATTCACATTTTCTGAAATAGCCTTAGCAATGGCAACATAGTTATTAAGGTCAATATCACCATCTACTACAACCAGTATTTTATTAAACATCATTTGCCCTGCTCCCCACATGGCATTCATCACTTTTTGAGCATGACCTTCATACTCATTTTTGATCTTTACAATTACGAGATTATGAAACACACCTTCTACCGGCATATGCATATCAATAACTTCCGGCAAGAGAGTCATTTTTATAGGAGCGAGAAAAATCCTTTCAATAGCCTTTCCCATCCATGCATCTTCTTGCGGAGGAATACCCACAATTGTAGCAGGATAAACAGCATTCTTCTTGTGAGTAATGCAGGTAATGTGAAACTTAGGATAATAATCTGCTAAAGAATAATATCCTGTATGATCGCCAAAAGGGCCTTCTAAAATAAAATCTTCGTCAGGGTCAACATAACCCTCAATAATAATATCTGCATTAGCAGGTACGTACATCTCTTGGGTGAGGCATTTAACTAGTTCCACTTTTTTCTTACGCAAAAAGCCTGTGAACATGTATTCATCAAAATTAGGAGGTAAGGGACAAGCTGCTGAAAAAACGTAAAGTGGATCACCTCCTAATGCAACAGCAATAGGCATGCGTTTCCCCAACTTTTTATACTCATTAAAATGAGCTGCTGAAACTTTATGTTTATGCCAATGCAAAGCAGTTAGGGTTGGTTCAAACACCTGCATTCTATATAACCCTACATTTCGTATACCGTTATGTGGATCCACCGTATGAATTACAGGAAGTGTTAAAAAATTACCACCGTCATGGGGCCAGCATTTAAGAACGGGAAGCTTAGTGATATCAGGGTTTTTCATCACCTCCTCCTGGCAAGTTCCTTTACCGGAAATAATCTGAGGCATCCATGAAGAAATTTTTCCCAACTCAGGTAATACTTTGAGTTTTTCAAACAAAGAGTTTTTAGGAGATGACAGGTCTTTAAACAATGTATCTATTCGTTTTGCAACATCATTTAAATCATTTACGCCTAATGCAAGGCACATTCTTTTTTCTGATCCCATCGCATTAATCAGCAACGGAAAACCTGTACCTGTATTTTCAAAATACAAAGCATACCCCCCCGCTTCTCTTTCTTTAGTAGCAGGGAGCTTAGAAATCCGGTCTGTTATTTCAGCAACTTCTAAGACCGGGTCCACAAATTCTTTAATCCGAATGAGCTCCCCATGCTTCTCTAAAACTTCTATAAATTCTTGCTGTGATTTATACATAATGGTTGTAAATGTAATAGAGAAATTTCACAATCGGGTTCTCCATTTTAATTTTTAAATGATTGTTCAAATCAGATCACAACCTTATGTTCTCCGTATATTTACACCATATCTATGAGTTGGTATACAAAGTTTATTCTTCGACTGATCATATTCAGTATTGTACTGATTATTGTAGACTTGTTTTTCTATCGTGCTGTAAAAGGATCAGTAAAAAATCTAGATATCATCAAGCAGAAAATAATAGTATATTTTTACTGGGGATATACTGCCTTTTCAATCATTGCTTTCATTTTATCCACTTCCTATATTTCCAGCCATTTAGGTTGGCCAAGATGGGCAAGAATGTACTTATTCTCCTTTCTTGTAGTCGTTCTTATTTCAAAACTGGCAGGTTCGTTCATCTTGTTTATAAATGACTTTATTAATTTGCTGAAGTGGGTAAAAAAAAGATTTCAAAAAAAAACACTCTCATTTTCATCAACAACATCTATTTCTCGTTCTCAATTCTTAAACTATATGGCATTAGGTATAGCTTCCATACCTTTTGCTGGAATGATATCAGCAATGATAGAAGCATTTCATTACAAAATCCATAATATAAAAATTGTGTTGCCTAATCTTCCCGCTGCATTTAACGGGTTAAAAATTGTTCAGATATCAGACATACACGCCGGAAGCTTCGCTTCTACTCTACCATTAGAAAAAGCTGTTAAAATTATTTTGGAACAAAATGCTGATATTATTTTTTTCACCGGAGACCTTGTAAATAGTCGTACCAATGAAATAATCCCTTTTATGGAGACATTAAGTAAAATAAAAGCTCCTATGGGAGTTTTCAGCATACTAGGGAATCACGATTACGGAAATTATTCAAAATGGAAAAATAAAAAGGATAGGATTAGAAACTTGCAACAAATCATTGATGCTCATGAACAATTAGGCTGGAAACTTTTAATGGATGAACATATTGCTTTAAAGAAAGAAGATTCAGAGATAGCACTCATAGGTGTTGAAAACTGGGGAGCCAGAATGCGTCATCCCAAATATGGTAATTTAAAAAGAGCATGCATGGGTACGGAAAAGTATCCTGTTAAAATACTACTGTCACATGATCCTTCACATTGGGATATACAAGTAATAACTCAATATAAGGATATTGATCTTACTCTGAGTGGTCATACCCATGGGTTTCAGTGTGGAGTAGAAATTCCCGGATTTCAATGGAGCCCGGCTCAATATGTTTACAAACATTGGGCAGGACTATATACTGAAGGACAACAACAACTGTATGTAAATCGAGGGCTTGGTTTCTTAGGCTTTCCTGGAAGAATAGGAATTCTACCCGAGATCACAGTAATGGAATTAAGCAATGCCTGAATGATGAAGTAAAAAATGGAAGATTAATAGTGATGCATTAGCTGACAGAAGGAGAGAAAAACTTTTAACATTATACTTTGCATACGGAGCCAAGTAGCAAGTATATTCGCACTCATAAATAACCAAATATGACTTTTGGCTTTCGCATGTTTCTTTTAGGGGTTGTTATAGTACTTATTGATTTATATTTTTATCAAGCAATCTTAGCATTAACCAAAAAAAATTCTGCTAAGAAAAGAAAAAAGATATTTTATATTTATTGGGGATTTACTGTTTTATCCATACTCATATTATTGTCCCCTTTTGTATTTAATACCGCAAATTGGCCAAGAGTAATAAAAGTATATGTATTTGCTATTGTCATTTTAGTGCTGTTTTCAAAAATAATCGGTTCTCTCTTTATTGCTTTAGATGACATTTTACGTTTATTCCGCTGGATTGGCAGCTTGTTCACAAAAAAACCGTCAGAACCATCAACATCTAAAAACCGAATTACACGTTTACAATTTTTAAATTATATGGCTTTGGGAATGACCGCTATTCCCTTAATAGGATTAATACGTGGAATGATAAAAGGTGCTTTCGATTTTAAAATACACAATATAAAAGTTGTATTACCTAATCTACCCGATTCATTTAACGGATTACGAATCGTACAGATATCAGACATACATATCGGGAGTTTCCTTTCCACTTCACCGTTGGAAAAAGCTATCGAAATCATCCTTCAACAAAAGGCCGATATAATTTTTATTACCGGAGATCTTGTTAATGATCGAACAGCGGAGATAAATCCATTCATGGACACACTGAGCAAGATAAAAGCACCCATGGGAGTTTTTAGCATAATGGGAAACCATGATTATGGCGATTATGCCAAATGGGATAGTCAAGGAGAGAAGGATAAAAATTTACAAGACATTATAGAAGCTAATGCCCAATTAGGATGGAAGCTTTTAATGAACGAAAATGTGATCTTAGAAAAAAACAACTCAGAAATTGTACTTATTGGAGTAGAAAATTGGGGAGGCAATCTACACTTTCCTAAATATGGCAACATGGAAAAAGCATATAGAGGCGCCGAAAAATACCCTGTTAAACTATTATTATCACACGACCCCTCGCATTGGAATATGGAAATAATTGAAAAATACAAAGACATTGATCTTACTTTTAGCGGGCATACACACGGGTTTCAATTTGGAATAGAAGTGCCAGGTTTGAAATGGAGCCCTTCGCAGTATATTTATAAACAATGGGCTGGATTGTACTCAGAAGGAAAGCAACAAATCTATGTAAACAGGGGATTAGGTTTTTTAGGATATCCAGGTCGTATAGGAATCCTCCCTGAAATTACCGTGATGGAATTGCATAATGCATAAGAATAGTTTTTTACTAGTTACAATTGCTTCTCCATAATAAAATCCTCCATTAAAAATCCGTTACCAATATCAATATCTTCTTTTCCAACTTTAACAAAACCATACTTCTCATAAAAATCAATTGCCTTATTCTCTCGGTTTACATTTAATGAAAGGATAGTATTATTATTTTTCAAAGCTATCTCGGCAACCTTATTCATCAATAGCTTTCCTACTCCTTTGCCTTGTACTGAAGGAAGGATATAAATTTTATGAATTTTTGTTTTATAGGCGGTTGGACAGTTTAATTCATACGAAACATAGCCAACAAATTTGTTTTCATCTTTTGCAAGATAAAACACATGGTTTTTGTCGCGTACTTGTTTTGTTAATGAACCCAGGCTATACATCATGTCCAACATATACTCAATTTGTTTAGGTGAGAGTATATCTTTAAATGTATGAGGCCATGTTTGGCTGGCAATTTCAGAAATGAAGGGAATATCTTTTTCTGAAGCTTTAACAATGGTAAACACTTCAAACTAATTAACTAGTGAATTTAACTATTAGCTTTTATGCAGTTACTCCTACTTTCTTTTTCAACCCATCTATTGTAATAGAACCCGGGCGTTCAATAGGAAGACCCAATACTCTGTCCCATATAAGTGATGCCATCACGCCAAGTGCACGTGATACACCAAATAGAACGGTATAAAATTCAAATTCCTTTATACCGTAATGCATAAGAAGTGCTCCGCTATGAGCATCCACATTAGGCCAAGGGTTCTTAATCTTTCCGGTACCTTCTAAAATAGAAGGAGCTACTTTATAAATCATCTGAACGATTTCACAAAGCTCACTCACCTGATTATCTTTTTTAATATAACGTTCATAAAAATCTTGTTGAGCAGTAAAACGTGGATCGGTTTTTCTAAGAACAGCATGACCATAACCCGGAACTACCTTACCTTCTTCCAATGTCTTTTTAATATAATCAGCTATTTGCTGCTCCGTAGGGAGTTTTGTTTGAAGCTCTTCTTGCATTTCAAAAATCCAATGGATCACTTCCTGATTTGCCAAACCGTGAAGAGGACCTGCTAAACCATTTAATCCTGCAGCAAACGCCAAATAAGGGTCACTTAATGCTGAGCCTACTAAGTGTGTTGCATGAGCCGATACATTGCCACCTTCATGGTCTGCATGAATAGTAAGATATAAACGCATAAGTCTTCTTACATCGATAGATTCGTAGCCAAGCATATGAGCAAAGTTGGCAGCCCAATCCAATTTAGGATTAGGTTCTATATGATCACCATTATGATATTTTTTTCTATATATATATGCAGCTACACGTGGTAATCGTGCAATAAGGTTCATTGCATCTTCATACACATACTGCCAATAATTCTTTTTATTTATCCCTTTATGATAAGCTTCTGCAAACTCAGATTCTGTTTGCAATGCCATAACACCTATGCTAAGCATGGTCATCGGATGCGTATGAGAAGGTAAATGATCAAGTGTATCAAAGACATGTTTAGGAACGATCGCTCTTCTACCCCAACTATTACTTAAATCCATCACATCATCTTTAGTAGGCAGTTCACCCATTAGCATAAGATAGAAAATACCTTCAGGAAGCGGTTCAAATCCTTTTGGTGCTTTAGGTAATTTATCTCTAAGATCGGGAATGGTATACCCACGAAAACGGATTCCTTCCTCAGGATCAAGTTTAGAAGTTTCAGTAACCAATCCAATAATACCTTTCATTCCCTGGTAAACCTGAGATACAGTGTATTCTCCTATTTTTTTTTCACCGTGCTCTTTTATAAAATTTTTCACCTCAACCGAAATCGGAAGGGCTTTTTCACCAAACTTTTCCTGTAAAGTATCCATTCTTTTTTGAGTTAAATATATGTGTTCTTTTAGTGTTATAAAAATTTGAAATCCTTTCCTAAATACTGCCCTGACTCTCCTAATTGTTCCTCGATCCTTAATAGCTGATTGTACTTAGCTATTCTATCCGAGCGGGAAGCAGAACCTGTTTTTATCTGTCCAGTATTTAAAGCAACTGCTAAATCAGCTATGGTAAAATCTTCCGTTTCACCCGAACGATGACTCATAACTGCAGTATACGAATGTTTATAAGCAAGATGAACAGCATTAATGGTTTCAGTTAAAGAACCAATTTGATTCACCTTAACCAATATGGAGTTAGCCGTATTACTTTCTATTCCTTTTTGCAAACGCTCTACATTAGTTACAAATAAATCATCACCAACTAATTGTATTTTTTTACCGAGTTTTTCGGTAAGAAGCTTCCATCCATCCCAATCATCTTCGGCCATTCCATCTTCAATAGAAATGATTGGATATTTTTTTGCCCAATCAGCCCAAAAATCTACCATTTCAGAAGATGATAATTTTTCACCAGATGATTTTTTAAAATGATACTTCTTTGTTTTAGGATCATAAAATTCAGAAGAAGCCGCATCCATAGCAATAAAAACATCTTTACCCGGCTTATAGCCTGCAGATTCAATTGCTTTAAGAACATATTTTATTGCTTCTTCATTCGATTGAATGTTAGGAGCAAATCCCCCTTCATCTCCTACATTTGTAGAGAAATTTTTGTCTTTTAAGACTTTTTTTAAATGATGAAATATCTCAACGCCCATTCTTAGTCCTTCACTAAAAGTGGAAGCGCCAAGAGGCATGATCATATACTCTTGAAAATCTAAACCATTATCTGCATGAGCACCACCATTTAGAATATTCATCATAGGAACGGGTAGAGTATTTGCATTTACCCCTCCTACGTATTTATAAAGTGGTAACCTGCATTCTTCTGCTGCTGCTTTTGCAACTGCTAATGAAACTCCCAATATGGCATTAGCACCTAAACTTTCTTTGTTTCCCGTGCCATCTAATGCAATCATTTTTTTATCTATTGCTCCTTGGTCGAAAATATAAGAACCCTGTAGTTCTTGTTTAATAACAGTATTTACATTGTTAACTGCTTTTTGAACTCCTTTTCCTAAATAATAATTTTTCTCGCCGTCACGTAGCTCTATTGCTTCGTGCTTTCCGGTAGATGCTCCGGAAGGAACGGCAGCTCTTCCAAAAAATCCGGTATCCGTAATTACATCTACTTCTACTGTAGGATTACCTCTTGAATCAAGTATTTGACGTGCTGTTATGTTACTAATGAATGGCATGTAGGGAAATTTTATTAAACTATTTATAAAAAAAGCTCTCTAATATTTTTCAGAGGACTTTTTAACGAATTTCATTAAACAATTATTATCCGATTACTTTACTTCTTAACGCTGCAACGGCTTCTCTTATTTTAGGCAATTCGTCAGGACCTATTTTAGGGTTCCTGCCTACTGATACCAACATATCTTTAGATGGCTCTAATTCCTTAATAAGTTTGGCGCAATCTGCATTACTTTTATAAGCATCTAATAATTCAAATACATATTCAAATGCATGGCAATGAACACTTATATCACTATAAAGTGTTTTTGTACTGTCTCCTTTAGGATTTGTATTTAATCCCTCAACAGAAACATAAAGGCTTTCCACCCAACCACCGGCAACTAACAAAACAGCAGAGGCTACACGTTGGTTCGAACGTAAATTTCTTTCAGCTTTATCAAATGCCTTGTCGAGCATTAATTGAAAAGTATCAGGTTTATTGATATTCGAAATCAATTGTTTTGAGAATTCAGGATCAAAAGCACTGCTTATTCCTATATCACCGGCCAGTTTACCCATTTGAGAAAGATAATCCAATGCATCTTGAGGTTGGTTATAAGCTGCTGAAATAGCTAAGTCAGCACCAAAAGCTCCAAGACCAATTGCTTTTTGATAATTAGATGAAAAACTACCTGCTTTGCTCGAGGAAAGCAATGTGCTTTTATTATAATTTATTTTTGCTGCCTTTAATTTTTTTGAAAGTTCACCGGGAGAAGGGACATTCACTCTTACCAAATCAAAATTAATACGCACCTCTGATTTAACAGTATCGTTAGTAGTTTCAACATCAGTTGCTGTTGAAGCTTCGGCTGATTTGTCTTCACCTCCGCAAGAAACTACAAACAACGCTGAAAAAATTACATAACTTAAAGGGAGAATTTTCTTAATCATATATGTTTTTTTGAATTGATAATTAATATTTCAAAGATATATTTTTAATGAATGTTATCTATACTATTTTTGATTTTATTATTGATTCACCACCACACCCATCGAACAAAATTTATCTATACGACTTTTCACCAAATTGGTTGCAGTAATCTTTGAAAGCTCTGAGACCTTTTTTAGTATCTCTTGCTTTACCGACTTAAAACATTCATCGGGCGATGCATGGGCGCCACCTAACGGCTCGGGGATAATACCATCAATCAACTTATTTGCCAGCATATCCTCAGCAGTCAGCTTTAAGGCAGCAGCAGCTTTTTCTTTATAATCCCAACTTCTCCATAATATAGAAGAGCAAGATTCAGGGGATATTACCGAATACCATGTATTTTCAAGCATCAACACCTTGTCACCTACCCCTATGCCTAAAGCGCCTCCTGAAGCTCCTTCCCCAATGACAATGCATATAATAGGCACGGTAAGCTTAGCCATCTCATATAAATTCTTTGCAATTGCTTCCGCTTGTCCGCGTTC
>CAZCJN010000040.1:13447-17361 GCA_964498865.1 uncultured Bacteroidia bacterium
TCTTTCACAAAACGATCGCCGGCAAATTCAGTAAAATCACCTTTCGTTATAGCATTAATATAATCCAATGTATAAGGTCTATCAGGGTGGCGGGATAGCTGAACCCTTTGCCAGGGGGTAAGTTTAGAATAAACCTCTATTTTTTTTAACTTAATTTTCTCTTCCAGTTGTCTTACAGAAGCATTCACATCTACTTTGTTTTTAGATGCTACTTGTTTTAGCTTTTCAATTTGTTCCGAAATTTCTTCTATTGGTTTTTCAAAATCCAGATATATCATATTTCAGTAAATAATACCTGTTATTTCTAACAGGAAAAGGAGAACGAATATACAAGAAATTACAAAGTACCCAGTCAATTGTTATTTGGGTTAGTTGAAAAATAATGAACTAAATTCAACTTGAATCTCAACACTAAAGACTCTTATATTTGATCCTATGATTTGCTTTCCAAATGCAAAAATTAATATTGGTTTAAATATCGTTAAGAAAAGAAATGATGGCTATCATGATATAGAAAGCGTCATGTATCCTTTAACAGATATTGCATTTGATGCACTTGAAATAATTGAGTCTAAAGAAACTGAAATCATCCTATCGGGAATTGATGTACCCGGAAATACACAAGATAATTTATGTCTTAAAGCTTATCACCTTATTTCAAAAGACTATACTCTTCCTAGCATACAAATTCATCTTCATAAGGCGGTTCCAATTGGAGCAGGCTTAGGCGGAGGATCTTCTGATGCTGCATTTTTCATCCAACTGTTAAATAAAAAATTCTCACTGAATATTTCTTGGGGAGAAATGCATCACTATGCCAAACAATTAGGAAGTGATTGTTCTTTTTTTGTTTCCAACCAACCTGCTTTCGTAAAAGGAAAAGGAGATGAATTTGATTTCATCAAACTAAACTTAAGCGGCTATTCTATTGTACTGGTTTACCCTCCTATTCATATCAATACAGGAAAAGCATATAGCGGAGTAATTCCTAAAAAACCACAACGTTCTTTAAAAAAAGATTTATTGAATGCTTCTATTTATGAATGGAAAAGATATATTCATAATGACTTCGAAGACTCTGTTTTTAAAGAGTACCCTGAATTGGAAAAAATAAAAAATGATTTATATTCTATAGGAGCCATCTATTCTTCTATGAGCGGAAGTGGTTCCACCATTTATGGAATATTCAAAAATCTTCCTTTAATAAAAAATAAATTTGAAAACTGTTTAATAAAAACAGGAAAATTTATTTAGGAGCATTCCTTAGCATAAACAAGGCAATGATCGTAAAGATCATATTGGGTACCCATACTGCAATGATAGCAGGGGCAACTCCATTAGTAGCAAATACAGTACATACTTGCATAAATAATATATAAGAGAAAGCAAGCATAAGACCTAAGCCTATGTGCCACCCTATCCCTCCTCTTACTCTTCGGCTTGCGACAGAGGCACCAATAATAGTTAACACAAAAGTTGCAAAAGGAAAAGCAGTACGCCTGTACATTTCAACTTCATAGAAAGGTATTCTGTATGCGCCTTTTTGCTTTTGATTTTCTATAAACTCGCTTAATTCTGGAGTTTGCATAGCTTCTATTTTATTTTCCCTTTTACCAAATTCAGCCGGAAGAAAATTAAAGCTTGTATCCAATGTAGCTCCTTGCATTACTATTTCTTTCAGTCCGTCTATCTTCCTGATAAAATAATTTTCTGCCTGCCATTTATTAGAAACACTATCCCATTTCAAATAATCAGACTTAAGGTAGTAGTAACGTTTACCACCTTTAATCTTTTCAAAGGAAAATTGGTAGCCTGTGTTATTAGCACTGTTGTATTTTTTAAAGTATATAAATGACTCGTCGTCTAATTGGCGATGAATATTTTCATCTTTATTTTCATATTGATTCCTAATATATTTCTCTTCAAACTCTAAACGTATGCCGTTAGAATGAGGTATGACGAAATGATTCAAATAAAGAGACAACATGGCAATAAACCCTGCAGAAATAAGATACGGGGTTAACATACGAAAGAAGCTAACGCCACTTCCCAGTATAGCTATAATCTCACTACGATATGCCATACGTGATGTAAAGTAAATAACTGCAATAAACGTAAAAAGTGGACTAAAAAGGTTAGCAAAAAAGGGTATAAAATTGAAATAGTATTTAAAAATAATTTCAGTCACAGGTGGTCTCTTGGCAAGAAAATCTTCCATGCGTTCCGAAATGTCAAAAACTATTACAATCATCAATATTAAGATAATGGCATAGAAAAATGTACCTAAGAATTTTCTGATAATATATAGATCGATCTTTTTAATCATAAATATTCACTTCGTTAAACTTCCGAACGTAATAACAACCAAATAATTCCAAAACACAAAACTACATTCAATAAAATATTTAGAATGGCATATTGATATTGTCCGATTTTAAGTAGAGATACTGTTTCATAACTGAATGCAGAAAAGGTACTAAAGCCGCCACAAAAGCCTGTGATGATCAAAAATTTCAAAGAAAGCTCCGAATTTAATTTCCCATAAAAAAGAAATAAGCTTATTCCTAAAACAAAACAACTTACAAGATTGGATAGCAATGTAGCAACAGGAAAAGTGCTTTTAAAAAAATGAGCAGTTGCTATGGAAATAGAGAAACGAACCAGGCTCCCCATCCCGCCACCCAAAAAAACGTACAAAAAATTAGTAAGCATACTTTTTATAATAATGTAAATATGTTTTATAACCAAGAATGCCTATGAGTATGCCTAAAAACATACCAGCAAGCACATCAAAAGGATAATGCACTCCGGAATATACTCTGCTATAGGAAACAAATGCTGCCCAAATATACATAGCAAAGAAAAAGTATTTATTTCTGAAAAATAGAATCAGAAACGTTGTGAGTGCAAATGTATTGGCTGCATGTGAAGAAACAAATCCATACTGTCCTCCACACTTACCGTCTATCAATTGCACCTTACCTTGTAGTGCTAAATTGTGGCAAGGACGATAGCGTTTAAATCTTTCTTTAAAAAGGTGAACGGATATTTGATCAGAAAGGGTAATAAGCAAAGCTACTGCAACCAAAACAATCCATATTTTCTTTTGTACTTTTCTCCACGCGAAAAACAAAATAACCGCATAAAGAGGGATCCAAGAAAATCTATCGGAAGCAAAACGCATCACCGAATCCATAAACGGTGTATGGTTGTTATTAAAAAACAGGAACAGTTTAGTATCTATGCTTTTTAAAAGGCTTATCATGAAAGACTATTTTGAAAACTTGGGCTCAATGATTTTCCAAAGAATGTCCTTTAATTCAACCAATCCCATTTGTGTATGGGAAGAAAAGTAAACTACCGGAACTTTCTTCTCCTTAAACTTCTTTTTCATTTCCTTTTTTATTTCACTCAATAATTCTTCATCTGCCAAATCACATTTAGAAATTGCAAGTACACGTTGCTTTTTTAAAAGCTCAGGGTTATACTTTTTAAGTTCATTTACCAGTATTTTATAATCTTTGATTATATCACTCGAATCTGCAGGAACTAGAAATAACAGTGCGGCATTTCTTTCTATATGTCTGAGGAAACGTACACCCAACCCTTTCCCTTCATGTGCGCCTTCTATAATACCGGGAATGTCGGCCATTACAAAAGATTTATGGTTGCGGTATTTAACAATACCAAGATTAGGAACAAGAGTTGTAAAAGGGTAATTTGCAATTTCGGGTTTAGCAGCAGATACAACGGATAGCAAGGAGGATTTTCCCGCATTAGGAAATCCCACCAGTCCTACATCAGCAAGAATTTTTAATTCAAATATCTTCCATTCATCTTTACCCGGCATTCCCGGCTGGGCATTACGTGGCGATTGGTTTGTTGAAGAGCGAAAATAAGCGTTGCCTTTCCCT
>CAZCJN010000041.1:0-1178 GCA_964498865.1 uncultured Bacteroidia bacterium
TTTCTATTAATAGCCGATAACAATAATAATCTTTGGATAGGAACCGGTTTAGGTATTGATCGTTTCAATATGAAAGATGAAACATTTAAGCATTATGAAAAAGCAGATGGATTTTTAGGAGTAGAGATCAATCCTAATGCAGTTTGTAAAGATCAAAGCGGATGTTTATGGTTCGGCTCTATAATCGGTTTGGTACGATACAATTCTAAAAATGAGAAAAATAATTTAGTAGAACCCATCATTACTATAAGCAATCCAAGAATATTTTTTCAGGAAGAAGAAATACCTGCCGATCATGTCTTCGGCTGGAATCAAAACCATTTAACCTTTGACTTTGTAGGAACATCTTTAACAAATCCGAAAAGGGTAAAATATCGTTATCAATTAGAAGGACTTGATCAGGAGAGATCTCCTATTGTAAAAGAAACGTCTGTCACCTACCCTTCTCTCAACCCGGGTAATTATACATTTAAAGTATGGTCTTGTAATAACGACGGTGTATGGATCAACGAGCCTGCTACCTTCCAATTTAAAATTGCTCCACCATTTTGGAAAACTACCTGGTTTTGGATCTTGGTAAGTATCATTATACTCATCTCTGCAATCCTTTATATAAAATGGAGAGAACAAAAATTAAGAAAAGAAAATTTGATTTTAGAGCAAAAGGTAACTGAACGTACAGAAACGATTCGCAAACAAAATATAGAACTTGAGCATAAGAATCAGAAAATAACCGACAGTATTGATTACGCAAAACGCATCCAGGATGCTTTATTCATATCTGAACAGGAAATGAAGAAGTATCCTTTTGAATGGTTCTTATTATTCAGACCAAAAGATATCGTGAGCGGGGATTTCTACTGGAGCTACAAAATCGGCAATAAAGTGTGGATTGCTCTTGCCGATTGTACGGGGCATGGAGTTCCGGGAGCATTTATGTCGCTCATCGGATACAATCTTCTAAATCAAGTTGTAAAAGAAATGGGCTTGCATAAGCCATCGGATATCCTGAATCAATTGAGAAAACTGATGAGAGAAACTTTCTCTGCATCAAGCAATAATACAGCTACTGTAAAAGACGGACTTACCATTTCATTAGTTTGTATAGATATCCATGAAAAATACATTGAGTATGCAGGATCTTATAACAATCTATACTTATTTAGAAACGGACAACT
>CAZCJN010000041.1:1278-17169 GCA_964498865.1 uncultured Bacteroidia bacterium
GAACAAATTGATGACATCTCGATCTTGGGAATTAAGTTTTGATATTTTCTATTTGTGAACTACAAACAACCTATAGGCATATTCGATTCCGGTATGGGAGGATTAACCATACTAAAGGAGATCATTAAAAAACTACCGCAGTACGATTATATTTATTTAGGAGACAATGCCCGAACACCTTATGGCTCCCGCTCTTTCGAAACAGTTTATCAATACACATTAGAATGTGTTCAACAACTGTTTGCCATGAACTGTCCTTTGATAATCTTAGCTTGTAATACTGCTTCTGCAAAGGCATTAAGGAACATTCAGCAGTTAGACCTCCCTAGAATTGCACCGGACAAAAGAGTATTGGGTGTCATTCGCCCTACCTCGGAGCTGGTAGGAAAACAAACGAAAACAAATCACATAGGTGTGCTTGGCACAGCCGGAACGATTTTATCAAACTCTTATAAAATAGAAATAGAAAAATTCTATCCTACCATAAAAGTGTTTCAACAGGCCTGCCCTATGTGGGTTCCGCTTATTGAAAACAATGAGATCAACTCCCCTGCCACAGATTTTTTTGTAAAAAAATATTTAAAAGCATTGTTTTCAAAAAATAAAAAGATAGATACGATCATTCTAGGATGCACCCACTACCCTCTTCTTATCAATAAGATAAAAAAACACGTGCCTAAAAATGTTCAGGTAATTTCTCAGGGAAAAATAGTTGCTAATAGCCTGCAGGATTATATAACACGGCATCCGGAAATAGAAAATAAAATCAGTCAAAATAAAAGTTTAGAGTTTTATACTACTGATTCTCCGGAGAGTTTTGATAAACTGGCTACTGTATTTTTTGGAAAGAAGGTACGTTCTAAGCATATCTCTCTTTAACACAACCTGCTTATTTTAGCGAAGAAGTAATAACACATTTATGTGCTTCATTCAAATCATCAGCTTGAATTTGTGCAATGTATACTCCTTCCAACAAATTCGCTGCATTTAATTTAATCAGGCCTTTATCTATTCTTGCTGTACTGTATGTATCTACTTTTTCCCCTATTGAATTATATAGGTTGATGGTTACATTTTTTTTAGGAGAGAAATTAAAAGATAAGTAAATATTTTCATGATCGTACACTACTTTAACATAAGAAGGCAAATTCGATTTATCTATTATTGATGTAGCAAGGGAGTCTATGACCACAACAGTAGAGTAAGCAGTATCATAACAATTGCCGTTAGATACAACTTGCATTACGGTATAATTACCAGAGTAAGAATAATAGTGGGTGCTGTTTTTAGATGTTTCCATTGAGCTGGCGTCACCAAAATCCCAGCTATAGATACTCGCACCGGAAGAAGTATCCTGAAAGGTAATGGCATTGCTTACAGACAGGTTAACTGTATCTGTACTCGCAATGAATCCTGCAACTATTGGTAACGGCTGAGAAATAGAAGCTGTTTGTACATTTAAACAACCGTTCCCATCGGTTATTGTTACCGAATAAGTACCCGGTATTAAATTATTTATCATTTGAGTTATATCTCCATTATTCCATGCATATGTAACAGGACTAACAGCCCCAGCTGTTGAAACATTAATAGTTCCGTCGTTCTTTCCGTAACAAGATATGTTCGTTGTATTTACAGACGTTGATAACAAAGAAGTTGATTTAATCTCTATGGTATCTTCTACTATTCCGCACATACTGCCCGATATGTTTACGGTATAAATTCCGTAATAAAGATTCTTTAACGTATCTGGTTGGATAGAATTATTAGTTGTCTTCAATATGTCACCATTCATATTCTTCCATGTATAATCCCATGGCCCAGAACCCGTGCCTTTTGCTATTACAACTCCATCATTTTTATACATACAAGAAGCATAGATGCCTTCTTTCGTAATAGGGGCTTTAATATGAAGTATAAAACGGGGTGCAGTAGTTGTATCAGAAATTGAAAATGAATAAGAAACACTGGAACGCAGATCAACCATTGTATTAGTCAATAAGTCTTCAAGAAAAACACAAGATGTAGCAGGCATCTTCAATAAACTATCTCTTGTAATGGAATACGTGCCTGTTTTAGGAACAGTCACTCTTATTTGCACAGATATATCAGATGTTAATTCCCCCATACTATTAATTGATAAATCAGTATTATTATTTATTACCGAAGAGATATTCGGCATATCCGGATTATTACCAACTAATTTCCATGCATCATAGTTGTTATCAAAATTATTCGTTGCTTCTTTTCTAAAAGAAATATACATTTCATCGCCGAATCCATTACCTGTTGTTGTTAAACGCATGCTGTTAGCTGCTGCATTAGAATTATAAGGAATGGGAAAATCATTAAATGCCATAGGATAATGGCTGGTATTTTCTGGCTGTGTTGTTTTAAGAAACGTACCCGCAGAAGCAGTTTTTATATTCTCTGTCATGGATAATACAGGCGATGCTGCATTCGCCTTTACGTAAAACGATTGTGAAGAAGGAATCACATTGGACCCTCCATTCACTCCAATTCCTGCAACATAGCTGGCATAGCTTCCAGTATTGGAATTATATACATATACCGCATTATCAACATTCGTTTTTGTCCAACCGGCAGAATTCCAATCAATAGCAGACGGATAAGGATTTGCAACAAGGTTCCAGCCATCGTTATTAATATCTCCGCTGTTAGTATACGTTATTGTTGGTGACTGAGCCAATTTATTAGGAGTTCCGGTCACTTCAAATGTTACAGGAGTCGGGCCCAAATACACCCAATATCCTTTTCCTACTGTAATGGCATTCGTCACATTTGTTGCAGCTACATACCCATACACATTAGCGTCACCTGCCTGAGTTTCATCATACCCATAAATAGAAATAAATGGATTTGTTGGATCGGTAGAGCCTGTAAAGCCACTTGTAGCAAAATCGTCAGCCCAGTCAGCAATAGTGGCGCTGGCAACGGGAGAACCTAAAAACCTCCAATCTGTTGGTCCTGTTCCGGCATAACGTTGTACAATGGCATTGCCTGCAAAATTTCCAGTTCCTGTTATTGCCCCAATACTTGCTGTACCACTTGCATTTGAAACGAGGGTAAAATTATAACCAGTTGTTGTAAATGTTCCGGCAGATATAGTTAATACTCCATATAGATTTTGGCTTTGGGTTAGAGAAACACCTGCAGCATTGCTTTGAGATATGCTATAAAAGTTAGTTATAGATGTGCCACCTATTGTTTGAGCAACTGTACCATTAAATGTTACCATTCCGGCTCCGGAAGTAAAAGTACCATTATTAGAGAAATTTCCTTTAACAGTTACTCCATAGTTTGAACCACTCACATCTAAAGTAGAATTAATGGTAAGATTAGAATTAGCAGTGATTGCACTTCCCAATGTTTTTATAGCTGATCCGGATATAGCAAGGATATTAAACGTTTCACCGCCTGACTTTGTAATGCTTTGCGAGCCGGAACCATCAAATGTAACGCTATTGCTGCCCGGAGTAAATGTGCTGGTATTGTTCCAATTTCCGGCAACAGTCATATTGAAATTATTTGCAACCAAGGGTGCGCCAATGGTTAAGTTTCCATTTATATCAGTAGCACCTGCCAGTGTTTTATTTCCTGAACCGCCCAATGTAAGATGATAATAGGAGCCATCGCTGGGAACACGAATAGTTTGAATGCCTGCTCTGTTATAATTAACCGTATTTCCTGCTGAAGAAGAATTAAATGTAGTAACTGAAAAAGTAGCACCCGATATAATTAATGTACCGGTAGTACCTTGGCTTAAAGTTCCGGCACCCGATAAAGAGGTGCTAACAGTAAGATTTGCATTATTAGTATATGAACCAGTTATTGCAAGCCTACCCATAGCAACCGTACCACTGATTGTTTTACTTGCCCCTGCAAAAGTATAGGTACCTGTATTAGATGTAAAAGAACCGTTATTAGCAAAATTCCCATTAATTGTAAATGCTTCTGCTATGGATACATTTAAAGTACCGGAGCTATTTATGGTAACATCTCCAAAAACTTTTGTTCCTGTTGTTGTTGAAATAAGAAAAGTACCGGAAATAGAAGTGCTGCCAGTTACAGTACAGTTTCCTGTTGATGCCGTTAACGTTGTACTACTTGCAACTGTTAAATTCCCCCCTATAGACCCTTCATAATCAGCTGTGCCGGCATTAAGTGAAAAATTACCACTTGTAGTATAAATACCCGACCCACAATTAAACGTTCCACTGGAAGTCAAATTTCCATTAATAGTAAAATCTTCTGCAGAAGTCGCTACCCAGCTGCCCGAAGAGGATATAATGAGCGATGCAAATGTTTTAGTACCTCCTGTGCTATTTATAGAAACCGATCCATCAACAGTAGTAGTACCTGAAACAGCTAATGTAATACGGCCTAAAGTAACAGATGCGCCCGAAGGAACTGTACATGTTCCCGCTACATTTAATGTACCCGTTCCACCATTAAGTCTGCCACCGTTATTAATAATGAGATTTCCGCCGGCATTTAACACTCTGCTATTATTACAGCCTAATGTACCATTAACTGTTAAATTACTACATGCACCTGGGTTGCTATTCATGGTAACAGTGTGCGTAGCAAGAATTGTAACATTATCACCTGCTGCCGGTACTCCCGAAGGAGACCAAGTACCTGCAAGGCTCCAGTTAGTACTACCTGTACTTACCTTATCAACAGCATATCCTGAGAAGGAAAATGTGAGGGTTGATAAAGTAAGAACAAATAGTTTTTTTAACATATAGAAGGTATTGACAATAATTAAAACGGCGTAAAAAAAAAAAGGTTACGCAAGAAAAAGACACTATTTGTCAAATTTGTCTATGTAACAAATAGCAATCAAAACCATCGCTATAACAGGAGATTGAGCAACGCCCATGATGGTTCTTATAAAGGGATAAACTGCTTGAAATGAAAAAAAAACGTACCCTACCAATGAAATAAGAAAGGAAACGATCAAAATAAAAGCATAAACACTTAATGCTATTAAAACATATTTTATTGATTTATATAAAATGAATAAAAGAATAACAGTAATTGCCATATAAGCAATAGTAAAAATTCCCGTTAATATCCACTTTAATGCATTTAAATCTGCTCCATTTTTGATCTTCTCATTAATTGGAATAAAAACCGCATCTCTATAAAAACCTAAAAATATGGTAACCAACACTAAAAAAAGAATTGAAATAGGCTTTTTCATTTTTTTTTCAATCCGGAATATTTATCTATCCAATAGATCCAGAGCAGGAAAATACAAGCATATATAATAATTGTAAAAGTATAGGTGTGATTAAATTCTGTCCACTCGTAGGAATAAATTTCAATTATGGCAAGAGCAACCACCCTTAGTATATTCAAGAAATGAATAAATATTATTCCTGCAGATATAAATAGAAATTTTGAAAAAATCTTGCCAGGGAATGCAATAACAAATATGCTGAATAATGCAAAAAGAGAAATACCGTTACAATTATCTCCTATAAACAAACCGGGAGTACCAACGATGCCCATCACTCGTGCACCATCTGTTTCGGTCGCATAGTCTAAACCATGTAATATTTTTTGTGCGAAAAAAATTGTATTACTTATTACAAGATTATCCAATGCCCCCCAAGGATGGATAATCCATTCATACATTGCCATCCATCCTAAATAAATAAAAAAACCAATAGCAAGAAATCTCACTATTGGTTCTCTGAATATATTGATCATGTTACTAAGCCACCTATAATTATTCAGTATTTTTTTTACGCGAATCGTAAAACTTTTTACCGGCAAGTCCAACACCGGCTGCAATTAAAATACTTAACCCTCCATCTAAAGGGATTCCACAAGGGGGCGGCCAACAAGTTGGACCACCGCCACCCATAGGAGGACCCGGAGGGCCAGTTGCATGTATATCAACAACTATTAATAGGGTAAAAAACAAAATTAATAGTATTGAATAAAATTTTTTCTTCATATTATTTTCACTTATTGAAGCAAAGATATATAAATTGTTAAAAATGCTCATCTAATCCTTATTTACATGTAATTAGCATAAATTTTACATTACTTTTGTCGCCCTACACGCATGGCTGATATATCTAAAATAGATAACGCTAAATTACCAACTCATGTAGCCATCATTATGGATGGCAATGGGAGGTGGGCAAAACAACAGGGCAAGGAACGCATTTTTGGCCATCACCAAGGTGTTCAATCAGTACGTGATGTTACAGAAACTGCAGCAGAGATTGGTATTAAATACCTCACCTTATATGCCTTTTCAACCGAGAATTGGAATAGGCCAAAATCGGAGGTAGATGCATTAATGGAGCTCTTAGTAAGCACTATTCATAAAGAGGTAGGCACTTTAAATAAAAACAGCATACGACTAAAGGCAATTGGTAATATAGAATCATTACCTAAAAATTGTCAAATTGAGTTGAATGATGCTATCAACCAAACTTCAAAAAACGACAAACTCACACTTGTGCTCGCACTTAGTTACAGTTCTAAGTGGGAGATCATTCATGCAGTAAAAAATATTGCGGAAAAAGTGAGCAAGAAAGAGCTAAATCCAGGCGAAATAGATGAAAAACTATTCTCTTCTTATCTATGCACCCATACCATTCCTGATCCTGAACTGCTTATAAGAACCAGTGGGGAGCAACGAATAAGTAATTTTCTTTTATGGCAAATCGCCTATTCTGAATTGTACTTTACAGAAAAACTTTGGCCCGAATTCAGAAAGGATGATTTTCTAAATGCAATAATTGATTTTCAGAGCAGAGAGAGAAGGTTTGGAAAAACAAGTGAGCAATTAACGTCTTCATTATAATACACATCATACGGTTTAATAATCGATGTAATAAAATATTTATGCTTACAAACACCTATACAAAACGTAGCGGCTTCTCATTTACGCTTCTATTTGTTTTTAATTTTCTGTTCTCTTTATTTTCTTTTGCTCAGCAAAATACCTCTCTTGATACAACCCTGAATAGTGATATTGCTCCGAAAGAATATGAAATTGCCGGGGTTACCATAAGTGGCGCTACTACACTGGATAATGGTGTTCTATTATCAATAAGTGGTTTAATAGTCGGTGATAAAATAAAAGTACCGGGGGATGCGGTAGCAACTGCAATTAAAAACGTTTGGAAAGAAGGATTTTTTGAAGATGTACAGGTTGTGGCTACCAAAATACAAGGCAAAAATATATTTCTTGAAATACAAGTAAAGGAACGCCCTCGTTTATCAAAATTTACTTTTAAAGGATTAAAAAAGGGAGAGATTGATGATATAAAAGAAAAACTACAACTAAACAGGGGAAAAGTAGTAACCGACAATCTGGTAGTAAATATTAAAAACACAGCTTTAGATCATTTTACTGACAAAGGGTACATGAATACCAAAGTTGTTATTGCTCAACAAAAAGACAGTGCTATGCTTAATAGTGTTATCCTATATATCAACGTTAGTAAGGGAAGAAAAATAAAAATAAAAGAGGTGAACTTTCATGGTAATAATAACCTCGCAAGTAGTAAATTAAGAAGAACCATGAAAGATACTAAACGAAAAAGATGGTATACTATTTTCAATTCTCATACTTTATTAGAATCTAAATACGATGAAGACAAGAAAAAAATCATTGCAGCTTACAACACCAAAGGCTATCGGGATATAGCCATAATAAAAGATACGGTTTATACAATTGGAGACCGCTATATTGGAGTCGATCTTTATATAAATGAAGGGAAGAAATATTATTTTAGAAATATAACGTGGGTAGGTAATTCAAAGTACGCATCAAAAGACCTTAACAAAATATTAGGCATAAAAAGAGGAGATGTTTTTAACCAATCACTACTTGAATCTCGCCTTACGATGAATCCTAATGGTACAGATATCAGTTCATTGTATATGGATGACGGTCATTTATTTTTTCAGGCTACTCCTGTAGAAGTATTGGTAGAAGGCGACTCCATTGATATGGAGATACAGATTTACGAAGGAAAACAAGCTACCATCAACAAAGTAATTGTTAGAGGGAATACAAAAACGAATGACCGAGTAATCATGCGCGAAATACGAACTCGCCCTGGTCAGTTATTCAGAAGAAGCGATGTAATGAGGTCTCAACGTGAACTTTCTGTATTGGGGTATTTCGATACAGAAAAAATGGGGATAAATCCAATTCCTCATCCTGAAAACGGAACGGTGGATATTGAATATACTCTTGAAGAAAAATCCTCCGATCAGTTAGAACTATCCGGTGGATTCGGACAAGGACGTGTTGTAGGTTCTTTAGGAGTTTCTTTCAGCAATTTTTCTGCACGCAGTTTATTCAAAAAAGCGGCATGGCAGCCTCTCCCTTCCGGCGATGGACAGAGACTTAGTGTAAGGGCACAATCTAATGGGGCCTATTACCAATCGCTCAACATGTCTTTTACAGAACCTTGGTTAGGAGGCAAAAAACCTAATTCATTCAGCGTTACCCCATTTGTAAATCGTATTACAAACGGAAGACCTAAATCAGATGTGCAATTTGGTGAACTGAATATTTGGGGATTGTCTCTAGGACTAGGAAGAAGAAAAAAAGTTCCTGACGATTTCTTTCAGGAACAATTTGAAATCAATTATCAATATTATGTATTAAAAAACTATTCCAGTGTGTTCACATTCACGAACGGTTTCTCTAATGATCTTAACTTTAAATACACACTTTCACGAAATTCGGTAGACGATATCATCTATCCTAAAAGTGGTTCACAAGTATCTTTTTCTGCACAATCTACCCCACCCTATTCACTGTTTAAAGGAAATGTAAATTACTCAGACATGTCTGACCAGAAAAAATATAACCTTATCGAATACTATAAAATAAAAGTGAGTTCTGCCTGGTATACCAGACTTACCGGGAAATTAGTAATGTATCAACGAATAGGTTTTGGTTTCTTAGGATATTACAGTAAAAGCCTGGGACTTACCCCTTTTCAACGATTTTACTTAGGGGGAAGCGGCTTGACAGGATACAACCCGCTTGATGGACGGGAAATCATAGCCTTACGCGGATATGATGATCAAGATGTTTTTGATTACAAAAAATCTGAAACGAATCGAGGAGCTGCATCTATTGTTAAATATACCATGGAAGTGCGGTATCCTATATCACTTAATCCAAGTGCAACCATTTATGGACTTGCTTTTACTGAAGCCGGTAATTCGTGGTCAACAATTAAAGAATTTAATCCATTTAATGTAAAACGCTCTGCGGGTGTAGGGTTACGATTCTTCCTCCCTATGTTTGGAATGCTTGGTTTTGACTATGGTTGGAGATTCGACGATGTACCTTTCCGTCCATCTATGAAGAAATCTCAGTTCCACTTTACAATAGGTTATAACCTCGGTGAGTTGTAATCAGTTTTTAGGTTGATTGGTATTAGTGGCGTCTTTTCTTTTAAATACCCAAACACTATTTTGATTTTGCGGGTTACGTTGAGCATCTGCTCCCCAATAAATTTTGCTTGGACCTTGATTGGGTATATCTACTAATCCTGTTATATAATAATTATCCGTTGCATATTTATTATACCACTCAAAAATTCTCTTGGGAGAATCTGGTTTTGACAGCCAGGAAAAAGGAACGTTACAAAAAATTAAAAAAAGAGGTTTATTCATTTCTATTTCAGAGATCATTTCTTCCTGCATCTTTAAATTATAATCATGGATCTCCATGAGTCCATATGTATAAATGTGTCCTGTTGCTGATTTCCTGCCGGAATAAAAAGCGATTTGTGGCTCTGACCCCAATACAGCTATCTTATCTTCTTCTTTTGAATTCGCTTTTATATACTTAGCAATCTCTACCGATTCTACAAAAGGATTTGTACCATAAATAGACTTACAAAGAGCTACAGGATCTTTGGTAGAATAAAAGAATTCTGATTTTGATGTAACGTTGTGGTATACCATAAAAAAAACAATACATGGAATTACAACACTTAGCCATTGTAGCTTTGCTTTTTCTGCAATATATGCTGCAAGATAAGTGAGAGCGACAGATGCCAATAATGCAACTGCAGGAAGTAATACTATAAAATAATGTTGTCTGAAATAAAAGCCGGGCGTTGTTGTCAATACAGAAAAGATTAAAAATGTAAAGGCTATTGCTTTCTGTTTCCACGAAAATGAAGGAAGAAAAAGAAACACAATTCCAACAACAGATAAAATTCCAATCCATTTGAATTCATTCCAAATGGGCGTAAATGTCATATCCAGCAAATCTTTGCCTTGTGACCAAGGTAAGCCTGAAGCATATTTGCTGGCATATTGAACAGTCCAAAACCAGAATTTATCAAATGTGCCGGATGCGAACATGATGAGAAGCACAATAATATAAGGTATAAATACCCCTGCTGAATACAAAGTTGTATTTATTATTAATTGTTTTTTATTGATGGGATTTTCCAGCAAGCCAAGAAGAATAAAGACAATGCCGCCGAACAAAATAAAATATACAGCTTGTTGCTTCATCAAAAAAGACATACCTAACATAAGTCCGAACAAGAGCGCAAAAAGTCCGGCTCTCTTCTCTTCATATTTTGCAAGGAAAAATAAAGCAATTGAAACATAAAAAACTGAAAAATGAGTAGCGTGGGCTGCAAACCCTAAAACATTATAAGTGATCGACATTAAACCATAAAAACCAGCTGCTATCAATCCGGTCATTGGATTAAAGAATCGTTTAAAAGAAAGAAATAAAAACACCATACTTGCTGCATTCATCAGCATAAGTCCTGTATGAATTCCATTATAGCTTTGCCCGAATACAGCCATAATTAAAGCATACATATAATAGATACCCGGTAATTTCATATTATAGGCTTCACTGTAAGGAGCTATTCCTTTCAAAATCAATTGTCCGAAATAGGCATACTCTCCTTCGTCACGTTCAAGAGGCATACCTATTAATTTCCATCTAATAATGCCAATCATTAAGAGCATTACCATTAATATTCCGTATATTAATGTTTCGTTCATAAATCCTGTTTGCAGAGCAGATAGTTTGTTTTTCTGCTTAGCATGCAACGGAGTTTTATGTTTTATGGTAGTTGTTTTTTTAGGAGCAGTAGCCACTTTAAAATGAAGATTAGAAGCGATTAAACTAATGTACTTTTACAAACATAGATATATTTTTAGTTTTGTATTAATTCCTCCTATATGAAGCCTGTCATTGCGTTACTGATTACGCTATTTCCATATCTATTGCACTGCCAAGATTCAACACGTTACAAAAACGTATTCGTTGATCTTAATGGTTATTATGGATTCATTGTGCCTCACCACAATAATATGGAGTACCTTATAAAAAGACACATTACTGCCGGAGAATTAAACCTATTAATCCAGGGAAATGGTGAAAAAAGATGGGAACAGTTATATAAAAACCCTGAAAAAGGAATAGGTTTTTATTATGCAGGATTAGGAAATCCCGAAGCATTAGGAGCCGGCTTAGGAATTTATCCGTTTATTAACTTTCCCTTAAATCCGGGAAGAAAAATAAAACTTTACTTACGATCAGCCGATGGTGTAGGCTTTATTACCAAACCTTATGACAGACTTACCAATCATAAAAATAATATCAACGGCTCTATAATAAATGCTTTTGTAAACATCCGGTTAAATACAGTTTTCTATCCAACTAAAAATCTACGTATGGAAACCGGTATAGGATTAACTCATATTTCCAACGGATCATTCGCAACACCTAATCTTGGAGTGAACATTGTAGCTGCCAACCTTAGCATGAGTATTTTGACTAAAAAAATACCCTTCACCGTAATACCTCCATCTCAATTATCTAAAGACACCATAAAACATAGAAAATATTTTGTCACGATTATAGCAGCTGCAGGATTTAACGAGAATAGTCCTCCCGACGGAAAAAAGTATCCTGTCTTTTCTATTTATCCGAGTGTATGGAAAACGCTCTCTGAAAAATCAAGGATTTGTTTGGGAGCCGATGCATTTTATGAATTTGCCAATATTTACTCTGCCCAAAAAGATTCAATATATGATACAAGCAAACCGGTAAACACCTTACAAGCGGGCATACGATTTGGTTATGAGTTAGTCATCAGTAAATTTTCACTTCCTGTAGAAATGGGCTTCTATACGTTCTCTAAAATGAAATACCTGGGATCCATGTACCACCGGATAGGTATCAGATACCAGGCATCAAAGCATATTATTATTAATTATTCTCTCCGAACCCATTGGGCTACTGCTGAGCACATTGAGGTTGGCCTGGGATATAAGTTTTAACATGCCTTCTATAGGTTATATAAAATTCATTCTTTCACTGAATCTTATTAAATTCGTATAAAATAATTCCACTTGAAACACAAGGTTATCATACTCTTTATTATCCTGCCTCTTTTCCTTATTAGATGTAATAAGGAAGGAACAAATAGGTGTTTTAAGGGGAATGGAACCAGAACCACTGAACTTCGCAAGTTACCTGCTTTCAATAGTTTATATGTAGAGGATAATATAGATGTAGTCTTAAAACAAGGCCCTATACAAGAAGTGATCGTGGAAGCAGGAGAAAATTTAATTCCATTAATCAGAACAGAGGTAATAAATAACGAATTACATATAAAAAACGATAATAAGTGCAATTGGGCAAGAAGTTATAAAAAGGGAAATATAACTGTCCACATTACAAGTCCTACCTATAATCACATCAATGATTATGGAAGCGGATTAATTTCAAGCAAGGATACCCTTACCTGCGATTCAATAAATATATACACCCGCGAATCGGGGGACATAGATATCACCATTAATACGTATGCATTTTTCATACAAAACATTGGCAGCTCTGATATAACCGTCAAAGGAAAGACATCACTCTTTGGTGTATTTCATACCGGCGAAGGTTTTCTCTATTGTCAGGATTTAAAAGCAGATGTAATATGGACCTATTCCGAAGCCTCGGGTAACGAATATTACTTTCCTCAACTGGAATTATCTGCAACCATCAACTGGGTGGGGGATGTTTATTATAAAGGAGCAGCACCGGTTAGAAGTAAAGGCAAAGGAACAGGAAAACTAATTCAATCAAATTAATGCTAAGAAGTTTACTCTATTTTTTAAAACTAATTATTTACTGGCTATTTTTCTTCACACTTTACAGAATTTGCTTTTTAATTATTTATGCAAATAAAATACCGGATGGTACCTTGTCAGAATCATTAATGGTTTTTTATCATTCCATACGATTGGACTTTGCAACCATTGGTCACCTTATATTTATTCCTTTTGTTATTTGGGCATTACAACAATTTACAAAGGCCAACCTGCTTAACCACATTAATTATATATACAATGTAATTTTAATTATAAGTATTACACTACTTTGTATCTCTACAATTGCCCTCTATGATGAATGGAATGCGCTTATTAATTACAACACGCTGCATTATTTAATTTCTCCTGCTAAAATATTCCCCTATCTAAGCACTATAGGGCTAATTATTGTGTCCATTGGCGCTGTTGTGGTTATTACAATTTTTATTCTGCTCTTCCGTTTACTTATATTAATGGTAATCCCCTACTCGACAGAAAAAATGATCTATAAGATTATTATTTTACCTGTAGCATTCCCTCTTCTGGTTATTATGATGCGCGGAGGTGTAACTGCTAATTCAATAAATGAGAGATCAGCATGCTTCTCTAAAACTAAATTTTTCGATCATATCTCTGTCAACCCTGTGTGGCATCTCAGTCACATGACAGCTTTAGCAATAGAAGCGTATTCCCAACCCGATCAAGAAAAGAAATGAACCATCTGAAAGAAGCATCTTTCTGCCTGATGCTATTATTCATACCGTTTTTTTGTAGTGCTCAAAACAATGCGGACTATTACGATTCTCACTCCATACGCTATGAAGATTTCACCTACAGGCATAATATAAAAACAGTACAACTCAATAAAGCTGACTGGGAATTTTCTGCTCCGGTTATTGCCTTAGGTTCAGGAGAGGCATTAAAATTATCTTTTGATGATCTGGACAGTGATTCAAAAAACTACCGATATACCGTTATTCATTGCGATGCGAACTGGAATCCATCCGACAGGATTTTACAATCGGAATACATAGATGGTTTTTACGATAACGGAATTAATGATTATCAATATTCTAAAAACACATTGCAGAAGTATGTACATTATGAGCTGCTTTTCCCAAATGAAAGCATGAAGCTTACCAAATCCGGCAATTACCTGCTGAAGGTTTACCTGGACTACGATGCAAATAACCTGGTGCTTACAAAAAGATTTATGGTAGTTGATGAACGGGTAAATATTCTTGCAGATATACACCATGCAACCATTGTTAATGACTATAACTATAAACAGGAAATTGATTTCTCTATTCAAACTCCCGGCTATCAGATTATCAATCCTTATAATGATCTTAAGGTCGTGATCACACAAAACGACCGCTGGGACAACGCCATTACTAAACTAAAACCACTTTTCATTAAAAATGAAGAGTTGGTATATGACTATGATCACGATAACGTTTTTTCGGGGGGAAATGAATTCAGGAATTTCGACATCAAAAGTCTTCATTGGAATTCTGAATTTGTAAAAACTATTTTCAGAGATTCTTCAGGCTATCAGGTCATTCTCTTCCCCGGTAAAAAAAGAAGTTACTATCAATATTTGTCTGACAGAGATATAAATGGAAAATATAAAATCACCAGGCAGGAAAGCTCTCCTAATGGCAGTGTAACTGAAGCGGAATATGTTAATGTGCATCTTACCTTATCAATGGAACAGGTTGAGAACGGAAGCATCTATATTTTAGGCGGGTTCAATAACTGGCGATACAATAACGAGAGCAAAATGAATTACAATACAGACCTCAAACAATACGAAAAGGTTTTATTCATTAAGCAAGGGTATTACAACTACATGTTTACCTATCTTAAAGACGAAGAAAAATTCGGAGATGAAACCCTTGTTGAAGGCCAGCACTACGAGACAGAAAATGAATATTGCATTTATGTTTATTATAAACCCATTACAAGCAATCACGATCAATTAATTGGTATTAAACGTTTCAACACCATACATTATTAAGTAATATAATATGGCTATAGTAAAACCATTCCGATTTATTCCGACCATTAAAAAACAAGAATTCAATCCGGACTTTGCCGACTATACATGGCTTAACAATTTTTTTAGTGAAAAAGAAGTAGAACAAATAAGAGGCCTGTGGAACCCTGAAGCTTCTAAAGAGGCGGAAGTGAGCCTGGCAGGAAAAGGAACCTCGCAATACGACATTCGTAAATCACAGATCATGTGGATAAAGCCTGGTGTAAACGACTGGATATACAATAAGCTGGGGGAAGCTTGCCAGCAGATCAATTTAAATCGATATAAATTTGATATTACCGGCTTTCAAACAGAACTGCAATTAGCGAACTACGAGGGCAATGGATTTTTTGAGTGGCACATGGATTTTGGTGCCGGAGCAATATCCAACAGAAAACTTAGTATTACTGTACAACTTTCTTCTCCCGATGAATACGAAGGAGGTGAACTTCAATTCATGATCAATCAGAACATTTTTACAGCACCTAAAGAAAAAGGAACTGCCATTATATTCCCCTCTTTTGCCTTACACAGGGTAACACCTGTTACAAAGGGAAGCAGAAAATCGATTGTGGGTTGGATTGCCGGACCACCTTACCGATAAGCAAGAGTCTGTTCAATGAACTGTGTCAAATAATACATTTGACACATGGAAGAAAAACAGAACACAGAAAAGTTTGATTACAAGGTATTCGAAACAGATG
>CAZCJN010000042.1:0-16921 GCA_964498865.1 uncultured Bacteroidia bacterium
TGGAAACAGCGACTTGAGCATTGCTCAAAGTGGTAAGTACAATAAATGTTATAAGAAGTGTAGAGATTTTTTTCATGGCAAATGAAATTTATTTGGCTACGAATCTAAAAATATTTTATGCTGGAATGTTATATAAAAAATAAAGAAATTTACATTGTTGCATTGAAAATTTCAGCAAGAAAGCTTTCAGTAGCATTTATTTTATCTGTAGAAAGGTTGATTCCGGATGAAACTGCAATTCCGTATATGCCTGTTTGTAACAATGAACGAACATCTTTTACGGTAATTCCCCCAATAGCAATGATGGGTATTTTATGTGCAAACTGCCCGGCAATTTTCTTTATCCCATCTAATCCAAGAATCGGATTTATTTTTTCTTTAGTTGAGGTAAACCTAAAAGGCCCTGTGCCAATATAATCGCATTTGTTTGCAATTTGTTGTTCAATATCTTCAATAGTATTAGTGCTTCCTCCTATAATAATGTTGTCCCCTAGAATTTTTCTAGCTTCAAGCGCGTTCATATCTTCTTTTCCCAAATGAACACCATCGGCCTGTATTTCTTTTGCAATTTCAATATTATCATTGATAATGAGTTTAGCGTTGTACTTAAGACATATCAATTTTGTTTCTTGGGCGATCTTTAGCCATTCATCTTGCAATTTATTCTTTACCCTTAACTGAATCCAATCTGCTCCTCCCTTGCATGCCAACTCTGCTAACTGGGCATGAGTAAAGTCAGGCAGGTCTTGAGTGATATAGTGTAGGCGAGAAATCAAGGGGGTAACTAAAAATCAAACTTATATATATCGTGCATTTCTGACTGGTCACGTACAGTAATATTCAAATCTTTTATGAGACCATTAGTAATATCATATACCCATCCATGTATGTGAGGTCGTTTGGAATTTTCCCATGAATTTTGAATGATGGAAGTTTTTGCTAAATTATAAACCTGTTCAATAATGTTTAACTCAGTTAACCGGTTTTCTTTTTCATCGTTGTCGCTAATACTATCCAATTCTTTTTGATGTAAACGATAAACATCCTTTATATTACGCAGCCAATTGTCAATTACACTACCATTATGTTGGTTCCCCATAGCAGCGCGAATACCCCCGCAACGATAATGGCCACATACAATAACATGTTTTACTTCCAACACGGATACAGCATAATCGAGCACACTCAATAAATTTGTATCTGTATGTATTACCATGTTCGCGATGTTACGGTGCACAAAAACTTCCCCGGGTAATGTATTGGTAATCTGATTAGCGGGTACGCGGCTGTCTGAACAGCCGATCCAAAGTACAGGTGGCTTCTGTCCTTGCGATAATTTTATAAAATAATTCGGATCTTCTTTTAATGTTTTAGCAACCCATTCTTTATTGCCATCCAAAAGTTTTTGATAGAGTTTTTCCATGATTATATTTTATGATAGCCAAGTAAAGTTTTATTGCTCATTAAAAATTTAGCCGTGTAATCTTTTGCTTTAAGACACGAACGGAGTAAATTATTGCCATTGGATAAATTTGCTGCTATTGACGAAGATAGTACACATCCGCTGCCATGCTTTCTTTCCGTGTAAATTCTTTTTGGTTTGTATGGGTATTCTTTTCCATCGCTTGTGAAAAGATAATCTCTTCCCGGCTGTTCTTTGTTATGACCTCCTTTTAGAAAAACATTGCAATAGGTGGCAATTTCTTTTGCTCCTTTTATCATATTTTCTTTATCAGCAAGAATCTTGACTTCATCACTATTAGGTGTAATTAAATAAAGTTTTTTATAAATACCTTTAAGGAGTTGTCTGTCTATCTTTTTATGGATTTCAAATCCGGCACTTGCTTTCAAAATTGGATCCCAAATGATTTTTATGTTTGGATAGATCGATTTAAGATGAGATATAATTACATCGGCAGTTGCCATATCTTTTATTAGCCCCATCTTAACCACTTCAAATTTGAATTTTTTACAGAGAGTATCAATTTGTTTTTTTATTTCATCGATTGGTACCCATGATACTCCAATAAATTCAGAATCATTTTGAAATGTTAAACCGGTAACAACAGCCATCCCTGTTACTTTATGTTGTTCGAATGTTTTTATATCGGCTAAAATTCCAGCACCTCCACTGGGATCAAAGCCTGCAATGCTTAGTACGCATGGTCTTTCTTTTGACATAATATTTTCAAACGTACGAATTTTTCGATGGGGTCATTACTTTCCCATATGGCACCCAGCACCCCCACACCGGAAAAACCTAGTTCCCTTACTATTTCTATTTTCTCTTCATCTATTCCACCCAATGCGATAGCTACTCCCAAGTTCTTGCTGATAAGGCTTGAATTGTATTTTTTAAGAAATACTTTCAGCTCCTGGAAATTAAATTTTGAGTGGTATCCTCGTTTAGAAATGCTGTTGAAGATTGGAGAAAGAAAAAAACAAGTTTTTCTTGTTGGGGGAGATGGTTGTATGTAGTTATTTAATTCTTTAAGAGAATGGAATTTTGGGAATTGAGAATGTAATGCAATTTTTTCGTGGTATTTTTTAGGAAATGAATGAATATAGTTTTGAATTTCTTCTTTTAACATAGACGGCTTATGTACCTGAAAGCTCTCTAATCCTTTCTCAAATAATGAAATTGCAATTTCCTGTTCGTTTGGGATGGTATGAATGGGTGAGATTAAAATTAGCTTCATTTTTTGTAAAAATAAGCAATACAGCACCTTCCCCGATCAGATCCCATTAGGTTTAATTATTTGTTAAATTCTGGCAATAATTAATAGTGAGCTAAGGGAATTTGTGTTATATTCGCGCTGCTCAAAACAAGAACTCATTTTTCTACTAAAAAAACCAATAATCTACAAGTATGACAACACTATTTAAAAAAGGAATTTTGTTTGTAATGATGACAGCCGTGATAAGTAATTTAGAAACACACGCGCAATCTACAACTATCAGTAACGACTATGCACCAACCAGCTTTTTGGGTTGGGGGAGTACTAGCGGAGACCTGCTTTTTAAAGTGAATAATGATACTAAGATATTATTGCAAAATAATACAGGCAATTTAGGTATTGGAACTATTTTACCAACATCCAGATTACATGTTGTGAATACTATCAGCACTACTCCTGTAGCGAGCTTTCAGACCAGTACAGGTTTTAATAGTTTAGTTGTAAAAGCAGATGGAAAAATTGCTGTGGGATCTCCTAACGGTTCAGGAGCGCAATTCGATGTTAGAGCACAAGGATTACCTAATACCTTTGAAAACCTATTTAATTTTACTGTAACAGATGCCGTTGAAGCAGGCAATGTAAAGGATTATGTGGCGATTACTAATGCTACTAATGCAGATGGTCAATTTGCACCATTAGTTGCTTCCTGTTACGGTTCCGGCGCATCTGCTCCCAACTTGAATTTTCGTGCTCAGACTCCTGTTACAAACGATTTGGGAAATGTGGCTATGTCAAGATTTGATGCTTATCTTCTTAATACTACTGCTTTAGTAGCAAATAGACCTTTAGTACAGTTTACGAATAGAGGTAATATAAGAGTAAATATTTCAGCAAATGGAAGTATTTATGCCGGGTCATTACCTAATTCATCTTTTAATGTTGTACCTGCTGCACAATTACATGTTGTAGGTTCGGGAACTACATCAGCCACCTACGCAGCTAAATTCCAGAATTACAACAGTACAGATATTTTTACAATACGAAACGACAATAAAATTATTTACACGGATGGTACCCAAGGTGCGGGAAGAGTACTTACCTCAGATGCTAATGGTGTTGCAAGCTGGCAACCGAATAGTAGTTCTCAATGGATAACAAACGGGAATACCATTTATTATAATTTAGGAAAAATTGGTATTGGTACATCAACTCCCGATACCACTTTACATATAGCTGGTTCTGTTAAGATTGTAGATGGCACACAAGGAGCAGGAAGAGTTCTTACTTCTGATGCTAATGGAGTAGCGAGTTGGCAGGCAGCCGGCATCAGCTCACAATGGGGTACAAATGGAAGTAATATTTACTATAATTCCGGAAAAATAGGTGTAGGGACTTCAACCCCCGATACTACCTTCCATGTAGCAGGTGCAATTAAAATTGTAGATGGTACAGAAGGGGCAGGTAGAGTACTTACATCTGATGCGAATGGTTTAGCAAGGTGGCAACCGAATAGTAGCTCTCAATGGACAACTATAGGAAGTGATATTTATTATAGTACCGGCAAAGTACTTGTTGGTGATCCAAACTTAGCAGGGTTTCAAGGCATGCCAGGTACCTACCAATTATATGTTCAAGGTGGAATATTATCTGAAAAAGTAAAAGTAGCGGTTGCAACAAGCAGCGACTGGTCTGATTATGTTTTTGCAAAAGACTATAAATTAAAAAGTTTGAAAGAGGTAGAAACTTTTATTCAAACGAATAAACATTTACCAAACATTCCATCTGCTCAAGAAGTTGTAAAAGAGGGTATTGATATGGCAAAAATGGACGCAAAACTATTAGAGAAGATCGAAGAGCTTACTTTGTATATGATCGAACAGGATAAAAAAAATACTGAGCAAGAAAAGATGATTAAAGAATTGAGTAGTATGAATGAAAAATTGATTCAACAAATGAAAGCTTTGCAAAATAAATAAATCTAAAATTTGGTTTTAATAATATACTATTGAATATGAAAATAAAGCCTTATTTGTATGTCATAATGCTTTTGCATGTTAGTAATGTAATGGCACAAAGGATTAGGAAAGACCATAAAGAGATGACACCTTCAGAAAAAACAGCCTATGTAAATGCTCTGATAGTGCTTAGAAATAATGGAACATTAGCCAGTATGGCCAGTCATCATGGCTCTCATTTTAATACACCTATTCATTCCAGTGGTACGATGAATGGAGAATTCTTTCTCCCATGGCATCGCATGTATCAATTTCAAATGGAAAACAGAATCAGGGGTGTAGCCTCTGTTCCAGAAGCAGGATATTTATGTGTACCCTATTGGGATTGGAGGTTAGAAAATACCAGCGCAACTGTTACATGGGATGATCCGGGGTTTTTACAACTTAATGCAATTAATACATCGAGCTATACTATTACTCGTAATTTCTCGACTGTTACATTAGCAAATGCTACGGATATTAATAATTTACTTGCTATTCCTACTTTATTGCCTGTACCGCCCTCTCCCGGACTGAAAAGTATAACAGTAAATCGATTTTCATACAGATCAGAATCGTGGCACGACAGAGGACATAATTTTATTGGTGGTACCATGGGTGGAAGCACCTCTCCCCGTGACCCTATTTTCTACTTGCATCATGGATTTATTGATAAGTTATGGCAAGACTGGTATGATAGTGATAACGGAGTGGTTAAAACTGCATTCACTTTTTCGACACCGGCAAGCACTTATTGGATGGATTGGCCTAGTGTAAGCCCTAACCAGATTAATGATAGCAGGTATATGAAATATCAGAATGGGACTGCTGCTCCCGTTACCAATGAAGAGGTATGGTATGCGTACAATAAAAAATTAGTATTAGATGGATTTAGCGGGATTCCCTTTAATGTTACAGGCACTAATCGTTTATATTGTTATACAGCGTGGAATGGTGCATCTATAAACGGTGAAATATTTGCCGGAGATGTAAAAAGAGATGCCAGTAACAATATTGTACCTGATAACAGAGGCGGTATGAAAATTAAACAAGGTGCTACTTGTGCTTTTAATGCAGGTTCATCGGTTACCATGCTTCCAGGATTTGAAGCAGAATACGGAGCTGTTTTTGAAGCAAACGTTGTTTCCTTGCCTTGTGGATTTAATTCATTGCAACCACAAGGCATTATTGCGGATATTGCCGAGGTGGATGATAGTAACAATCAAAGCCAGTTATATGTTTATGCTGAATCACACCATAATTCCATAACGGTTAATTATGTAATTCAAGCCCGTTCAAAAGTTATTTTGCAATTCTTTAACTTAATGGGACAAATAATTTATTCGGTTGATTTAGGAGACCAAGTCGCGGGTAATTATCAAAATAACTTTACTCTTCCGTTAGCAAGTGGTATATATTTCTGTAGATTAATTACCGGTAATAATCAACAGTCGGTAAAGTTTGCTTACTAGTCATAACTTTAAAGATGAATCCCAATTACTTTACAGTAGTAGGGATTCATCTTTTTTGATGAACCTGTAAAAATGCTTTTTTATAACGGAACCCATTTAAGGAGTTTCTTGCAAGTATAATTCTCCTCCTTTTTCAGCAAATTCTTTGGCTTTTTCTTGCATTCCTTTTTCAGCATATTCCCGTACGTCTTGTGTAATTTTCATAGAACAAAAGTGGGGTCCGCACATGGAACAGAAGTGTGCAGTTTTAGCACCGTCTTGTGGCAATGTTTCGTCGTGAAACTCACGAGCTGTATCGGGGTCGAGTGAGAGATTAAACTGATCTTCCCATCTAAATTCAAAACGAGCCTTACTTAAAAGATTATCTCTTATCTGCGCACTCGGATGTCCTTTTGCCAGATCAGCAGCATGTGCTGCAATTTTATAAGCTATTACTCCATCCTTTACATCTTTTTTATTGGGTAATCCTAAATGTTCTTTAGGGGTAACATAACAAAGCATAGCTGTTCCGTACCAGCCTATCATGGCTGCACCAATGGCAGAGGTAATATGATCGTAGCCTGGGGCTATGTCGGTCGTCAGAGGGCCAAGTGTATAAAAAGGGGCTTCTTGACAATGCTTTAATTGCAGGTCCATATTTTCTTTGATCAAATGCATAGGTACATGACCGGGGCCTTCTATCATGGTTTGCACATCGTGCTTCCATGCAATTTTAGTAAGCTCTCCGAGTGTTTCTAACTCTCCAAATTGTGCTTCGTCATTTGCATCGGCAATAGAACCCGGACGCAATCCATCTCCAAGAGAAAAAGCAACATCGTATTGTTTCATGATCTCACATATTTCTTCAAAGTGGGTATACAGAAAATTTTCTTTATGATGAGATAAGCACCATTTAGCCATAATACTACCTCCCCTTGAAACAATTCCTGTGATGCGTTTTGCTGTGAGTGGAATATAACGTAGTAATACTCCCGCATGAATAGTAAAATAATCAACTCCCTGTTCGGCTTGTTCAATAAGAGTATCTCTAAAAATTTCCCATGTAAGGTCTTCAGCTTTGCCATTTACTTTTTCAAGTGCCTGATAAATCGGGACAGTTCCTACCGGAACAGGGCAATTACGGATTATCCACTCACGTGTTTCATGAATGTTTTTACCCGTAGATAGATCCATGAGCGTATCTCCTCCCCAGCGAATGGACCAAACCATTTTTTCTACTTCCTCCTCAATACTTGAGCTCACGGCTGAATTACCTATGTTGGTATTGATCTTCACTAAAAAGTTTCTGCCAATGATCATGGGTTCACTTTCAGGATGATTGATGTTATTAGGGATAATTGCCCGGCCTCGTGCTACCTCGTCTCGTACAAATTCAGGGGTGATAAAACTTCCTCTTTTATCAGAAGTAAACCCTTCTCCTTGGGAGAGAGCAAGAGAGAGGCCTTGGTTTTCACGGATAGCTATGTATTCCATTTCAGGAGTGATGATTCCCTTTTTTGCATAGTACATTTGCGAAACATTTTTGCCTGCTTTTGCCCTTAATGGTTTTCTCAGATGCTCGAATCGTAATGAATCCAGGTCATGATTCTGCATTCGTTTTTTGCAGTAATCAGATGAAAAATCGTTTAGTTGTTCTGTGTCGTTGCGCTCTAAAATCCATTTTTCTCGCAGTGCAGACAGACCTTTTTTTACATCAATAGAAGTAGTAGGATCGGTATAAGGTCCGCTGGTATCATAAACAATAAGTTTTTCTTTGTTTGCATTTTTTGAATTCTTTGAAGCAACACCGTTGGCTACTTCTATTTCCCGCATAGCTACTTTTATCTGTGGATGGATTTTTCCATCAATATATATTTTATTAGATGCAGGGAAGGGAGCGGTAGTGATTGTTTTTTCGCTAGGAAGTTTTTCAGTTTTCATATTTTTTATTCATCCACCTTGAGTGGCTTTAATGATTATTATTTTGTCGTTTTCTTGTAAACAAAATTTTCCCCATTCAGTTTTGGCAACAACTTTTTCATTTACTGCTAAGGCAATTCCGGTTGCTTGTACAAGGTTCAAAGCAACTGTCAGGTCTGAAATATTTTTTCCTGAAAATTCTTTTTTTTCTGAATTAACGAAAATATTCATATGCCGGAAATTTTGTTTTTACAATTTTTAGAAACTTAAGAGAGGGAGAAGGTTATCACTTTCCCTTCGCAGGCATTATCCTGACCAGGTTATGAGGGTTTTTTCTCAGCCTATGCATAGTTACATAAGCACCCCTAAGTATTCTTGCTCAAAGATGGAAAAAATATTGATAGTTTGCTTATGCAAAAACAGGTTCTTCTACCTGCGCTGCTTTTTTAAGATATTGCGAATTAAAATATCTCTCCATGAACAATAGTACATTGCTATAAGCTATTTTCTCCGCTATTTCCTGGGCGGTATAGCCAAACATATATTTATTCTTAATATCTAATGCTGTTACCCCTATCCAGTCCAGGTCAAATGTAGGGTTGGCAAGGTATTGAGCAATATCATCAGGCAACTGTTTTAATGTTTCAGCATCTCTGTAACATTCAAATGGATCAATCACACCGTCAAAATCACTACCAATGCAAACTAAATCCCATGCTTCTTTTTTATTTATCACTTTCACAATTTGCAAGACATTACACATGATTAGCTTTAAATAAATTTCTGCTTTTTGCTTGCTCATGCCTTTGCCACAATCTTTGATAGCTTTTCTTCCTAATCTCCCCGGCATCCTGCCTTCATTCAAGATAATACCAATTATACCTTTTGAATCTGCTATTTCGGATATTTCGTCATTACTCAAATTAATAGAGAAACGACTTAAAAAAGCAAATTTATCCTTGTAGAAATTATCTTCTGATGTAGATGCATCATCCATGGTATCATACAGATTTACTGATGTATGACTGCATATGATGGGGATAAAATCTCCTGCTGCACGGCGCTGCCTTACAAAGTTATAATACCATTTGCGCGATTCAATGCTCATATGTTTTACATCGATAAGGATTCTCCTTGTATTTCCATCGCTGTTTAATAAGGCCTTCACAACATCTTTTCCTACTTCGGTCATGCCTTTATTTATGTTAGGAATCTGATCAATAATTGCATCCATGCCCGGAATAATAGGTCCGGAAGGAGACATACTTTTACAGTGCCCCGAGAGAAGATTCCAGAAATGGTGGCATAATGTTATAAAGAAGGGAGTTTTATCGCCCCAGCTTTGTTTCATTGTTCTTATATTGTTTAGAAAAACGGATCTGTACTTTTCTGAATTCTTGTTTACTTCATCAAAGTCAACTGTAAAATCTGCATCTGAAAAATTACCTAATGAATGAGCTCCTTCGATTGTTAGTACTACAGCAATGGTAGATGGGTCATTATCAATAATGTTTTTAAACTGAGAATAGTCTGTAACAATCTTAAATTTATTAGGTATCTCGATGTTCTTTTCTTGTGATGTTATATAGTTGAATTCAGGAATTAACTCCTCATTAAAATAATCAACGCCAATTTTTTCCTCTATACGTTTAAATATTTTTTCAATCTTAGGCATGCAGAAGCCGGTTACACTTCTTGCCAATTTTTTATAATCCTTTTTCGGGAGCACTAATCGCATAGCAAAGTTTGTAACATGCGGATTAAAGAAGGGTCGTTCAGCAGGACCCATGGCAAAGAACATTCCATTAACTTTACCACGACTAATTTTAGAAAGATCACACTGTGATAGTTTGTCTGTACTTTTTATAGCATCTCTGATAATAAAGTTTAATTCTTTACATGTTTCCGGTTCAGGAAATTCTTTCCATAAGTTTTCTAATGCAGCTAGGTCAAGTGAAGAGCTGCAAGGTTTTAAAACAGGATGAGTATGAAAATCTATAAGTTTCATGATGATTTGTGTTTATATATGTTATTTCCTTTTTTTAGGTACAACAAGAAGCAAAGCGATAATAGACATTACCAGTATGGCGGCTACAATATACCAAGGCGTATATGAGGCAAGGTGGCGCATAATAGGAACAATAGGAACCAGTATAGCAACAATGATTGAAATTATCCTCCAATCCAACTCATCTTGCTGATGATTGAACATAGCCCTTACAAGTAAAAACATACTGATGCCTATTGCCAAAAAAGCAAAACCTATGATTTGTACAAATGTTTTCATCAGTTCGCAAACATTAGGTGGCAACTCTTCGCATGTCATCCCTAAAAATTTAATATGATATGGCAATAGCCCTGTCGTAAAACCTTTATAGATATATAAACATCCGAAACCCGTTATTACTATGGCTACAATGCTAAGCAGAATAGAGGTTATTTTTTGTTTTTTCATGAGATGGTTTTAGGGACATTAAGACAAATGTAAAAATCTAACAACAATCATATACCTTATCCGGTCACACAATGGCAGCTGGGAGAGAAAAATATTTTCACATCAGGTAAAAGCCGTTGTATGCGCTGCTGCATTGCATCATCAATCAGAATTACTCTTAGATCCATCCAACGAAGTTTTTTTAGTTTCCCTAATTCATCGGGAAAAATACCAATATCATTTTCCCATAGATCCAATACTTCCAGATTAGAAAGCTCGCCAATTTGTGTAGGAATTTCAAGTAAGTTATTTCGTGACGCTTGTAATTTTTTTAGATGTTTCAGGCTCCCTATCGAATCGGGTAAATATTTTAATTTGTTTCCAGATACATTTAGTATCTGAAGATGGGTGAGTGTGCAAATTTTTTCCGGAAGCGAGTCAATTCTGTTCTTGCTAAGATTAAGTTCCTGTAGATTTTTGAATTGTATAATTTCTTCAGGGAAAATATTTAGCTTTTGCTTACTTAAGTTGAGACGATATACTTTCTCTGGTTCCTGTAATGCTTTGTGTAGATCATCATAAACAGGTTGGGCCTGAAGGGCAGCACTATCCAGCATTTGTGAGTAACCTTTGCAGCTTATAAAAATATGCAACATGCAAAGGAGCCAAACAGATAGTGTTAATCTCATGTAGAAAGGATTTTTAAAACTTTCTCTTTATCAGACGCGATTGCTTTTTTCAAAAGATCTATTGAATTAAATTTTTTTTCGTCTCTGATTTTTTGCTTAAAGAAAACCCGGATGTTTTCTTCATAAATATCCTGCTCAAAATCAAAAATATTCACTTCGATTGTTTTTTTATTATTATCACTAATACTTGGGTTAACACCAATGCTCATCATACCGTTATACATTGTGTTTTTTACTTGTACGGCAACAGCATAAATTCCATCTACAGGAATGAGCTTAAACTTGTCATTTATTTGAATATTAGCAGTCGGATATCCAAAGTCTTTGCCAAGTCCCTTTCCCTTCACAACAGTACCAGTAAGAGAATATTCATACCCAAGGTACTTGTTAGCTGTTTTAATATCTCCACTATTGAGGGCTTTACGGATTTTGGTAGATGATATTTCTACTTTATTAATGTCTTGTGCAGGTATTCTTTCAAGTTCAAACTTATAAATCGGTGCCAAAGCTTTTAATTTTTGAAAAGTGCCTTCCCTGTTTCTTCCAAATTGGTGATTGTATCCAATTATTAATTTTTTAACTTTTAATTTATTTACCAATATATCTCTTACATATTCCGTATAGCCAATACGTGAAAATTCTTTGTTAAAAGGTTGAATGATCAGGTGTTGTATCCCATGCTTTTCCAGCAATTCTTTTTTTTCTTCTTCGGTATTAAGCAGTTTAAGATCTTCATCATCCGGAAATAATACTAGTCGAGGATGTGGGAAAAAAGTAACGAGTACTGTTTCGCCATTAATAACCGCCGCTGCAGACTTCAGCTGATTTATTATCTTTTGATGGCCTATATGAACTCCGTCAAATGTGCCAATGGTGATAGCGGGGTTAACTGCCCCTTCAAATTCTTCTATACTCTGGTAAACTTTCATTTTTATCAAAAAAATCCATACTTAATAACAGTTCAAAATTAGGAAAAGAATGAGCATAAATTACTGTTTGTCATTTAACAAATACTGTTATTTTCGCGCAACAAAAAAACATTGCTCGCGCAATTAGAGGAAAAATTTAAAATCAATACTGTAAACAAAATATATTATGTCAAAAAACGGAAAAGTAGTGCAGATAATTGGTCCGGTAGTGGATGTACGATTTGAAGGAACTGATGTAAAACTTCCTAACATTTTAGATGCTTTAGAGGTCACTCGTCCTGATGGTGTAAATGTTGTATTAGAATGCCAACAACATATTGGGGAAGACGCAATTCGTGCTATTGCCATGGATTCTACCGATGGTGTAAGTCGCGGAACAGAAGTGCGTTCATCAGGTGCTGCTATTAAGATGCCTATAGGAGATAAAATCAATGGACGTTTATTTAATGTGGTAGGAGAAGCCATTGATGGGCTTCCACAAGTACAAAAAAATAACGGATATTCTATTCACCGTAATCCACCTAAATACGAAGATCTTTCTACTTCAACAGAAGTTCTTTTTACCGGAATTAAAGTTATTGATCTTTTAGAGCCCTATGCGAAAGGGGGTAAGATTGGATTGTTCGGAGGTGCGGGCGTAGGAAAAACGGTATTGATCCAGGAATTGATTAACAATATTGCAAAAGGATATGGTGGTCTTTCGGTGTTTGCCGGTGTAGGAGAAAGAACCCGTGAAGGGAATGATCTTCTTCGTGAGATGATTGAAGCAGGTATTATGAAATACGGCGACAATTTCAAACATTCTATGGAACAAGGAGGATGGGATTTGAGCAAAGTAGATATGGAACAATTAAAAGATTCAAAAGCTACATTTGTATTCGGCCAGATGAATGAACCTCCCGGAGCACGTGCTCGTGTTGCACTTTCAGGATTAACCATTGCAGAATACTTCCGAGATGGAGATGAAAAGTCAGGTGGAAGAGATATTCTTTTCTTTATTGATAATATTTTCCGTTTCACACAAGCGGGTTCTGAGGTATCTGCTCTTCTTGGTCGTATGCCATCAGCAGTAGGTTATCAACCTACACTCGCTACTGAGATGGGATTGATGCAAGAAAGGATTACATCTACTAAAAGAGGATCCATTACATCGGTACAGGCAGTGTATGTTCCTGCCGATGACTTAACCGATCCGGCACCTGCTACTACATTTGCTCACTTAGATGCTACTACCGTTCTTTCACGTAAGATCGCTGAGTTGGGAATTTATCCTGCAGTAGATCCTCTTGATTCTACATCTCGTATTCTTACTCCGGCAGTAGTAGGTAAAGAGCATTATGATTGTGCTCAGCGTGTAAAAATGCTATTACAACGTTATAAAGAACTGCAAGATATCATTGCTATTCTCGGTATGGACGAACTTTCAGATGAAGATAAATTGGCAGTATCACGTGCACGTCGTGTACAACGTTTCCTTTCTCAGCCATTCCATGTGGCGGAGGCATTTACGGGATTAAAAGGAGCGTTTGTATCAATTGAAGATACGATAAAGGGTTTTAATATGATCATGAATGGTGAATTAGATGATCTACCCGAAGCAGCTTTCCATTTAGTAGGAACCATTGAAGAAGCTAAAGAGAAAGGAAAGAAAATTTTGGCGGAAACCAAATAAGCCATTGTGAATAGGAATAAAAGCTCTCTGATAAACATCGGAGGGCTTTTATTGTTTTTGAGTATTCAACTCTATTGTTATTTAATTAAAAAGTTTAAACTTATTTTTTGTTTAAATATACTCTTGTAATTAATGAATATGCTTGTTATGTTTGGTATATAAATCATATTTTTACAATATAAACTTGTTTCACTTCAATTAAATTTTCACGCCATGAAAATTAAAATGTTCAAAGCCGTTATTATTCAGCTTACTCTACTTTTTTTCATACCTGCATATTCTCAAGTAAGCATTACTTCCAGGGGCAGTACATACACTCAAAATTTTAATGCACTGGCTTCTTCAGGATCAAATGTTGTTTGGATGAATAATTCAACAATAGCAGGATGGTATTCAAATGCTTCTACATATAATACAGTAAATGCAAATACCGGTTCATTATATAGCTACGGCACTAATAATACTTCAGAACGTGCTTTAGGTTCTTTAACTTCTTCTAATTCCGGAATTATATATTACGGTGTGCGCATTCAAAACAATACATGTAATGATCTTACATCTTTTGTCATAACCTATACCGGTGAACAATGGAGAATTGGTGGCAATGCATCCACTCAAAAAATAGATTTTCAGTATCAACTGGGGGCTTCTGACATTACAAGCGGTACATGGACTGATTTCGATGCTTTGGATTTTTCCAGCCTGCAAACGGCGGTTGCTTCGGCTGTTTTAGATGGGAATGCGCTTGCAAACAGAGTCACAATAAGTGCTACTATTTCTTCTCTCACGCTGCTTCCGGGTCAAGAGTTATGGATTAGGTGGAAAGATCAAGACGATGTGGGTAATGATCACGGACTAGCTATAGATGATTTTTCTATTACCGCAGATGGTGCTGCCTGTCATTATAGGACACAAGGTAGTGGAGATTGGAATACAGCAGCTACTTGGGAGCAATCGGATGATAATTTAAGCTGGACCCCTGCCACATCTATACCTAGTTATCTGAATGGAAAAATTGAAATTGAGAATACACATTCAGTCATTATTACATCCAACATTAAAATTGACCAACTTACTATTAAAGAAGGAGGAGTTCTTATATACGAAGACTATCCTGATTCTATTACAGTAAATAACGGAACCGGTGCAGATTTTATTATTGAAGGAACATTTTATGACTTAGGTCCAAAAAGTATTTTTTGGAATAACTCCTCCACCTGGAGAATGGGAAATAATGGTACTTTAATAAGAACCAGAAGCACTTCGGCAAATGCATGGCGCGATAGTTATGATGGAGGAATTACGACTATTCCTTCTACTGCAAATTGGATTGTAAGAAAAACAAGTAGCGACAATCCTTCCTTAACAGGGACTTCTATGACTTATCCAAACTTAACAATTGAGAATATGTCAACCAATCCATGGTCCACAGGATTAGGTTCTATTTTTACCGGGTCATCATCGCGTCCTATTATTAAGGGGAATTTTGATATAGGAGGCAGCGGAACTAATACTGTGTATTTTTTAAATCAAAATGAAAATATAAACCCGGTACTTGTCGAAGGTAGTGTAACAGTCCGCCCGTTATGTATATTGCGTAATTATGGAACAGGTATTGAAATAAAAGGCAATTTAACGATTGACGGAAATTTAATCTATGGAGAATCAAAATCGAGAAAAATAATTTTTTCTGGTACTCTGCAAAATATTTCCGGAACAGGCGTGTTGGAGTTTCATGAATTAGATGTTCAAACAGGTGCAGAAGTTGTTTTAAATACAGATATAACAGTTGATAGTTTACTAAGTATTGATGGAGGAGTTATCACCACCTCTGAAAATAATTTGCTCACAATAGGTTCCGATGCACAGGTTACTGCTCTTAATTCTGCTTACGTAAACGGACCTATACGGTATACCGGGCTTAATGCCATTACTTTTCCGGTAGGGAAAGGCGGTCACTACCGCCCACTCTCCATTTCTTCCTCAGTTGCAGGACCTGTCGATTTTACATGTGAATATTTTTTATCTAATCCTAAAACAGATTATGATACGATTCTTAGCCCATCTTTACACCACATAAGCTCTTGTGAATATTGGTTACTTAACCGTAATTCCGGCAATGCTTCAAAAAATGTTACTTTGTCTTGGGATGCCGTAACAAGTTGTGGAATTACTGATCCTTCTGCCCTTCGTGTTGCACATTGGGATGAAACACAATGGAAGGATGAAGGAAATACTGCATTTACGGGTGATAATTTGTTTGGCACGCTAACGAGTGGTTTAATAAATGATTTTAGTCCCTTAACATTAGCCTCTTCATCTCCGGTAAACCCCATGCCGGTGGAGTGGTTGAATTTTACAGCCCTTTTTAAAGATGAAAGTGTAGAATTGAAATGGGCAACAGGATTAGAATTTAATACAAGTCATTTTGTGATTGAAAGAAGTCCCGATGGAGTAAATTTTAATAGCATTAATACTGTACAGGCAGCAGGTAATAGCTCATCGGTAAAACATTATTCTTCTATTGATCATGCACCATTGTACAACATGTCTTATTACAGAATTAAACAAGTAGATAATAATGGAACTACAAGTTATTCCAAAATAGTATCAGGGAGTATTCAACATGCCAACAGTCTTCTTATAGAAACAATTTCTTTGTATAATGATTTTATTCATATTCAAATAAAGGGTAGCAATACAACGCCTCTTGTATTTGAAATAATAGATGTGCTTGGAAAAAGAGTGGTTTCAGAAAATGTATATTGCGAAAATAATAAACAGGAAATTTCTATCCCCGCTTCTTTATTTAAACAAGGAATTTACTTTTTCAGGCTTAGCGATAATGCTAATTATGATGTAAAGAAATTTGTTAGATAATTGTTTAGGTACTAAAAAAATGGTGCAGCATACAACATAAACATAGTGTTTTATGTAAAGCTATTACTCTTCCATTTGCTTGCTCGACTTTCTATACGTATAGGACTCGAAAATATGTCTCCTGGCAAACCGTGCTTGAGTAGAAGAATTAATGAGTTTATTGTATACATTCTTAGGTACGCCAAAATATTCATATACGCTTCCATTCTGAAAAGTAACCTTTAATGTTTGCCCTTTGTAAATAAAATCATCAATACCCGAAGTAGAGATAGTA
>CAZCJN010000043.1:0-16513 GCA_964498865.1 uncultured Bacteroidia bacterium
CATTAACGCATGTTGCATTAAGGAAATTTGCAGAGTACCATAAGAACGGAAAGCTGGAAAAATTACTTCCGGGTATTAATCCCGAAAGACTGCAAATAGTTTTAAATGAGGCAGAAAATCTTTCTGCTGATTTTTTTGATCTACTTGATAAGTACCATATAACTTATATGGTAATGGATGCACGTAAACTGCAATTGGCAGATGGAAGTATTGATTTAATTACCTCTAACAATACGTTTGAACATATTTATCCGAATGTATTGGAGGGGATTTTAGATAAATTGAATCGTTTGTGTAAAAAAGGTGGCGTTATGTCTCATGCCATTGATCTAAGTGATCATTTTGCTCATATGGACAATAGCATTTCTATCTACAATTTTTTAAAATTCTCTGATTGGGAGTGGAAATGGATAGATAACAGCATACAGCCAATGAATCGAATGAGGGTGTATAATTATGAATCACTTTACAGCAAACTAAATATTCCAATCACTCAAAGAATAGATAGAAAACCTGATATGGATCTTTATAATAAGGCAAAAGTGCATCCAGCTTTTTTATCTCATCCTGCTGAAGAGAATGCTGTTAGTCATTGCTCTTTTATATCGGTTTTATAAACCACCATCCATATTCACTTTTGTATTCTTTCTTTTAAAAAGTGAGGAGTCAAATTTTCCAAACCTATAAGAGAAATTGAGTCTAAAGAATTGCTGATCTCTCAGGCGGGTAGAAGTTTGGTTAAAATATTCGGAGTTAGTAACTGTTTTAGTTATATCCGTTGCAAAAATGTCCCTTACACTTAAACTTAATTTAGCAGCTTTGTTTTTCATGAACTCATATTGAATGGCTGCATCAATAGAATAACGGGGTTTATCGTAACCTTGAACAGTAGCAATTGGTCCTCCAAACCACCCACCTCTTCCAACACCCCCACCTAATGGTAATGCGGATTTAGATCGATATTCGGGAGAGATTTGCAAGCTTATGTTATAAGGGAATTTAATATTTACATTTCCTTTTGTAAACCAAGAGAATTGCTCATTGGTTAAACCCGACTTAATATTATCGGCATCAATAATGGAGTAATACGCATTTACATTTATACTGAATTCTAACCATTTGAAAGAATGCTTACTTGTAATTTCTCCCCCATAAACATAACTTGCATTTGCATTTTCATATGTGTTGATCACAACATTTTTATGGAGTACTGTATCATACTCACTGGCTTGATAGTTTGTTATAAGCCCTGTTGAGTTTTTAAAGAATGTAGAAAGCAAAATATTGTTCTGCTGGTTAATTACCTTTAAGTAAGACAGCTCTAATGAATTTGTGAATTCAGGTTTTAATTTAGCATTACCTCTTGTAAGATTAAGTGAATCGGAATAATCAACAAAGGGAAGCAGTTGTAAAAATGCCGGACGTTTTATTCTTCTGGAGAAAGAAAATTGCAAATTGTCTTGTTTGTTTACTGCATATGTGGCAGAGAAGCTGGGGAACAGGCTAACCGGAAAATAATTTTTAAAAGTCTTATTTGAGTCGATTAGCTCCCCTTCATAAAAAGAGCTTTCTGTGCGTAAACCTATTTGATAGCTCATTTTTTCTTTTTGGATTCCGTAGGTAGCATAGGCAGCATATATCTGATCCGTAAATTGATAGTTGGTGCTTTGGTTTTTTACCAATGTATATTCATCTGTACTATCATTTTTTATGTAGTTGTTTATTTTGCTTAAAAAAGTTCTGTAGGTGCCCATTACACCGGCTTCGATTTTCGATTTTTCACCGAGCGGGTGTACATAATCTGATTGCATGCTAATTACTTGTGTACCACCGTTTGATTTGCTATTTTGCAAAACAGTAGAACCGATGGGTTGTTGCCATGCGTTGGAGTAGGTAGTAGAATAATCTCCTCCTCCAGTGAAATTTGTTGAATTGTAATTCAAATCTGCCGTTAGCTCGCGTCCTTCTTTAGGGAATAAATGTTTGTATTGAATAGAGCTGCCAATGTTATTAAAATTTCTGAAAGAAGTTGACCTTCGATTATAGAATGAACTATTCACTGTACCATTGGATAGGATAGAGTCAGTACCTGTATTAAGTGAATCTGTAGGATCAAATTTTCCTTTCAAGTAATTGCCAGATATTGTGATGGTGTTTCTGTTATTCATAAACCAATCTATACCACCTCGTGTATGCATGAATAATCCTTCATTAGCATTATATGTTTTTTGATAAACATTTGTAAGTGGTTTCCCTATTAGGTTGTTTCTTTCTGTATTTCCATTAGTAATAGAATAGCGTTGATTAGCGTTGCCACTAAAAAAAATATTTATTTTTCCTTCTCTAACATTCACATCGAGCCCTCCATTTACTCTTTTTCGTTGATCAATGCCGGCACGAATATTTCCATTATAACCTATTCGTTTGTCTTTCTTTAATACAATATTTAATATACCTCCTTGTCCGCCCGATGCATCGTATTTGGCAGAAGGGTTTGTTATTACCTCAATACTTTGAATTGCCCCTGCCGGAATTTGGTCTATAGTAAGTGTAGTAGGTTTTCCATCAACAAAAATTTGAGGTGCTGCGTTTCTTAATGAAACGTTTCCATCTAAATCTACGCTTACTGAGGGAACTTGTTTTAGTACATCTTCAGCAGTACCGCCTGCTGATACAATGTTCTTTTCAACATTAAATACTTTTTTATCTAATTTCAATTCCATTGTGGGAGTTGAGGAAACAACTTCTACTGCTTTTAGTTCGGTAGCCAGTTGACGTATCTTTATATTCCCTAAATCCTTATCTGTATTTCCCAAACCACCACCTGCTTTCATTTTTTCCATATCAATATTGAATGAAATGGGCATCTCTTTTACTGTGTAACCCATGGCGGAGATTTTCAGCCTATACTTGCCCATTAAATTAATTTTTTCCAGGCTAAAATCTCCGTTTTCCAGGGTTAATTGCCCCGCTACCACTACATCTGATCTCATTTGCTTTGTTGTTGTGTCAAAAACATTGCTTATGAGTTGAACAGATGCAAATTCGACCCCTTTGCTATTTGTACTGTCAATTATTCTTCCGTAAAAACGCCCTATTTTCATTCTTTCAGACATTCCCTTAAAACCACCAGCCGGACCATTGGGTTGTGAAAAAAGTACAATAGAAAATAAAATGGAGGCTGTAAGTAAATAAATTTTTTTCATAGGAAGTAAAAGTACGTTCTTTGTATTAAAGTGGTTTTAAGTGAGATGCTATTTAACAATATTTAACTTTTGTTTTGCATGTTCGAGGCATAGGTAACTGCCATCATGATAAATCCTAATCCCATTCCGGCAAATAGCCCAATAGTGAAGTTGCCAAAATACCAGCCTCCCGCCATTCCAATAAACATGCACCCTACGAACATGAGTCCGCCAACTTGCGATGATTTTCTTTTGTTTGATTTTTGATCTTGAGTTTCCATATTATTATTTTTTATTGTTGATGTTTTATTGAGCTGTTATAATTATTTCTTTAAGTAGTATTGTTGGTAATATCTCTCCATTAATACTTGTTGTAGGTAATAGAATTGTTTTTTGAAAACAGGTATCATCATTCTTTTGACTTGGTGTTTGTGAGAATGCTTTTGTTGTCATGCTGCCGAGCAGCCATCCTGTTGCTAAACTTGCGAATATACATCCTGTTAAAAAGAGGCTGAACCTGTTTTGGTGATTGTTGGTGTGATTGATTTTTTTCATATAAAATTTTATAGTTAATTATTGTTGTTTAACCCTGTTTTTTTCATCGTCTGCCCCGGTACTTCTATTTCTTGATTGAGCTACTGTTGTTTTTCCAAAAGTGTAAGTAAAGGATATATTAAATATTCTGTTGTCTCTTTTTTGCCTAAAGAAAAAATCCATGTTTTCATATTTTATATCAGCACCCATGTATTCATTTCTAATAAGATTTCGTACTGAGATTTTTATTTTTCCTCTTTCGTTAAGTATCTTTTTTTGGAGTGCAAGGTTAAGTCCATAGCGAGGTGTCATATGGAAAATAGCATATACCATTGAGGAGTTGTAAAAAAAATCTACTTGTGCTGTTATTTTTTTGGGTAATTTGATTTGGTTGGAAGTGTTGATCATGTAGTTTAATGAACCTCGATTAATTGTTCCACCGGACAATTCGCTGTTAAAATGATTATAAAACGCAGTAACACTATTATTACTTGTAAGCCATTCTGCTACAGGTAATGGGAAGGATAGAGTCAGAGAGTAATTGTCATAATATCTAAATTCTCTTTAGTTACATATGTTACATGTGTAATGTCGTCTTGTTTGGTGACATCAGTAATATTATCGCGTGTACGGCTATATGATAGAACCCCAGATAATGATTGCATATAGGTATATGAGAATTCGTAATTATTACTGAATTGTGGTCTTAAGAAAGGATTTCCTTGTTGGTAGGTGTATTGGTCTAAGAAGAAGCGAAATGGGTTCATATCATTATAATCGGGTCTGTCAATTCTGCGACTGTAAGAAATACCCCATTGGTGCTTTTCTGATGGTAAAAAGGATGCCGACGCTGTAGGGAATAACTGAAAATAGCTGCGGGTAAATGAAGAGTCATTTGTTTCTTGATAACCTTTTGCAATTGTTTGTTCACCGCGTAATCCTACTTGAAGTGTGAGCTTTTTCCATTCTCTTCCCATCATTCCATACGCTGCAAATATGTTCTCAGAATATTTAAAATGATTTGATTTAGATGTGTCAAGTATTTCGGTATTATTTAATATGTTGTAAAAAATCAGATCGTTATCAGTATCAACAATACTCGCTTTAGCTCCTGTTTCTAGTTTCCATTTATTGTTAAATAATGGTTTAATTAGATCTGCTTTTATTGATTGAATAGTCGTTAGTGAAAGTGCATCGTTTTTTATTTCGTTTTCATTTCCTGTTTGATTGTATATGCTGTCATAGTTGAGAAATTGAAAAGAACCATTGTTTTCGGTTTCAAATTTTGCGTAATCAGCATCTATATTTAGTTTGGTTCCGGAAGTGTCAAGTTTAGATTCATAATTTAGGTTCATTGAATAATTGCCAAACATCAACTTGTTTTTATTAAATGTATGTACTGCTGATGAAAAAACATCTTGGCTATTATAAATAGAAGTATAGTTAGTGCCTGTACGATTTTCCGGATAGTATCCTAGGTTTGCGATTACACCCAATGTATTATTGTCATTGATAAAATAATCTGCTCCTGTTTTTAATGCATTCCCCGATCCGCCTTCTTTTATCCAGGAATCTTGTTTAAAGACGTTATCTAAACTGCCGTTTTTTACAAACTTTCTTTCAATAATAATCTTATTGTAAGTAGTGAATGAATTGAAGTTGTAGTTGCCAAATAAATTTAATTTTTCAGTTCTGTGATTTAAATTTATACTTCCATTTTCGCGATCATAATTTCCCTGAGAATAACCCAAAGAAAGGCTGCCATTGGTTCCATACATCTTAGACTTTTTTAGTTTAAGATTAATAATGCCTGCTGTTCCTTCTGCATCATATTTTGATGAGGGGTTGGTTATTAGCTCTATTTGTTCAATTTGATCTGCCGACATTGCGTTTAACATGTTGGTAAGTTGTTCGGCCGAAAGAAATGTTTGTTTACCATCTATCATAACCATCACACCGCTTTTACCTCTCATGGAGATATTTCCGTCTTTATCTACCATAACACCCGGAGATTTTGTTAACACATCAAGTGCGGTAGAATTGCTTGCAGCTATGTCTGATGAAACGTTTACCACTGTTTTGTCTGGTTTTCTTTCGAACAGAGGTGTTTTAGAGGTAATTACTACTTCTTTTAACGTCGATGTTTCGTTTTTAATTACTATTTCCCCTAAATCTTTAACTGAATGATCTTCGTTTATTAAAAACTTCTCTGAGTAGTATTTTTCCATTCCTATTTGATTGATTGATACAATATATTCGTTTGAAGGGATGTTTTCAAATGAGAAGAAGCCTTTTTCATCCGTTATGTTGCCTTTTACTAATGCAGAGTCCTTAGAAAGGAGTAGCAATACATTTGCAAATTCAACCGGGGCATTTTGTTGGTCATTAACACTCCCACTTATCAGATTTGTTTGCGCTATTGAAAGAGTGGTGATAGAGAGCAGTATGATCGATATTATACCTTTCATAATTTTTTAGTATATTTTTTTTAGTGTATTTAAATTAAATAGATGGATCTTCTGGTTCGGTTGGTTCAATTGGTGGTTCGGGTATATGGGGTTGTTGCCTTCTTTTAACTTTTCTTTCAGATTCTATTCCGTAACAGTCAATACATTTTAATTCTTCTGTGCCCATTATCCATTTTCTTCCTACCATGTCGCCATCCCAGGTATCTGTTTCGTTTTTTATATCATAGATGATGTTTCTCATGCTTTTATTCATATATACCATTTTGTTTTTTGGTACACGTAGCTCTATATATACTTGTTGAGCTCTCCATTTATCTTCTAAAGGCATAGAGAAGTAAGGCATGAATTCAACAACAGAATCTGTTTGTGCAAGCTCATAAGAAATATTTTTAGCATATCTCAAAGCTTCTTTTCTGTCTTTCCCTCTTGACTTGGCATAAATTACTACTTCAAAACTATCAGTTTCAGACCGAACAATATTAAGCTCCGGATATCTTAAGTTTATATTTTCATTATCTATAGAAACTATGTTTTTGTTTTTTATATTAATTCTAACATGATTATGAGAACGTTCTTCATCATAATCGTAACTGTTTTCATTTCCGCCTTTTACTTTAAGATATAAGGTTCCGGATTTAGGGGAAGCAAGAACAATTTTATTTTGATGTGTTGACTCATCGGTAAACATACCCGCTATCTGGTTGCCCAAAATGATTACCAGGATAAGACCTGCAAGCCAAAGTGCTCCTGCGCTTCTGCTTACATATTTATTTTTTGTTTTTATTCCCAATAGCAGCTTTATTCCCCCATATACAAGCATGATTAGTGGAATACCTATGAATAAGAATAAGGCAATGCTTGCAAAGGTGGCTTGGTTTTCATCTCGGAAAAACAAATTGAAACCATTTTGAAGAGAAAATACTTCTCCATCAATATTAATTGCACCTGTTCGACCAAATAATGTACTAACCATTCCTATTAATAAAATCATTCCGATTATGGCAATAAATACGCCTATTATTTTTGTTGCCACTTTAAATAATGAACCGAATAGGGAACCTAAAAAATACAGGAGCTGATCTATAAAATCTCTAGCTTTTGCTCGGGTTTGTGACGAACTGCTTTTTACTTCTTCAGCCCAGCTTTCTGCTTTTTTGCCAAAAGTGTTTATTTCTTCTTCTACTTTTTTTCCAATATTTGAGAAGTTAACATCTTCTCCTTTCATTTCCAGTTTTTCTGCTGTAGTTTTTGCTTCAGGAATAACCATCCATAATACTATATATAATAGAAAGCCTGAACCAAAGACAAAAAAGGCAACTACTAAAGCAAGACGTAACCAAAGCGGGTCAGCACCAAAGTAGTTAGCGATACCCGAGCACACACCGCCTAAGAGTTTGTTTTCTCCATCACGGAAAACGCGTCTGTTTTTTCTTTTGCTATAAGTTGTTTGCGATTTAGCTGAAGATGCTGTTTGACTTTGTTCCCCTGCAAAATCTTCTGGTTTTCCCATCAGTTCAATAACATTATCTACATCCATCATTATAACAACCTGTTTTAGAGTAGATACCTTTGCAGATAGCATTTCAGCTATTCTGTTTTCAATGTCAGCCATAATTTCATCCCTACCTTCCGATTCTGAAAAATATCCTCTTATGGTTGAGAGGTAGTTTGATAATTTTTGAAATGCATCTTCATCAATGTGAAATATTATTCCGCTGAGATTGATGGTTACAGTCTTGTTCATTTTATTTTGGTGTTAGAAAATTATTTTGTGATTTTGTTTACGGATTGTACTAGTTCATCCCAGGTGGATTCTAATTCTTTCAAGAATTGTTTTCCAATTGGTGTGAGTTTATAGTATTTGCGTGGGGGGCCAGAAGTTGATTCTTCCCAGCGATAGCTTAGTAGGCCCATGTTTTTTAAGCGTGTTAGAAGAGGGTAGAGGGTTCCTTCAACGACTACCAGCTTACCACTTTTCAAATTCTCTATGATTTCTGTAGGATATGCATCCTCTTTTGAAAGTGTGGCAAGAATGCAGAATTCGAGAACCCCTTTCCTCATCTGTGCTTTTGTGTTGTCTATGTCCATATTTTATTGAGTTGTATGTATTGTGTTTAACCTCTTACTTTACATTACAAAGATATATACAAAAGACAGTACCTTGTATCACATAATACTATATATTTTTCAATAAACCACTTAACTCATTGATAATGAATGAGAATAATTTTTAATAGAAAGGTACTTTTCTGTGTATTTTTGCGAAAACACAAATAAAAAATGGATATAGTACAAAATTTTAATGACCTTTTTTCAGTACAGTCTTTGATCAGCATGCTTACATTATCGGTATTGGAAATAGTATTGGGTATAGATAATATTATTTTCATAGCTATTATTGCCGGAAAACTTCAGGATAGAAAAGATCAGCGTAAAGCAAGAACAATAGGGTTGTCTTTAGCTCTAATTATGAGGATAGCGCTGTTATTTAGTATCAGTTGGATTATAGGAATGAAAGAGCCATTGTTTTATGTAGGCGAGTTTGGAGCGACTGGGCGTGATATTATTTTACTTGCCGGTGGAATCTTCCTGATTGTTAAAACTACCATAGAGATCCATCATAAAGTAGAAGGACATGGTGAAGGGGAAGTAAATGTTAATATTAAAAAAGCAATGCTTAATGCAGTGGTCATGCAAATAGTACTTATTGATATTGTATTTTCTTTCGATTCTATTCTTACTGCTGTTGGTTTAGTATCAAATGTTTTAATAATGATTGCTGCTGTAATGATTGCAATGATTATTATGCTTGCATTTTCTGAAAAAGTGAGTGATTTTATTAATAAGCATCCAACTATTAAAATGCTTGCGCTTGCATTTTTATTAATGATTGGTATGATTTTGATTTTAGATGCGTTTCATTTTCACGTCCCCAAGCAATATATTTATGTGTCTATGGCTTTTTCACTACTTGTAGAAGGTTTGAATATGAGAATGAGAAGTAAAAGAGCTGAGAAAGGAACACATTATGATAACTAATGAAGGTAGATGTCTAGTAAAACAAAAGTTGCGAAAACTAGACTAGCAATCCCGTTGGTGGTAAAGAATGCAATATTTACTTTTTTTAAATCACTTGCTTTTACTAGCGTATGCTGATAGAGTAGTAGTGATATAAAAACTAATGAGCCTACCCAATACCAAGCATGAAATTTTGCATAGTAGCCTGCGTACATTATAAGAAAAGCAGAAACTAAATGGAATAATCGGGATATAATAAGTGCATTTTTTTTTCCAACTAACACAGGTATTGATTTTAGGTTGATAGATCTATCAAATTCCTCATCTTGTAATGCATAAATAATATCAAATCCACTAACCCAAAAAAGCACAGCAAAGGAATAGAATAGTGGTAGCATTTGGAACTGACCGGTTACGGCAAGATAGGCTCCTATAGGAGCAAGTGCTAATCCTACACCAAGAATAATATGGCAAAGCGGTGTAAAACGTTTTGTATAACTATATCCTAATACAACTAATAATGCAATAGGTGATAAGTAAAAACAAAGGGGGTTTATAAAAAAGGTAGTGGTGATAAATGCTATACAATTGAATGCCACAAATAATAACGCGTTGTTAGAAGAAATTATTCCACTTGGAATTTCTCTAATTTTTGTTCTTGGATTTTGTTTGTCATACTTATGATCAGCCCATCGATTAAATGCCATGGCTGCATTGCGTGCAAAAAACATACATAGAATTACCATTACGAATAATAGAAAATAGTTACTTGTCCAACTTGTTAAATTTTGAGAGCTATTGCCTGATGAAACTACTCCTAAGAAAAAACCAATGATCGCAAACGGCAATGCGAAAATAGTATGACTGAATTTAACGAGCGACAAGTAGTTTTTGAGCGAAGACATGTTTTTTTATAAAAGAATTTGTTTTTCGAGCGAAGATACTAATTGAAAGCGATTTGTATATTCGCTTTAATCAATGAAAATAAATGGAAGAAATAATAGTTAGCACATCAAATCCCAGGATTAAGAATGTTTTAAAGCTGAAGGAAAAATCATCTGAAAGAAAGGCCCAAGATGTAATTGTGGTAGAAGGCTACAGAGAGATAAGGGCAGCAAAACAAAATGGTTTTGATATTAAGACTCTTTTTGTTTGCGATGCAATATTTAATCGAAAAAATAAACACATTCTGGATGGTATTACGCATTTAGTAAGAGTTAGTAAAGAAGTATTTGAAAAAATATCATATAGAGAAAATTCTGATGGATTGCTTGCCTTGGTCAAACCTAAGCATACACGATTGTATGAATTGAACCTTTCTAAAAACCCTCTCTTAGTGATACTAGAATCAGTAGAAAAGCCTGGTAATTTAGGAGCAATTTTACGCACTGCTGATGGGGCAGGGGCCGATGCTGTTATTGTATGCGACATAAAAACGGATATTTATAATCCGAATGTTATTCGTTCGGGCATTGGGTGTGTTTTCTCTAAGCAAATTGTTGTTGCTTCGTCTGAAGAGGTGGTAACATTTTTAAAAGAAAAAAATATAAAAATTTATTCTGCAGCATTGTCTGCTACAAAGAAGTATGTTGATGTAGATTTTAACTCTCCTTCTGCAATAGTTTTTGGCACAGAGGCAGATGGACTATCACAAAAATGGCTGAATGAAGGTGAGCAAATTAAAATTCCTATGCTTGGACAAGCCGATTCTTTGAATGTTTCAGCGAGTTGTTCTGTTTTGCTATATGAAGCAATACGGCAACGGATGAATTAAAAGCAATAATTGAAATGTATAAGTTGAAAAATAGAAATATTTTATTTTTAGTTGGTTGGCTGTATTTTTGTATTGCATTGCAGGCACAACAAAAAGTAACAGAATACACTAAAGATTTTTCTTTTAAGGAAGGCGTTTATTTATCATTTTCTGATTTTAAAAATAATTCTCCCATTCCTTTATCGAAAGTGGTTTTTAATGCAAACAGGGGAGACAGGGATTTTTTAAAATATGCGCTTGATAAAAAAGACTTTGTTTATTTGGATTCGCTTGGAAAAGAGCAGCAAATAGAAACCAGTAAGGTATGGGGTTATAGTGCAAACGATGCTATCTATGTTAATTATGGTACTTCATTTAATCGAGTTGTTGTAATTGGAAGTATCAGTCATTTTGTTGCAACCGTTCAAACGATAGTTTCACTTAGAAATCCCTACTACTATTATGACCCGTATTATAATCGAACACAATATAATTATACAACGGGGCAGTATATATTGGATTTTGAAACAGGTACCATAGGTGATTTTAATGTAACGAATATGGAATCTCTTTTACAGCGTGATCAAGAGCTTTATAAAGAGTTTGGTGCATTAAATAAGAAAAAAAAGAGAGAATCTATTTTTATATACCTCCGTAAGTACAACGAAAAACACGCTATCTACTTTCCATTATAATAACAATGAAAATCATAATACTTCTTTTTATAGCGCTATCTACATCGCATATTTCTGCACAATCCGGCAATATATTTGGGCAACAGATATCAGACACTGTAATATTATTTGCACCAGGTATCATTTCTGATGAGTTTTCTAATCGAGATATGGCCATCTCGCCTGATGGTAATGAACTGTTTTATACTATTCAACATAGCAATGGCGCACTAAGTTTTATTATGCATATGAAGAAAGAAAATAATAAATGGAGTAAAGCTGAAGTCGCCGTTTTTTCCGGTAAATACAATGACCTCGAACCTGCATTCTCGCCTAATGGCAACCAATTGTTTTTTTCTTCTAATAGACCACTGAATGGTAAGGGAGATTCTATTAAGGATTATGATCTATGGTGTATTCATAAGGTATCAGGAAAGTGGGGCGTTCCTGTTAATTTAGGAAATATAATAAATAGTAGTAAAGATGAATTTTATCCCTCCCTTTCAAAAAATGGAACTATTTACTTTACAAGAGATATGGGTAAGGCAAAAGAAGATATTGTATTTGCGCAATACCGTAATGGGCAATATGACTCAGCAAGAAGTTTACCACCTCAAATAAATACAGACGGTTTTGAATTTAATGCGTTTGTTTCGCCAGATGAAGACTATATTATTTTTAGCGGATACAATAGATCGGATGGTTTTGGAAGTGCTGACTTGTATTTAAGTATTAAAGATGCAAAAGGAGAGTGGAGCGCCGCTAAAAATCTAGGAAATAAAATTAACTCTTCTTTTCTTGACTATTGCCCGTTTGTTTCTTTCGATAAAAAATATTTTTTCTTTACCAGTAAGCGGAATGGCATTAAATCCCCTATGAAAACTCCTCTTAACTTTAAACAACTTAAGGCTGTTTTGCTAAATCCACAAAATGGACTGGATGATATATATTGCATTGATTTTAATGCTATAAAAATGTAATTTTTTTTTATTTTCTTTTACACATTTTTTCTTTTCTTTTTTAATAAAATAGAAAAACAGGCGATTCTATTTTATTTACATTTGCCGATATATAAAATCAAAAAAAATATTTATAATCTATATGAAAAAACAAATAATTATTCTGCCAGCAATTATTGTATCAGTATTGACGTTTAATGGTTGTAAAAAAGGAGAAGGTGATCCGTTTTTTTCTATGCATTCAAGAAAAGCAAGAATTATTGGCGAATGGAATGTAAGCTCAGGTGAAGGTACTCGTTCAGAAATTAATGTGTCGGGTACGAATACTTCTACTAAAACTACCTCATGGACCTATGATGGAACTAATAAAAGCGAGGCGGTAACAGTAGATGCAGGTACCGGTTCTATTCCAACAAACAGCAATAGTAAATTTACTATGACTTATGAATTTTTTAAAGAAGGGAAGTTTAAAACTGTTTATACAGATAATAATAATACGATCCCTTCCATTACCATCACAGAGGGATTATGGAATTTTACAGATGGTATAGGAGATGCAAAGAAAAAATCAAGTATAGTTTTAAGATCATTAAGCGTTGTATCTTCTTCAGGAATGATGACTACTTATGATGGAACGAAAGCACCTACAGTCGTTTTTGAAATATATCAATTGAAAAACAAAGAAGTTCAACTTCAATCGTCTTATAAAACTGTATATGGTGCCAGCTCTGATACATCTGAAGAAAAATGGACATTAAAACAATAAGTAAAGGCTGTGTTGCAGGTATATAATCTACAATCCGGAATCCTATACCTGTAACTACTGTTCTTAAGGAATATGGTCTCCTTATATTAGCAATCTTAATTTCAAATATCATGTCAGAAGGTCGTCAGGTAATATTTTCAATGGTCAACGTCAGTAAGACGATACCAACCAATCAAAAAGCTATTTTAAAAGACATCTATTTATCATTTTACTATGGTGCTAAAATTGGGGTGTTAGGTTTAAACGGTTCAGGGAAATCTACTCTACTTAAGATTATTGCCGGTAAAGACACCAGCTATCAAGGGGAAATTCACAAATCGCCTGGTTACACCATTGGTATGCTTGACCAGGAGCCAGAATTAGATAATAGTAAAACAGTTCTGGAGATTGTAAGAGAAGGTGCGCAAGAGCATGTTGCTATTTTAAAGGAATATGAAGAGGTGAATAATAAGTTCTCTGAACCCATGAGCGATGATGCGATGCAGAAACTTTTAGATAAACAAGCCCGACTGAATGACCTGATAGAAAAGCATGACTTATGGAATTTAGATAATCGCTTAGAACAGGCGATGGATGCGTTGCGTTGCCCTGAGAGTGATGCACTTGTTAAGAATCTCTCAGGTGGTGAGAGACGCCGAATTGCACTTTGCCGTTTACTTATTCAAGAGCCGGAGGTGTTATTGCTGGATGAGCCAACGAACCATCTCGATGCTGAATCGGTGGACTGGTTAGAGCAACATTTGAAAAATTATAAAGGAACTGTTATCGCAGTAACTCACGATCGGTATTTTCTTGATAACGTTGCAGGATGGATTTTAGAATTGGATAGAGGGGAAGGCATTCCATGGAAGGGAAATTATTCATCTTGGTTAGATCAAAAAGCTAAACGATTAGAACAAGAAGAGAAAACGGAAAGTAAACGCCAGAAGTTTTTAAAACGTGAGTTGGAATGGGTGCAGCAAGGAGCACGTGGCCGACAAGCTAAACAAAAAGCACGTTTGCAGAACTATGAAAAAATGGCGGGTGAAGATGTTAAATCTAAAGAAGAAAAGTTAGAAATATTTATTCCAAATGGGCCACGCCTTGGTAATGAAGTGATAGAAGCTAAACATGTATCTAAAGCATTTGGAGATAAACTTCTTTATGAAGATCTGAATTTTAAACTTCCTCCAGCAGGAATAGTGGGTATCATTGGTCCGAATGGCGCAGGTAAGACAACGATTTTTAGAATGATCATGGAGCAGGAAAAACCTGATAAAGGAGAATTTAAGATTGGCCCTACAGTAAAAATTGGTTACGTAGATCAAGCACATACAGATATAGATCAGAATAAAACTGTTTACGATGTAATTAGCGGGGGTTTAGACAACATCATGGTAGGAGGAAAAGCAATTAATGCTCGTGCTTATATATCTCGATTTAATTTTGGGGGAACAGATCAGGGTAAAAAATGCGGGGTGCTTTCGGGGGGAGAACGTAATCGCTTGCATCTTGCCCTTACTCTTAAATCAGAAGCCAATGTTCTTCTGCTGGATGAACCTACAAACGATTTAGATGTTAATACACTTCGTGCATTAGAAGAAGGGCTTGAGAATTTTGCAGGTTGCGCTGTAATTATATCGCACGACAGATGGTTTTTAGATCGTGTATGTACACATATACTTGCCTTTGAAGGCGAATCAAAAGTATATTGGTTCGAAGGAGGGTATTCTGATTATGAAGAAAATAAAAAAGCACGCCTTGGTGATGTAACCCCACATAGAGTTAGGTATAAAAAACTGGTAGTATGATAGTTGGGGTAAAAATTTTATTATGAAACCCGACATACTAAGACCTCTCCGTCATTATGAGAACTTCCATATTTTGCTTTGGCTGATTAAAGACAGTTGCTGGCTCATGCATTGGAAAGTGGCGGGAGTTATTATGATAGTTCCTACTTTAGGTGTCGCTATTGCCATTGTTGTCCGATCTTTTAATGATAATGAATTTTGGATCAACCTTGCTATTTGTTTATGGATCATTGCCAATACTTATTGGATGTGCTGTGAATTTTTTTGGGATGAAGAGCTAAGGTATCATGCCTTTTACCCTTTTGTTCTAGGTTTGTTGTGTGTAGGTTGGTTTTATTTCAAAGTCTTTTCTCAAAGAACAACCATCAAATAAGGTTTATTTCCTTTCTTAAGGAGATAAGTTGGATTCGTATAGTGTTCCAAAATACAATCTCTCTTTTTTGCTTTTTTTATTTTAAATGATACATTTGGCAACCTAATAATATATCATGAAATACTCTTTACTGTTTTTCTCTACGTTTGTTATATCTATTGTTTCTTTTTCACAAGAAACATTCCCCACTAATGGTGCGCCAGACAAGCGTCATACCTATTATGCATTTACACACGCTAAACTATTTTCAGATTATCAAACCGTAGTTGATAATGCTACATTGTTGATTAAAGATGGAATAATAGTAGATGCCGGAGCAAGTGTTATTATTCCTAAAGAAGCAGTCGTTTATGATTTAAAAGGAAAATACATCTATCCTTCACTAATTGATGCCTACACGACTTATGGAATGCCTGAAATAAAAAAGAATACTAGGGCCGGGCGTAGTACTCAAATGGAAAACAATCTTAAAGGTGCTTATGGATGGAATCAGGCAATAAGGCCGGAAATTGAAGCTGATAGGTTATTTGTTGTGGATAGCAAAGTAGCAGAAGAATTCTTGAAACTTGGCTTTGGAACAGTTATGACGTTTAATAGAGATGGTATTGCAAGAGGTTCGTCTGTGGTAGTAACCTTGGCTGATAAAAATGAAAATAATGTGATCATAAAAGAAAAAGGAGCTGCGATGTATTCATTTCTAAAAGGAACAAGTACTCAGGATTATCCCGGTTCTCTAATGGGGGCCATTGCTTTGCTTCGTCAAACGTATTGTGACGCGCTTTGGTACAAACAAACAAATGCTACTAAACAAGATAAAGAATATAATATATCATTAGATGCATGGAATAGGATTCAATCCTTGCCACAAATTTTTGAAGTGAATGATAAACTATCTGTCTTTCGCGCCGATAAAATAGGAGATGAGTTTAAAATGCAATATATTATTAAAGGAAGTGGAGATGAATATCAGCGCATAGATGATATTAAATTGAC
>CAZCJN010000044.1:0-2077 GCA_964498865.1 uncultured Bacteroidia bacterium
AACTGTTTTTTATTTTAATCTTACTTATTGCCTCTCAATCATATGCCAGCCATATAGTGGGTGGTGATATGACCGTTAGATATGTCAATACAAATTCATTTGAAATTACTCTTAATTTTTTTAGAGACTGTAGCACAACCTCACCTTTTGATAATTCTATACAAGTTGGACTTTTTAATAAATCTACCAATGCGGCTACTGCAACCATAACAATTACGAATCCGACTATTACAAAAGTTCAGTTAGGTGATGCATGTTATGATCCTAAAATGTGCATGGAAAAGGCAGTTTATAAAAGAATAGTAACTATAACCAATAATGCGGCAGGTTATTACCTGTCCTACCATCGTTGCTGCCGCAATGCTGTAATTACAAACATGGTCGACCCTCAATATGCCGGATATGTTATGTATTGTGAAATACCCGATCCGACATTCAATAATTCCAATCCTACATTTAATTCTGTTCCAGATGGGTATATGTGTATCAATTATCCAAACTCCGATGATTTTTCCTGTACGGATGCAGATGGTGATTCATTGGTTTATTCTTTTGTTACTCCTTTAAGCTGCTCATCTCCAATCAATCAAATATGTGATACAAATACGTCTAACCCTAACCCATTTGGTTTTCCCTCCAAAGGATGGGTAAATCCGGGTGTATGGCCAAAACCATATGGAGATATTACTTGGGCATCAGGCTTTGGCTTAGCAAACCAAATGGGAGATCCTGGAATGTCAATAAATCCTAAAACCGGAATGGTAGTTACGACACCTCCATTAAATGGAGTATATGTTTTTTGTGTGCGAGTAGAAGAATATAGAAACGGAGTTAAACTGGGAGAGATCAGAAGGGATTTTCAATTTAAAACTCTGCCATGTTGGAATTTATATGCATCCTTTAACCCATCTCCTAACATTTGTGCCGGAAAATCCACAACACTTACTGCAATTGGGCCTCCATCTGGTTATACTTATTCTTGGGCGCCAGGGGGGCAAACAACTCCGAGTATTGTAGTTGCACCTACTGCCAGCGGAACTTATAATTATACAGTAACTGCCACTAATGGCTCTTGTACTTCAAAAGCTGTTGCAGTCGTAATTGTTAATCCTAATCCCACATCAAGTGCTATTACAGCTAACAATATTTTATGTAATGGTGGGTTTGGAACTGCAACTGTAAATGCTAATGGAGGTGCTTCGCCCTATTCATATGTATGGCAAACTGCACCTGTGCAAACTACTCAAACAGCTACAAATTTAACTCCGGGTATTTACTCAGTTATTATTACAGACGCTAATCGTTGTTCATCAACAAAAACCGTTTCTATTACACAGCCGGCTGCACCTTTATCAAATACTATCACAGGTACTACTACGGGCTGTAATATATCTACCGGTACTGCCAGTGTTAATGTAGCCGGAGGAACGCCTGCTTACACCTATCTATGGAACTCTACTCCGCTACAAACAACAGCTCAAGCTACAGGTTTACCTTCTGGCACTTATAGTGTTTTGGTTACTGACAATAACGGATGTACAAAAAACAGCTCCGTCTATGTTCCTGTTGCGAATGGACCTACTGTTACAGCAACTGTATTAAGCAACGTTTCTTGTTTTGGCACTAATACAGGGTCTGCTTCTACTTCTGCTACCGTAGGCGGAACCAACCCCTATCAATATCTTTGGTCTCCTTCTTCACAAACAACAGCCGATGCAACAGGGTTATATGCACAAACTTATACTGTATTAGTAACCGACGCTAATAATTGCAGTTCGTTTTCCATGATTACTATAACTGAGCCAACTAAACTAACTACGTCTTCAGGAATGTCAGCCACTAATGTTTCTTGTTATTTAGGATCGAATGGATCGGCTACTGTTACCCCAACAGGGGGTACACCCGGTTACTCGTATGTATGGAGTACATTACCCGCACAAACTACTGCAGTAGTTGTTGGTCTTTCGGCAAATACAATTTACAGTGTAACAGTTACGGATGCTTTAGGCTGTACTTCTACATCATCGATCACGCTCACCCATCCAAGCCAGCTCGTATCTTCTATATCTACTTCTAA
>CAZCJN010000044.1:2177-16379 GCA_964498865.1 uncultured Bacteroidia bacterium
AAACCAGATGCTAAATTCTCTTATATCCCTTCTGTTTCTTGTGATGGAGTAGTTATGAATTTTAAAGATGAAAGCACTCCCTCTTCTATCACTACCTGGTTGTGGAATTTTGGTGATGGTGGTAGTTCTTCCTTACAAAATCCTTCTCATCTTTATCCGTATGGGTCCGGATATCATAATGTAACTCTCATCGTTTACCAATCTCCTTGCTATGATACTCTTAAAACCGCTATCAAAGCAGCTGATTTATACGACTATGCAACCTTTGATGAGAAAACAAATATTTTTACTCCTAACAGCGATGGTTATAATGATTGCTTTATTCCTTCTCTGGGTGGAAACGGGGCGCAAACGCTCAAACAATGTATCTCTTTAGAAATCTTTGATCGCTGGGGTGTTAAGATGTTTACTTCTACCGGTACTGATAATTGCTGGAACGGAAATAATAAACAGAACAACAAGCCTGCTGTCGATGGTATGTATTTCTACGTCGCTAAACTTGCAAACAAAACTATTAAAGGCTATGTTACTTTAGTAAGAAATAAACCTAACTAAGATTTAGAGTACTGTTAAATAAAAATGACGCCCTGAGTTAATGTCAGGCGTCATTTTTATTTAACAGCCTAGGAGTCACTACTTTAATAAGGTGCAACCATTTTACAACGTAATTAGTCTTATATATATAATGCTCTTGGTTAATTCTTTGTAAAATCTATTGTTTTTTTATTTAACATAATATCTATGTTTGTAAGCAAACTTTATTTTAAATACTGCTTAATTAGTAAAGAACTTAACGCTACTCACTTATGATAGAAGTAAAAATAGAAACCCTATTTTTACTTCTATCAACTTAATTGTATTCTGTTTTAGAAATATAGAAAATTACACTTTACTCAATATGAAAAAAATAAATGCTAAATCATTCGCCCGGTCATTTGCTCTTTTATTTGTATCTCTATGTGCAACTACAGCAAATGCACAACTTACCATAAACACCGGCGTAACCAATGCACAGTTGGTTGCGGGTTTTATCGGCAATGGAATAACGATCAGCAATATTACCCGTAACTGCCCTTCAGGTGCATACGGCACCTTTTCAAATGGTGGAAGTACTAATCTTGGTATTACAAATGGCTCTGTATTTACAACAGGGAGTGCCTCAGGAGTTGATGGATTCAACAATTCTGATTCGTATGGTTATATAAACGGTACTACTTTTTCTGACCCTAATCTTATTGCTATTGAGCCTTCAGCCACAAGAGACCCATGTATACTTACTTTTAATGTTGTTCCGTCCTGTACTACTTTAACCATCCAATTTGTATTCGGCTCTGAAGAATATCCAGAGTATGTGAATTCATTTTTCAATGATGCTTTCGGTTTTTTTGTATCCGGCCCTAATCCTGCAGGGGGTACATACAATGCCTATAATGTGGCACGGCTTCCTAATGCAGCAAAGACTCCTGTAGCTGTTAATAATATTAATAGAGGTTATTATTCATTTTGCACCACTAATCAAACAGGTTGTACTAACTGTACCTATTACAAGAATAACTGTGGGGGTACTACCATACAATACGATGGGTTAACAACTGTAGTTACTTCTAACCTAAATGTAACACCTTGCGCTACCTATACTTTCAAAATCGCTATTGCAGATGCAACGGATCATAAATACGATAGTGGAGTTTTTATTCAACAACTCTATTGTTCAAGCGCTGTGCAAATGACGACCTCTTCTACAGCTACCTGCCCCAGCTGCACAGGAACAGCTACTGTAAATGCTTCAAACGGACAACCACCTTATACTTATAATTGGAGTAATGGACAAACTACAGCTACCGCTACCGGTTTATGTTCAGGAACATACAGTGTGACAGTAAGTGATAAAACCAATTGCATCTTAAATTCAAATAGCGCAGTAGTTACTGTAGGTTCTCTTACACCCGGCACAGCATCAATTCAATCAAGCACCAATGTAGGATGTTATGGTGGCAGTACCGGTAGTGCTACAGCAACGATCAGTGGAGGCACTTCTCCTTATACCTATGTTTGGAGCAATGGACAAACAGCAAACACAGCAACAGGTCTTCCTTCAGGAAATTATACCGTTACGGTTATCGATGCAAATAAATGCAGCTCGTCCCAAACTGTTGCTATTACTCAGCCCGCAGCGGCATTATCCTCCAGTGTAGCCGTAACCAATGTTGCCTGCTCAGGAAATCCTGCTTCGGCTTCAATAAGCGCAGCAGGTGGTACTCCCGCTTATTCTTACTTGTGGTCTAATGGTAGAACCACAGCAACCGTAACCGGCTTGGCAAATGGCAATTATACAGTTACGACTACCGATGTAAGAGGATGTACCTCCCAAAAAACTTTTAATATCAATATTACCTCTACTCCTACAGTAAGTGCTTCTTCTACACAAGCGGGCTGTACAGTAGGCAATGGAACGGCATCCGCTAGTATATCAGGCGGTACGGGATCTCCATCCTATTTATGGAGTCCCGGCGGACAAACTACTGCGACTGCTACAGGACTCTCTACCGGCACTTATACCGTTACAGTTACCAGCTCCGGTTGCAGCAGTAATACTTCGGTCACCATTTCTCCTACTGCTGATCCTGCAGTGACGGCGTCAACAACCAATACAGGTTGTACGGTACCCAATGGAACGGCTACAGCCAATCCATCGGGAGGGACAGGAGCTCATACGTATTTATGGTCACCTACAGCACAAACTACCGCTACTGCTACAGGGTTATTTGCCGGGGTTTATACCATAAAAATAACAGATGCAAACGGATGCACTGCCTCTAATACAGCTACGGTGGTAGCGGCCGGAGGACCTACGGCAAGCACCACTGTTAATTCAAACGTATCCTGTTATGCAGGTAATGACGGTTCTGCTACGGTAAATCCTGCAGGAGGAACACCTAATTATACTTACTCATGGGATAATGGAGCCACTACTCAAACGATAACAGGATTACCTGCCGGAACTTACGTAGCCACCGTGACAGATGCAAATGGATGTGTTTATTCTGCAGCGGCAGTTATTGTTACACAACCCACTCAAAGTTTAACCACAACAACTGCTCAGCAAACTGCAGTATCTTGTTTTGGAGGCAACGACGGAATAGCAACTGCAAATCCATCCGGTGGAACTCCCAACTACACCTATGTTTGGAACAATGGGCAATCTACCCAAACAGCTACAGGTTTAAGTGCAGGAACATATACTGTAAATATTACGGATGCATTAGGATGTATAACTAATAACTCAGTCACTATCACACAACCTTCCAATGCACTAAGCAATAGCATATCCGCACAAACAAATGTTTCATGTTTTGGAGGTAACGACGGAGCCGCTACTGCATCCCCTTCAGGTGGTACACCTTCCTATACTTATCTGTGGAATAACGGACAAACTACTCAAACCGCTACAGGATTAAACGTAGGCACATATACATTAACCGTTACAGATGCTAAAGGATGTATTACCACCAGCCTGGTTCCGATAACTCAGCCTGTTGCAGCCTTAACTTCCTCTATCTTTTCTCAAACAAACGTATTTTGCTTTGGTGGAAATAATGGAAATGCTACCATCAATGCTTCCGGTGGTACTGCTAATTATTCTTATCTATGGGAGAACGGACAAACTACTGCAACCGTTACAGGATTATCTGCCGGTACTTATACGGTAGATATTACAGATGCATTAGGATGTACTGCCAGCAATTCGGTTACCATCACACAACCGGCTGCCGGATTAAATAATAGTATGTTTCCACAAATAAGTGTTTCCTGTTATGGAGGCAATGATGGTGCTGCTACAGCCAACCCATCCGGTGGTACAGCAGCATACACTTTCTTATGGAGTAACGGGCAAACTACTCAAACGGCAAGTTCATTAACTGCCGGCCAGTATTCGGTTACCATTACAGATGCACAAGGATGTACTAAAATAGATACCGTTAACATTCAACAACCCGGTATATTTTTGGGTGCATCAACCGGCACTCAAACAAATATTTCATGTAATGGAGGCGCTGATGGAGCAGTGATTGTGTATCCAACCGGTGGCACTCCCCCGTACGCCTATCTTTGGTCTACCGGAGCTACTACTCAAAATATAACAGGCCTATCCCAAGGTACCTATTCTGTATTAGTAACCGATACTAATGGTTGTGATACAACAACCATGGTTACCATTACTCAACCTACCGGAGTAACTATAGCACTTGCCGGAGGCGACAGCATTTGCCCTGGTAAAATCAGTGTATTGAATGCATCCTCAACAGGAGGTACACCCGGCTATTCTTATACATGGGAACCCGGATCATTTAGCGGTGCTTCTATTAGTGTCAGCCCCAGTACCAGCACTACTTATTCTGTAATTGCAACGGATGCAAACGGCTGTTCATCTGCTACCGGAACATTTACAGTCACAATAATGCCTCAAGCAATTGCAACAGTTGACACGACCATAACCGGTGGCACATTTAATCCTGTCTACCATTTTAACAATCCTAACAATGGAAATACGTATTGGTATTGGGATTTTGTCGGCACTACTTCTAATGCTCAAAGTACTATTCATGAGTTTCCTGCTCCCGGAGAATATACTGTTACACATATTGCTAATAATATATATGGATGTCCGGATACATTTTATGTGGAAATATTTATTCCCGATTCATTTTTTATTCCAAATATATTTACTCCAAGTGGAAATAATAAAAATGATACATGGACAATTCCAAATACCGGTTTTAAAAATGCACATTTGGAAATATTTGACCGATGGGGTATAAAAGTATATGAATCAAATGCCCCCACAATAAGTTGGGATGGTCATACTTATTCGGGAAAAATGTTAAGTGATGGAACGTATTATTTTATTGCTGATATAGACATGAAAGTTCCGCCGGGAAGTAAACCCAAAAAGATTAAACTGAAAGGACCAATTACGTTACTATCCCACGACAAGAAATAGATACGTATTAAAAATTTATAAATCCCATTTTGTTCAAATATCAAAATGGGATTTTTTGTTTTATGATGGGCAAAGAAATTAATATTCCAGCTTTCCGTACTTAGTCATTTGTACAAGTACCCATGCTTGCCTTTTGAGTACATAAGGAGAAGGCCGTATAACGGATAGTTTTCTGGGCATAGGAAGTACAGAAACTAACAAGGCAGCTTGCTCCTGCGAAAGGTTCTTAGCAGGAATACCAAAGAATTTTTGTGATGCCGCTTCCGCGCCATAAACGCCATCCCCAAATTCAATAACATTTAAGTATACTTCCATAATGCGTTCTTTACTCCAAAAAATCTCTAAAAGAAATGTAAAATAGGTCTCAAAAGACTTTCTTATCCAATTTCTTCCGTCATACAAAAAAACATTCTTTGCTGTTTGCTGACTAATAGTACTTGCCCCTCTTTTACGTTTGTGATTTTTATTGTGCTCTACTGCTTTCTCAATAGCATCAACATCAAATCCAATATGGTTAACAAAGTTCTGGTCTTCAGAGCAAATAACAGCAAGTTGTAAATTGGGAGATATGTTTTCAATAGAAACCCATTCTTTCTCGAACCTTACATTTCTCTTCTTATCAATTGCCTGTCGCGCAGTTTGAATAATCATAAAAGGAGAGATGGGAATGGGTACCCATCGAAATAATATAACAGAAGAAATGCTAATGATAAGAAACCACTTTATTACAGAAAGTAAAAATGATTTTACTCTTTTAAAGAAATTATGCATTATATAACAACAAAAACTACAGGTATTCTTAAAAGAATACTATTGCTTAAAATGATTTTCCAATGAAGTATTATAAAATGTTCTTGCATCATCAATTGTAAAAAAGGTTTCTTCGTCTATGATCATTTCATTACCCATAACCGCACCCAGAGATGAGAAATCTACGTTACATTTCATCACTGTATCCAAGAACTCATCTTCTTTTTCGGCAGGAACAGAAACAACAATTCGACTTTGCGATTCGCCAAAAAGAAAGGCATCGGTCCGGATAGATTCATCGGTGCTTATATCAAATCCTATATTTCCGAATAGGGAAGATTCAGCAAGTGCAATGAAGAGTCCTCCGTCAGAACAATCGTGGGCAGAATGAATTAATCCTTTTTTAATTAATTGAGCTACCGCCTGCTGTACACTGTATTCCTCATCTAAATTGAAATAAGGAGCAGGAGACATTTTCACTTTGTGATAGGAATATAAATACTCAGACGAAGCAATATCATCACGCATCTCTCCTATTACATAAATCAAATCGCCTTCTTGTTTAAATGCTAAAGGAGTTTTATTCTTTTTATTAAGAAGACCTAACATACCAATTGTTGGAGTTGGAAATACAGGGCCTTCATAAGAAGATTGATTATAGAAGCTTACATTACCCCCGGTAACGGGTGTACCAAATTTTTTGCAGGCCATCCCCATTCCCTTTATAGCACCAACAAACTGCCAATAAACTTCCGGATTATACGGATTACCAAAATTCAAACAATTGGTAATAGCAAGTGGCTCACCACCGGAGCAAACAATATTTCTTGCACATTCTGCAACAGCAATAGAAGTTCCGATTTCGGGATCGGCATATACGTAACGGGAATTACAATCTACTTTTAATGCCAAAGCTTTATCTGTTTCTTTAAGATTTACAATAGCAGCATCGGATGGAGAATTAGTACTTTGATTTACCACTCCTACCATTGAATCATATTGCTGATATACCCAGCTTTTAGAACAAATGTTGGGATGAGATAATAAATGTTTAGCAGGCTCTTTCAGATCTTTAGGTTCTTTTATTTTATCAGCAGAGAACTTTTTAGTTTCAGCATAATAAGCAGGTTCTTTATGCTCACGTGTATATACAGGGGCGCCTCCACCTAAAACAAGTGATTCAGCAGGAATATCAGCAACTAATTCGCCATTCATAAAATACTCCAAACGTTTTGTATTGGTTACTTCTCCTATAACAGCATAGGGAATATCCCATTTATCCAATATAATTTCTATATCTTTTTCCTTACCTTTTTTCACCACCATAAGCATTCTCTCCTGCGATTCGGAAAGAAGAATTTCCCATGCGGTCATATTTTGCTGACGGAGTGGGACTTTTTCCAAATTGATTTTCATCCCATGCTCGCCTTTAGCAGACATTTCGGAAGTAGAGCAGGTAATGCCTGCAGCACCCATATCCTGCATTCCTATCAAAGCACCCGTTTTCACTACTTCAAGCGAAGCTTCCAAAAGGATTTTCTCCTGGAAAGGGTCTCCGACCTGAACAGAAGGTAGATCGTCAGCAGAATTTTCCGTTATGTCTTTTGATGCAAATGCAGCACCATGAATTCCATCTTTTCCAGTGGCAGAACCAACTATATAAACTTTATTCCCTACCCCATGTGAAGTAGCTGAAACGGTTTCTCCTACTTTAACAATACCTACACTCATGGCATTTACAAGTGGATTAACATTGTAACATTCATCGAAGAACACTTCACCTCCAACGGTAGGAATCCCAAATGCATTGCCATAATCTCCTATTCCCTTTACTACACCTTTCACAAGCCATTTGGTTTTATCCAATTTTAAATCACCAAAACGCAATGAATTTAACTGGGCGATAGGTCGTGCTCCCATAGTAAAAATATCACGGTTAATTCCTCCCACACCGGTTGCTGCTCCTTGGTAAGGCTCAATTGCTGAGGGATGATTATGTGATTCTATTTTAAATGCGCAGGCAAGCCCTCCACCAATATCTACAAGGCCTGCATTCTCTTCCCCGGCTTTAGCTAATAGATTTTTTCCTTCTCTGGGAAGGGTTTTAAGAAGCCTGATTGAATTTTTATATGAGCAATGTTCACTCCACATCACAGAATAAACACTTAGCTCCGTAAAGTTGGGAACCCTGCCCAATATCTTTTTTATTTTTTCAAATTCTTCTGGCAATAGGCCCAATTGCTTGGCGGTTTCAACCGTAACTTCTAGAATGTTTTCTTTGGCAGGAGTAGACATATTTTTTAAGGAAAATAATTGAATTCAAAGATAGGGAGAAATGCGAATACGGGTTATAAATTTATAGAATTATAAATTCTTTTTAGCACATTCTCTTCATGTTGCCAGCAATACTCTTTCGATGCAGCCAGACAATTTTCTCTCCATACTTTTCTTTTATCTAAATCGCTTAACATTAAATTGATCTTATCCGCTATATGTTGTGGGGCATGGCTGTCTATCAAAAGGCCAATATTAAACACAGAAAATATTTTTTTTATTTCATCAAGCGGTGAAGCAAGCACAGGAACACCTGCATGAACATAATCGAAAAGCTTATTGGGAAGTGTGAAACGATAATTAAGATTAGTATCTTTTTCTAAGGAAATGCCTATATCGGCATGAAGGGTATACTGTTTTAACATTTCAAATGGCACTCTATTGAAAAAAATAACTTTTTCATTCAATTTGAGTTGAGCAATTTTTGCTTTCAATTCATTTAAAATATCCCCATCACCAATAATAAGCAGTACAGCGTTATTTACAAATTGCATGGCTTCAATGACTTCCGGCAAACCTCTGTCTATATTTACAGCTCCTTGATAAAGAATTATTTTTTTATCCTTCGGCAACAATAAATCTGTTTTTGATCTAGTGATGATAGTCTCATCAACCTTTACGGGAAAATTCCTGATCACGGCAGGCTTGATTTTATAAGTTGTAAAATAAGCATTGGCTATAGAATCGTTCACAGTGTAAACAAATTGGAGTTTAGGGAAAATCCATTGTTCTATCGCTCTCCAAATTGACTGTGTGAATTTTCTTAAAACAAGCTCCGGCACTTCGGTAAAGTATTCATGACTATCATAAGCCAATTTCCTACCTGTAATTTTAGATGCTATGTAGTTTGCACATAGGGTATCTAAATCATTTGCCACCAAAATATCTGCCCTATGAAAAAGCAAGAAAAAAAACAACCTTATATTATACTCCATATAGAAGAAAGGCCCAGTATCAAATAAAAGATTCATGCGTTTTACACAATAGCTACGTTTTTCAAGAGCAGGGCTTTTTCGTCTCAAACGCCCTACCAACAAGACATCAAATCCCCATTTTTGTAAAGAAGTACAAACCTTATGTACTCGCTGATCCGAAACAAGATCATTCGTAACTGATAGAATTACTTTTTTATTCATTGCTTCAAGCGAAAGTAGTAATTACAATCGTTTACATTTGTGTATGCTTGGAGTAATTTTAGCAGCAGCCTATTCAATTCTTTTCATCTTTCTTATTAAAAGAATGAGTTTCTTTTCCATTGATGGAATTACAAAGAAATGGTTAATGGGTGTATTTATCTTCAAACTACTTGCAGGTACCTGTCTTTGGTTCATCTACACTTATTACTATCCTAAACGTACCGTTGCAGATATCTTTAAATATTTCGATGATGGGCTCATCATGTATAACACACTCTTTACAAAACCTGTAGATTTTTTTAAAATGTTTTTCGGTGTTAATGATGATGCTTTTATAATCACCTACTACTCCGCCATGAAGTTTTGGCTTTTACAATACGATACCGGTTTATACAATGAAAACACCACGCTCATACGATTCAATGCTTTATGCGATATTTTTTCATTTGGCAATTATCACGTACATACGGTTTTCATTTGCTTTTTATCATTAACGGGGCTTACAGGTATTTATAAATCTTTCAGCCCCTATTTGCCGGATAAAAGAATAGGCTTGTTTATAATTGTGTTCTTGGTTCCTTCCATCCTATTTTGGAGTTCTGCTGTTTTAAAAGAAGGTCTTGTATTTTTTGCCTTGGGCATGTGCCTTTTTTATTATTTCAAATTAGTTAAAAATAAATTCTCATCGGCCGTATTAGTGGGGTTCATTTTCTTCTTTTTCCTATTATCCATTTCAAAACTATATGTGTCATTAGTAATTACACCTGCATTCATAACACATGCAATTATTACAAAGACAAATTACAGATGGCCGGAATTGAAATACATACTTGTTTTTTCTATTCTATTTGTATTGGCATACAATGTACCTAACTACCATTTACCTTCTATGATTGCAGATAAAAAAAGTCAGGCTATAAGCCTTGCACGAGGAGGAAGTTATATCTGCAACACAATAGTCAATAAATATGTTTTGATTGACTCTAAATACGAAAACAGGATTACGTATTTAAAAGGTTATCCCGATTATTGTAAAATTGTTCCCGGTGTTTCATATTACTATTGGCAAAAGGAAAGCCCTGATAAAAAAACTTTTGTAGAAAACTCGAAAGACACACTTACCTACTATGTCTTTTTTGATCACCCTCCGGCAGGCAGTTATATAAATATCCCTGATTTAAATGGCACCTATTTAAGTATGATAAAAAACGCTCCCGTTGCATTTATAAATACAGCTTTTCGTCCTACTATTTTTGAAGCGAATAGCTTTCTTATGTTTATTTCTGCCATTGAAAACCTGATCATTATGGCATTCATACTCATTTGCATCTTCTTTTCATCAAGAAAAATAGAGCACAAACACCTCATTTACTTTTGTCTTTGCGGCACAGTCTTACTTTTTGTACTGATTGGACTTACTACGCCTATTTTAGGATCAGTTGTTCGGTATAGAACACCTATGCTTCCCTTCCTTTTAATCCCTTTTTTGTTAATTATCGATAAAGAAAGATTGATAAAGGCATTGCCTTTTACTCGAAAAATGCTCGGGTAGAAATTTTTCTACATTTGCCACTCTACAGCAAGAAATAACTACAATAATATCTCATGAAATCCTCCTCTGTTTTTAGAAAAAAAACTATTTCACAAATACGTCAGCAGTCAGAACAAGGAGATCACCCTCCTCTTGCCAAGCATTTAGGTGCCCGCGATCTTACCGCTTTAGGTATTGCCGCTATTATTGGTGCTGGGATTTTTTCTACCATAGGTACTGCAAGTGCCGATGGGGGACCAGGGGTAGTATTCCTTTTTATTTTTACCGCCCTAGCTTGTGGATTTGCAGCGTTTGCCTATGCAGAATTTGCCTCCATGGTACCTGTTGCCGGTAGTGCATATACCTATTCATATGTTGCTTTTGGGGAAATCGTAGCATGGATCATCGGCTGGGCATTGATCATGGAATATTCCGTAGGTAATGCAACTGTAGCTATTTCATGGTCCGATTACTTTACCGGCCTAATGGGCTCTATGGGGGTTAATATCCCCGAATGGGCAAGCATTGATTATGTTTCTGCTTCACGCGGATTTGAAAAAGCAAGTATTGCCTTAGCAAATGGCCAATCATTATCAGACTTGGATACTTTCACTCAAACCGGATACAGTGCCTGGATAAACTGTCCCATGATAGGTAGTTTTCATTTGATATTGGATATACCCGCTGTAGTAATTATTCTACTGATCAGCCGATTGGTATACGTTGGAATAAAAGAATCACGAAATGCCAGCAACGCCATGGTAGTAATAAAATTAGCGGTCATCCTATTAGTGATTGCTGTGGGCATCTTCCATGTTGACACTAGCAATTGGAATCCTTTTATGCCTAATGGGATGGGAGGTGTACTCAAAGGCGTGTCTGCCGTATTTTTTGCTTACATCGGTTTCGATGCAATTTCAACTACTGCCGAAGAGTGCAAAGATCCTGAACGCGATTTACCTAAAGGAATCATGTGGGCCATTATCATCTGTACATTTTTATACATAATCATTGCACTTGTACTTACCGGCATGGTAAAATACGACCAGCTACGTGTAGGAGACCCTCTTGCATTTGCGTTTGATAAAATAAACCTCAAGTGGTTTTCAGGTATTATTGCTGTGAGTGCGGTAATTGCAATGACTAGTGTTTTATTGGTTTTCCAGATCGGTCAACCAAGAATATGGATGAGCATGAGCCGAGATGGTTTACTTCCGAAAAAATTCTCAACTATTCATAAAAAATATCAAACTCCTTCTTTTGCAACTATCATTACGGCGGTTGCAGTAGCTGTACCTGCTATTTTTATTCCAAGTGATGAAGTATTAAACCTATGTTCCATGGGAACATTATTTGCATTTATTTTGGTTTGTGCAGGAGTTTTAAAACTGCAAAACAGTACCGACAGACCACAAGGAAAATTCAGAACCCCATACCTCAATGGAAAATGGATAGTCCCTGCATTAATGATACTCTCATGCCTGCTTTTATTTTTATACGGACAAGAATGGCTAAGTAGTTTTTTAAACTGGGAAAGCTGGAATACTGATAAGGACAAAATACCTATGTACTTGTTCCTATTAGTATGTTTATATATAGCTGTTATTTCATTTCTCAAAAATCTATCACTAATACCAGTGCTTGGTTTAATTTTTTGTTTTTATATGATGGCACAAATACCTATGTCCAGCTGGATAGGATTCACCATATGGCTGGCAGTAGGTTTGGTGATTTATTTTTCTTTCGGAATTAAAAACAGTAAACTGGCAATACATAAAAAAGCATAATTTTTTCATCTTAAAAATATGATTACGCTTATTACAGGTGCAACATCAGGTATAGGAGAAGCCTGTGCCGAAATTTTTGCTAAGAACGGTTACGACCTTATTATCACGGGAAGGAGAAAAGACAGATTAACTGTATTAGCAAAATCTATCGAAAAAAAATATAAAGTAAAAACACTTGCTCTTAATTTCGATGTAAGAAAGCTAAGCGAGGTAGAAAAACAAATTTCATCACTTCCGACAGAGTGGAAAAAGATAGACATTCTCATCAATAATGCAGGGCTTGCCTCCGGACTTGGAACTATTCAAGAAGGAAATATTGACGATTGGGAAACTATGATTGATACCAATATTAAAGGTTTGCTATATATAACCCGGCAAATTGCCCCATTAATGGTGCAAAATAAAAAAGGGCATATTATCAACATTGCTTCTATTGCCGGCAAACAAGCTTATCCGAAAGGAAACGTATATTGTGCCACCAAATTCGCAGTAGATGCATTAAGCCAATCCATGAGATTAGATATGATCGAACATGGTATACGTGTAACCAACATTGCACCGGGCATGGTAGAGACAGAATTTTCGTTGGTGCGTTTTAAAGGTGATAAAGAACGCGCTAAAAAAACATATGAAAATGTTCAGCCGCTTACAGCTACTGATATTGCCGATGTGGTTTACTGGACAGCCTCCAGACCTGCACATGTAAATATTAACGATGTAGTAATTACCCCCACAGCACAAGCCAATGCTTACGTGGTACATAGGAGTAATTGATTCTTTTCTATTTCGTGTTTCTTTTTCTTATGAGTACGTATGTAAAAGCACGTCCATTCATTTAAAAATTAGGCTCATTTTCAATTATATTTTGTGAAAAAATATTTCTAATCTTGTTGTTATGAAACAAACATTCCTCTCGGCTTTATTATTTGCCAGCGCTTTATATGGCTGCTCAACATCAAATGAAAAGCAAAAAGCAGACCTGATTATTTGCAATGCAATAGTATATACGATTGACTCTGCTTTCGCTACTGCTGAAAGCTTTGCTGTTAAAGATGGGAAAATACTTGCTGTAGGAAAGCAGGAAGATATATTTTCAGCCTACGAAGGCGAAAAATTAGATTTACAAGGCAAAGCCGTTTATCCAGGCTTTATTGATGCTCATTGTCATTTTCTTGGGTATGGAAAAGGATTGACTCAAGCTGATTTAATAGACACAAAATCTTTTGATGAAGTAATACAACGAGTAGTTGAGTACTCTAAGATTAAAAAAGGAGAATGGATTATCGGAAGAGGCTGGGATCAAAATGACTGGATAGTAAAAGACTTTCCCACAAAAGAAAAATTAGATTCCCTCTTCCCAACCACACCGGTCTTTTTAAAACGGGTAGATGGCCATGCTGCATTAGTAAATTCAGAAGCGCTTAAAAGAGCAGGTATTAACGAAAAAACAAAATTAAACGGAGGATTAATAGAAGTTAAGAATAACAAACCCACAGGGATTTTAGTAGACAACGCGGTTGACTTAGTTGCTAATGTAATTCCACCAGCTAATAAAGAAGAAATACAATCCGCATTATTAGCTGCACAAGCCAATTGTTTCGCCGCAGGACTCACCACCGTTGACGATGCCGGTTTAGAAAAACAAGTCGTTGATATCATCGA
>CAZCJN010000045.1:0-8746 GCA_964498865.1 uncultured Bacteroidia bacterium
AGAAAATGTTTAAATTAAAATTATACTTTTGAATGGTCCAATTATTAGGGGAGCTGACAGTTTCACGACAGCACTCAGTATTAATACTATCTAAGCTATCCTTTCCAAAGAGGAGAAGAAAAAATCTCCTTCTACTTTAGCATTGGCATCAGAATCGGATCCGTGAATGGCATTGGCATCTATGCTTTTTGCAAACATAGCACGTATAGTGCCGGGCGATGCTTTGGCAGGGTCCGTTGCGCCAATGAGTTTACGAAAATCTTCAACGGCATTATTTTTTTCAAGGATGGCAGCAACAATAGGTCCCGAACTCATATATTTTACAAGTTCACCGTAAAAAGGGCGTTCCTTATGAACGGCATAAAAGGTGCCTGCTTTTTCAGGAGTAAGTTGCATGAGTTTCATGGCAGTTATTTTAAACCCAGCTTTGATGATAACATCTAAGATAGCTCCTGTATTTTTGTTAGCCACCGCATCGGGCTTAACCATTGTAAATGTTTTGTTGCTCATATATAAATTTAGAGGGCGAAAGTAGTAAAAATGGATTAGTCCGTATAGCTATTGTGTATAGTCTTTTAAATAATCAAAGCGGGGCATCAGTTTTCCATTCTTGACAATGGTAGCACGTTCTATCATTTCGTTGTTGTCTTCTTTTAATAAAAACGGTAATACTTTATCGATCAGTTCTTTTCCAAAATCTTCTGAAGCATTGAGAGGTAATTCACAGGGTAGGTTGTCAATTGCCATAACGGTAATTGCATCTTTGGAAAAAGCAGTTGTCTCTTGTTCTGATTTTGTATCGTAACCATAAAAAGGTTCAGCAATGGTAGAAGCTTTAGTGGTTGAAGGAATCGACCCGTTGATATCGCAGGTTACATCGGCAATAACACTGATCCCGAACTCCGGTGATTTCATTTCCTGTTTGGTGAAAAGCAGAGGTGCTTTCGGGTTCCAGTAAGAACAATGAATGAGCAGATCGCAAAAACGAGCATACTTCATGAAGGTAGAACGAAATTTATCCGGGTGAGAATAAAATTTTTCAGTGTTCCATGCAGATCCATCAAGAGGCTCATTATAGTTGCTCGAGTGCAGTTGTGTGTAGGTAGGTTCCCTGAACGTATAGTGGGTGAACTCGTAAGGTGTAATGCGGCGCAGATGTAACATACCTGCCAGTTCTATGGCTCCGTTGGCAACACGTCCGTTCCCTGTTATAATTATTTTAAGATTAGGTAGGTTTACTTTTTTAAGTTCCTCCTTCACTTCATTCATATCAGCACAGTCAACAGCGCGTTTAAGATTAAATAGGTTGTATTTGAGTCCGTACCCGAGAATTCCATTGTAGGTGCCGACAATACCTGCATAATGACCAAAGCCGATGATGCGGTTAAAATGCTCATCCGTCATGGTTTCATAATCAATCATGCATATTTTTTTCTCTATCAAAGCCTTCATGAGCTTTTTATTATGTGCCTGCTTTTTAATGGTATGAGAAAAGAATAAATATTTTTTTTCGGGAATAAGATTCTCTGCCGGTACTTCCTTAATGCCTATGAGTATATCGCAATCGGTGAGGTTATCCTGAAGGGTTATTCCCTCCGCAGTGTATTGGCTGTCTTTAATAACCCTCCAATCGCTGGGTTGTACTATAATCTTTACATTAAAAGTAGATTCAATGTGTTTGCATTGTTCAGGAGTGAAAGCAACACGACGATCGTGCGGCACTTTTTCTTCTCTTAGTATCCCTATTTTTAGCATGTGCGAAGATAAACTTTTTAAGAAAGATACTTTTTAGTAACTTTATCATACGTTCTTTCATTATAGTTTATAAATTTCTCTCTAAGCATTGGGGCCGACCGGTTTTGACAGCGAGGAGGATGGATTTGTAAGCATGCCGTGAGTTGGGAAAGTATCACGTAAATCACAATTCTCAACAATCTAAATGGCGAGTCTAACTACGCTATGGCTGCTTAATTGACCAAGTCAATGTAAGTGCCTGCTTACCGGGAAGCTTTTTCTTTTCAGCGTTCCGGATCAAGCATCACAAATGAAAAGATAGTGAAAGCAATCTGTGGGCTTTTGCGAAACTAAAGCAGATAAGTTTGAAGTTGGCCGCTGTTTTGCCGGCTTCATCCCGAAAACTAAAAAACGGCTAAGCGTGTAGAAAGCATTTTTGTCCCTTGTTTGGACGTGGGTTCAATTCCCACCGGCTCCACTTAAACAGTAAGTGAGAATATGTGCGTGATGATTTACTCGCCTATTTCCAACCCCCGCCTAAAGCTTTATAAATAGTTGTTACGGCATTAAGTTGTTGTTTTTTTACTTCTATTAATTCTAATTTGGAATCTAAAGCTTCGCGCTGTACTGTCAATACTTCCAGGTAATCTGCTTTTCCGGATTTAAATAGATCATTAGAAATATCAATCGAATTGGTTAATGCGTCTACTGCTTTTTTCTTTTGCTCATAAGACTGTTGTAAGTTATTGATACTTGACATTTCATTAGATACTTCTACATAACCATTAAGAATTGTTTTTTCGTAATTGTAAAGTGCTTCTACTTGGTAAGCTTTTGATTTGTTAAACTCCGCTTGTATAGCACTGCGATTAATAAGGGGTGCAGTTAAGTCGCCTAAAAGAGAATAAATAACAGATTCAGGAGAAATAAATAAATAAGAAGTTTTGAATGCGTTAAATCCAACACTTCCATTTATACTTAAGGAAGGATAAAATTCAGCACGGGCTGCTTTTACATCACAGTTGGCAGCATACAATTCTAATTCTGTTTGTTTAATATCAGGGCGATTCCTCAATAATTGCGAAGGAATGCCTGTTTTCACTTGCATAGGTAACTGCGCAAGGAATAATGAATCATCACGGACAATCGGCTGAGGATATCTGCCTAACAAAAAATTGAGTTTGTTTTCACTTGCAGTGATTTGCTGACGTATATCAAATTCCATGCTTTGCGAATTGAAGACCTGAGCTTCGAATTGTTTTACAGCTAATTCAGTAACCATTGAAGCTTCTTTCTGAATCCGAACAATTTCCAAGGCGTTTTTCTGTAACTCGATCATCTGTTTAACATATTTCAACTTATTATCCAATGCAAGTAATTCATAGTAAGTATTAGCAACTTCCGCAACCAAATTGGTGATCACAAAGTTTTTTCCTTCTATGGAACCCAGATATTTTGAGAAAGCAGCTTTTTTAGCATTGCGGAGCTTACCCCATACATCTATCTCCCAACTGCTTTGGAATCCCCAATAAAAATCACTGAGGTTTTCAGGAACTTTTTTACCCGGTGTAATATCAGCAGATGCATCTCCTGCGCCCTGGCTGGTATAGAGTCCTACTTTTTCTAATCCAGCACCAGCCCCTGTGCTAACAGTTGGAAACAATAAGCCTTTTCTGAACCGTACATTGCTTTTAGCAATTTCTATATCCTGTAAAGTGGTTAGCAGATCTAAATTGTTTTTCAGAGCAGTATCAATAAGCGCAATGAGGTCCTTGTCTGAAAAAAAATCTTTCCATTTTATTTCAGCAGAAGTAATTGAATCATTGCTTCTGCCGAATGATGATGGAAGTGGTTTCATAGCCGGGCTTTGCGCAAATATTTTTGCAAAGCCTGCATAAATGATGTAGATTATTAAAAGGGCCGCCCTTTTATTTTTTTTTAGTGTGTTCATATTATTCATCAATTTCTTCAGTTAATGGATTTTCTTCTTCGTCTTTGATTAATGGATGCTTTGCAGAAATACTTGCGAAAATGAAGTATAATCCGGGAATTAGAATAACTCCGAATAAGGTTCCGAACAGCATTCCCCCCGCAGCAGCAGACCCGATTGTTCTGTTGCCTATTGCACCCGGGCCTGACGCAAATACAAGTGGTATTAGTCCGGCAATGAATGCAAAGGAGGTCATTAAAATAGGTCGTAACCGAACGGCCGCACCTTCAATGGCAGCTTTATAAGGTGATAAGCCTGCTCGGTGTTTCTGAACAGCAAACTCTACAATTAATACTGCATTCTTTCCTAAAAGCCCTATCAACATTACCATTGATACCTGGGCGTAAATGTTGTTCTCAAGTCCCAGCATTTTGAGTAAAAAGAAAGCTCCGAAGATGCCGGTGGGTAGAGACATAATTACAGGAAATGGTAAAATGAAACTTTCATACTGTGCTGCTAAAAGCAGGTAAACAAACGCAAGGCAAATCAGGAAAATATAAATTGCCTGATTTCCTTGGTCAACTTCATCTTTAGAAATACCTGCCCAATCAATTCCAAATCCCCTTGGTAATTTCTTTTTTGCCACTTCATTTACTGCCGCAATAGCAGCACCACTGCTGTAACCGGGTGCAGCGCCACCACTTACTTCAGATGAATTATACATATTATGTCTCGTGATCTCAGACAGGCCATATACTTTTTGCATGGTCATAAAAGCTGAGAAAGGGACCATTTCTCCTCGATCATTTTTTACATACAACTTCAGAACATCCTGTGGAAGTTCTCTGTATTGAGGCAATGCTTGCACCATCACTTTGTACTGACGATCGTATTTGATAAAACTGGTTTCATAATTACTTCCAATCAGCGTAGATAATGTATTCATCGCATTATCAATAGTAACCCCCTTTTGTTGTGCTTTGTCATTATCAATATTCAGCATGTATTGAGGAAAACTTGCGCTGTAAAAAGTAAAGACAGATGAAAGCTCTGGTCTTTTATTCAGATCGGCAACGAAATCCTTACTCACAGTTTCCATTTTTTTGAAATCACCGGTGCCCATTTTATCCAAAAGCCGCAATTCAAAACCTCCCGCAGCACCGTATCCAGGAACAGCCGGGGGCGGGAAAAACTCAATAGAGGCACCTTTGATGTTTTTTGTTTTCTCTTCCAGTTCATTCATTATTTCTTGCATAGAATGTTTTCGCTCATTCCAACTCTTTAGATTGATCAAACAAGTTCCGGCATTGGCTCCGGTACCTTCAGATAATATCTCAAAACCTGCCATGGAGGAAACAGATTTTATTCCTTCAATTCCTGATGCTACTTTTTGTACCTGAGAAGCTACCTCATCTGTTCTTTCTAATGTAGATCCCGGAGGAGTTAGTATAATGGCATAAAAAACACCTTGATCTTCATTGGGAATAAATCCGGACGGAACGAGAGAGCTTAAACCCCAAGTAGCTATACAGAAAATGAATAAGGCTAAAAAGGTGACTACTCTTCGGTTTACAATCACACGCAATAGTTTTTTATATCTCCCCAAAACTCTGTTAAACCAATTATTGAAACCATTCAAAAAACGATTGAGAAGAGTTTTCCTTTTTTCGATTCCATGTGTATTCTTTAACATGATGGCGCACAAGGCAGGTGTTAACGTTAATGCAATAACACCCGATAAAATAATGGAAGTGGCCATGGTTACTGAAAACTGCCGATAGAAGATACCAACTGGGCCGGACATAAATGCTACAGGAATGAATACTGCGGCCATCACCAATGTAATAGCTATAATGGCACCACTTATTTCAGACATGGCTAATTCTGTTGCCTCCTTCGGATTCAGATTTTTTTCTTCCATCTTTGCATGAACTGCTTCTACAACTACAATGGCATTGTCCACCACAATACCAATAGCAAGTACCAATGCAAATAAAGTTATAAGGTTAAGCGTGATTCCAAAAAACTGCATGAATACAAATGTGCCGACCAATGAAACAGGAACAGCTATTGCAGGGATCAAAGTAGAGCGCCAATCTCCCAGGAATATAAAAACTACTATACCTACCAGCAAGAATGCTTCTATAAGTGTATGAATTACTTTTTCGATGGATGCATCCAGGAACTTAGAAACGTCATAACTTATTTCATAATCCATTCCTTTAGGGAATGACGTTTCTTTTATTTCCTCCATTCTTTTTTTGATGTTCTTGATCACCTCACTTGCATTACTTCCATAGGATTGCTTAATCATGATCGCCGCCGATGGTTTTCCATTCAGTTTCGAATACAAGTCATAATAAGCACTACCGAATTCCACCTCTGCAACATCTTTGATACGTAGTATTTGTCCATCAGGGTTAGACCTCAATATAATATTTTCATATCCTTCTTTAGTGCTAAACCTGCCCGGGTATTTTAAAACATATTCAAATGCCTGCGATCTTTTTCCTGAACTTTCTCCTGTTCTTCCGGGCGATGCTTCTAAACTTTGTTCGTCCAATGCTTTTAGAACATCGTCCGCTGAAATTTTGTAAGCCAGCATTCGATCGGGCTTCAACCAAATACGCATTGCGTATTCGCGGTCACCAAGGATATCGGCAACTCCAACACCATCAATGCTCTTCAGTTCAGAAAGTAAATTGATGTCTGCAAAATTGTAGAGGAAGTTGACATCCAGGCTAGGGTCTTTGCTATATAGGTTGACATACATCAACATGTTCGATTCCTCCCGAGTGATCTTAACGCCCTCTCTTACAACGATGGGTGGTAGTTTATTGATTACTGATGCTACACGATTTTGAATATTGATAGAAGCAACATTAGGATCCGTTCCTAATTTAAAAATTACTTGTATGGAAGCCGTTCCATCATTACCTGCATCAGAGGCAATGTATTTCACTCCGGGTACCCCGTTGATTGCACGTTCCAAGGGAATAACTACTGCTTTGATCATTAATTCTCCATTGGCCCCAGGATATTCGGCACTGATATTTACTTTAGGAGGGGAAATAGAAGGAAACTGGGTTACCGGCAGTTGTGTTAATGCTATAGCTCCAAGTAATGAAATTATCAAGGAGATAACTATAGATAATACCGGTCTATGTATGAATCGTTTGAACATATTATTTGCTTTGTAAGAATTAAGATCCCTGTTGTTTAATTAATTGTAAATGTTCAATCACTTCCTTTGCCGGAATAAATTCAGATTGAATGATATCGTCTTCTTTCACAGTTTGAATACCTTCTAAAAGAATTTTATCATTTATGGAGAGACCTGTTTCTATAATATATAAGTCAGGTAATTTTTGTTTTATGGAAATATTTTTTGACTTCACCGTATTGTTTTGATCTACCACATACACGTAAGTTTTGTCTTGAATTTCAAATGTTGCTTTTTGAGGAATGACAAGGGCATTTTTTATGTCAACTGCTAATTGAACCTTGCCTGTTTCTCCATGTTTTAATAGCAGATCGGGGTTAGGGAATTTTGCTCTGAAAGCAATGTTTCCGGTTGCATTATCAAATTCGCTTTCAACAGTTTCAATAGTTCCTTTATATTTATGCGGTTGATTGTTTGCCAGTAAAAGTGTAGCATTATTTTCCACATCAGATGCGTTACGAGATCTGTAATCTAAATACTCCACTTCAGATACATTAAAATAGGCGTAGATATCTTTGTTGTTGGAGATAGTGGTCAATAAGGTACCCTCATCAATCAAACTACCTACCTTAAACCTGATTCTATCAATGATTCCGTCAAATGGAGCTTTGATCTCAGTAAACGACACAAACAATTCTGCTCGTGCCATTTCTGCTTTTGCCTCATCAAATTTGGCTTGGGCTAAAGCCAATTCTGTTTGTGAAACAATATTTTTATCAGCAAGCGTTTTTGTGTTCAGCATTTCCAATTCTGCCGTTTTTGCTTCTGCTTTTGCCTTTTGAAATTCGGCCTCATATTCTTTGGGGAGAATATTGAAAAGTACCTGGCCGGCTTTTACGTGTTGACCTTCATCTACATTTATTGCTTGTATATATCCTTTTACCATAGCATGTACCTCAACATTTTGCAGAGATTGAATTTGAGCTACATACTCCTTTGTGAAGGAAGTGTCCACCATGATCGGGCTTGTAATGGTGAATTTTCCTTCTTCGTTTTTTTCTTCTTTCTTTGAGGTACATGCACTCAAACTCGTAATGATGCATAGATTAATCAGCCAAATTGTTTTATTCATAAAGATTATTGTTTTTCAAAAAAATGTTTTCCGCAGCAACAAAATCATATTTGTTGAAATGCCTTCTTGCTTCATCGAAAAATGAAGCATCTGATTTTAAAGACAAAAAATAGGATACGTGTTTGTTGTGATTGCTTAATGGTGTTGGGGTAGGAATTAATTATTCCTTCTACACATTAAACAATAAAAATCAAAGCCTGAGTACTCTAAGGGAAATAAAGGTAGGTGGGCGAGTGTAAAATGAATACTTGGAAAAATAAGTTCTTTTGAAAAAATTGTTGGAAAAAATAGATGTAATAAAAGAATCGCCAGTGGATATAAGTTTTTTGGCAAAAACTTTCTTCTTTGATGATATACTCACATCCTCTTCTTCTATTATTTGATAATCACCATAGATGTCTGTGTTTTGTGAATTAGAGGAGAAGTATAAAGATTTCTGTTTGATAAGTTCGGAATTATATGTCGGCGAGGTCTCCAGTGCAGGAGAATGAGTTGGATGGAATAACATCCATAAAAAAGTAAACCAAATTATTATTGCTTTCATACGCTATACAAAGGAACAATAAAAATTGTTGTCTAGATCACTCGTTAACAATTTTTAAATATTTTGACAGATATTAGGTAAGAAGTGACCTGCATTCTTGAATTCTTTACCTATTTTTTTTAACACCTACTTATATTCTAAAGATATTTATGACCTAAGTCATAGTTGTATTTCTATATAATATTCACTTTCGTAAACAATTATTTATCATGAATCAGGTACACGTACATTTATTCATTACCC
>CAZCJN010000045.1:8846-10058 GCA_964498865.1 uncultured Bacteroidia bacterium
TTTCGTAAACAATTATTTATCATGAATCAGGTACACGTACATTTATTCATTACCCATCTGCCTATCTTCGGTTCGCTATTAGGCACATTGGTTTTAATTCATGCTTTGTGGGCAAAAAGTAACACCACAAAAATTGCTGCTTACAATATTTTTATTCTCTCTGCACTTGGTGCAGGCGTTGCCTATTTTACAGGAGAGGGAGCAGAAGAGGCAGTTGAACACCTGGCAGGGGTGATAAGGCGTACCATTCATGAGCATGAAGAATTTGCCTTCATAGCTTTGATTTCTATGATCGTATTGGGGCTTGCTTCTATTATGGGGATTTTCCTGACTGTTAAGAAATCTTCACGTATCAGATCAGTAGCGCTCATTATTTTATTGCTCTCACTCATTAGTTTTGGCCTGGCAATTCGTACGGGTTATCTTGGCGGGAAAATTAGGCATACGGAAACAGAGGCTATTCCTTCTGCTCAAGAACAAGGAGGAGAACAGGAACAGCAAGGTCAGGAGCATGAAGAAGAGCATTGATATACATTCGAAAGAGGAAGGGAGGTAAATTCAAGGAGAGAAAAATGGTTTTTTTATGTAACAAAAGTATTTGCAGGGCAATTCAAAATAGTTAACCTTTACATTATCAAAACGTAGAATATAATATACAATGAAAATAGAGCAGATTTATACAGGATGTTTGGCACAAGGTGCCTACTACATCACAAGCAACGGAGAGGCAGCCATCATTGATCCGCTTAGAGAAACTAAACCTTATATGGATCGTTTGGCAAAGGACGCGGTTAAGCTCAAGTATATTTTTGAAACACATTTCCATGCCGACTTTGTTTCCGGGCATGTAGATCTTAGTCGAAAAACAAAAGCTTCCATCGTTTACGGACCCAATGCAGCTTGCGAATTCGAGTGCATTTCTGCAGCAGACGGGCAAGAGTTTAAAATCGGGAATGTTACTATTAAAGTATTGCATACGCCGGGTCATACCATGGAAAGCACTACTTATTTATTGAAAGATGAAAAAGGAAAAGACCATGCCATCTTCAGCGGCGATACGCTTTTTCTCGGTGATGTAGGTCGGCCTGATCTTGCACAAAAAGCAGCTAACATGACGCAAGATCAATTGGCCGGATTACTTTATGACAGTCTCAATAAAAAGATAATGCCTTTGGCCGATGATGTGATTGTTTATCCTGCTCACGGAGCAGG
>CAZCJN010000045.1:10158-16247 GCA_964498865.1 uncultured Bacteroidia bacterium
CGGAATTTGAAACAGCAGCAGAAGAGACTAATGCCTTGATCTTGGATACGCGCACCAGTGCGGATTTTACAAAAGCATTTATTCCTCAGTCGATCAATATTGGTTTGAACGGTGATTTTGCTCCCTGGGTGGGCGCCATGATTACGGATGTAAAACAACCTTTGCTGCTTGTAACAGAAGCAGGTAAAGAAGAAGAAACGGTAACGCGCCTGGCTCGTGTTGGTTTTGATAATCAGATCGGGCATTTAAAAGGTGGTATTCAAAGCTGGATCAATGCAGGAAAAACCGTTGATAAGGTAAATCGTATTCCGGCAAAACAGTTTGCTGCTGAATTCAAACCCGACAAAAGTGTGGTGATTGACATAAGAAAAGAAACCGAATATGCTGCTGAGCATGTAGAGGAAGCCTATAGCAAACCTTTGGCCTATATTAATGAATGGATCAAAGATATCGACCCTAAAAAACATTTCTATTTACACTGCGCAGGCGGTTATCGCAGTATGATCGCGGCCAGCATTTTACATGCACGCGGCTACAGGAATTTCAGTGAAGTAGAAGGCGGCTTTAAAGCGATGGCTGAATTAGGTATTCCTAAAACCAATTACATGTGCCAGAGCAAAGTATTGAAATGAATTTTTAAAAGGTGGATAATGATAATAGAAGTATATGGAAAAGAAAAAAGAAGATTTAAAATGTTGTGTTACATCCTGCGATAAACCACTCGATGAAAATTACTGGGAAGCACAATGGCAAAGCAAAACAACAGGGTGGGACATCGGTTATGCTTCTCCTGCCATTGTGCAATACATGCAACAATATCCCAATAAAAATGCTTCCCTACTTATTCCCGGCTGTGGCAATGCTTACGAAGCAGAACAATTAGTGAAGATGGGTTTCACTAACATCACCCTCATTGACATTGCACCTAAGGCTGTTGAACAATTAAAAAAGAAGTTTGAAAAGATACCTCAGGTAAAAATATTGCACGCCGATTTTTTTAACCATCAGGGTAAATACGACCTGATGATCGAACAAACCTTCTTTTGTGCCATACCACCTAACAAAAGAAAAGAATATGCGCAAAAAGCAAGCGAACTTTTGAATTCTAAAGGAAAAATTATAGGACTATTGTTTGACAAAACATTTGAAACCGACGGACCCCCTTTTGGTGGCTGTCCTTGCGAATACAAACCTATCTTTAATCCGTACTTTGAAATAAAAACAATGGAGCTGTGCACCAACAGCATTCCTCCGAGAGTGAATTCTGAAGTGTTTATTATCTTCGATAAGAAGTAAATTAGTATAGATAGATCATGTTAGAATTAATGAAGCAACCATGGCCTTGGTACGTAGCGGGGCCTCTCATAGGTCTTATGGTTCCTCTCTTGCTCATTGCCGGTAATAAATCATTTGGCATCAGCTCATCGCTCAGGCATTTGTGTGCAGCGTGTATTCCGGCTAACATTCGATTTTTTAAATACGACTGGAAGAAAGAAATATGGAATTTGCTTTTTGTGGCGGGCATTGTGATGGGTGCAGCAATCACAGTTTATTTTTTTGCTGATCCTAATCCTGTTCGTGTGAATCCTGAACTCGCCGCCGAACTTTCTATCTATGGCATTACTGATTTTACTAACCTGGTTCCGGTTGATATTCTTAACTGGAAATCTCTTTTTACGCTTAAAGGATTTTTAATGATGGTAGCCGGAGGGTTTATGATCGGTTTTGGTACCCGGTATGCCGGCGGGTGTACCAGCGGACATGCCATTATGGGCCTTTCTACCTTACAATGGCCTTCATTAATTGCTACATGTTGTTTTATGGCAGGTGGTTTTATTATGGCAAATTTTATTTTACCCATTATTCTTTCATTAAAATAATAATGCAACAACCTTTAGAAACCAATACTGATTTTGAAGTCCGCTCCTTAGATACCATTTGTGTCAATGAAAGTCATTTGCAGCATAGATGGTATCATAATATTAAGTACGTACTGTTAGGTTTACTATTTGGGATAGTACTTGTTAAGGCAGAGATCATCAGCTGGTTTCGCATACAGGAAATGTTTCGTCTTCAATCCTTTCACATGTACGGCGTTATCGGAAGCGCAGTGATCGTAGGTATTATTTCTGTTGGGCTGATCAAACGTTTTAAGATAAAAACCATTTATGGGGAGAAGATAGAGATCCATTCTCATCCTTTTAATAAAGGACAGGTTTATGGGGGCATCATGTTTGGATTGGGTTGGGCTATTACGGGTGCCTGTCCGGGGCCACTCTATGCGCAGATAGGTACAGGATCTACGGTGATCATCGTTACACTTCTAAGTGCCGTTGCGGGTACGTGGGTATACGGATTGTTCAGAGAAAAACTTCCGCATTGATCTTTTTAAATAAGCCTCTCAACGTTTAAAACCGCACTACTTTTTTTACAATCCTGCTTTTAGTATTGGTAAGGATTAAGGAATAAATTCCCTGGGGAAGAAAAGCAATGCTGACTTGATTTTTGTAAGGAGTATCTAACACCAACCTGCCTGTTGCATCAAATAATTTTATTCGGTCAATGGCAGCATTGGTATTTATCCGTATGATATCTGAAGTAGGATTAGGGGAGATATTCACCCTATCTTCTGTTATTAATTCATCATCAACAGAAGAGGGATGAGGTAATTTATATTTCTTGAAGAACAACCATATTTTTATAGATGCATTAAAGTCCTGATTGCTTGTCTGAAGCGGAATCAAAGGCCATACTCCCGGCCAGGCATGGCCACCTCCTATGATCTTGTAAAATTCACAGGTAGAGCCATCTGCTCCGCCGGAATACAAATAGTGTTCGGCGGTACAACCATCTGTAACATTTATGTCAGGTACTTTTGTAAAAACAGGAGTAGGATTGCATTGATCATGCTTCACCCAATAGTTTACAACACTATCAATAGGCATCATGGCAGGAGCAGTAGTGTTGCCCGCATAAGGGACAATATTATCGGCAGTACCGCTTATTTGCATTACAGGTACAGCGCGTTGCGGATCACAATCATTGTATTGTGAAACAAAAATACTACCGGTTACTGATGCAATGGCAGCAATCCTGTTGCTGAGCGAGCAGGCAAGCGTATGGCTCATAAAACCACCCATGCTCATTCCACATGAATACACTCTGTCAAGATCAATACTGTAATGAGCGTTTACATGATCAATGAGGTTAGAAATAAACGCCACATCTTTTGCCCCTGTATTAGACATACCCGCATTCCAGTACGTATTTCCGTTAGAGATAGTGCCTTGTGCGTAGAGTACTAAAAAACCCGCCGTATCAGCAATCGCATCGAAGTTGCTATACGACTGTTGTTGTTGTGCAGTGGAAGTATAACCATGTAAGTTAAAAACCAACGGATATTTTCCGGTGGATGTATAGGATTTGGGTATATATAAACGGTAGTTGCGATAAATGCCATCTGATAAAATACTATCAACAACGGTTTGCTGTGCAATTGCCGATAGACAATTTAATAGGAAAAATATAACGATTGCAGTTTTATGAAAGACCGTAGTAGTTCCCATGTTTGGTACGATTAGGAATAATAAGACGAATAATGACCTTAATTGTTACATTAAATAAGGTGAGAAATAAAACAAAATAGCAAGAATTGACTGTAATTCTTACAATTCATTTTCTCCATTAAACTAAATGTTAAAAAAGCAATCAACAATAGTGTGTTGAATAATAGATACCTTTGCGCTTTCAAAATAAATTACTTTTATCTGTAGACAATTACTAAATCTTTAAATGAAGCGAAAGAAAATTGTTTCCATATTTTTCCTGATCCTTTATTTTTTCAATCCTTTTTCTTTTTCTATTGCCCAGATCTATAATGAAGATTATTCATATGATCAACGGGTGAGCTTGTATAAAAATAATAAGGTGTGGATGGTCTATGGCTGGACCTTTACCTATACCAATGGCGTGCAGGAAATGAAAGGTAGAAAAACTTCCTTTGAACGATTTGACAGGCAGGGGAACAGAACGGAAGAAATAAATTATGATCTGAAAGGAAGTGTGATCTATTCCTGTGAATATTTATTTGATCAATACGGAAGAGAAGTAAAAAAAGTAGGCGGATCGGGAGAGGAGGTGATCTATGAAAAATGGAACTACATGTTCTTAGACAGTATTAACCAGGTTCAAAGAAGATCGGAGTATAAAAAAGGAAAGGATCAGCGATGGATCTATTCCTACGACAAGAACCACAATATATCCGAAGAATCTTATTATGACCTTAATGGTACGCTCACCAGCAAAAAGGCCTATGCCTATGATGAGCGTCAGAAATTAATTGAGAAGAACGAGTACGATCCTTATGGCAACATCTACCAGCGCTGGGTATATGAATACGATGATAAAGGAAACAATACAGAAATGAAACATTACCATTCCAATGGCCAGCTTTACCGTACTTACCAGATGCGTTACGATAAAAGCGGTAATATGAAATCGAGATTTGAATTTGATAGAGATGAAAATATTGTTCAGCTAACAGTATTCATCTACCAATTCTACGAAGGTTTGCATGCTCCCAGGGCCTTAGGCAATAAATAGAAGATTTTTTCTTTCCATTTTTACAGATTAATCAACTCTTTTATTTTTAATACTTGTTTTCTGCTGATAGTTTTTACTTTTGTCTGCATTCAAAAAAATAATCACTAAAAAAAACAACCATGAAATTAAAACAGTTTTCACTCATTGCCGCTTCAATGTTGTTAAGCACCTTACCATTTATGGCAAGTGCGCAACAATTAAAAACTCCTGCTCCAAGTCCTACACAAACACTTGATCAGGCTTTTGCACTTTCTAACATTAAGATCGAATATTCTCGCCCCAGCATGAAAGGGCGTGTGATCTACGGCGACCTGGTTCCTTTTGGAAAAGTATGGAGGACGGGTGCGAATGCTTCTACCAAAATAACATTTGGAGACGATGTAAAAATAGAAGGAGTTGCTTTAAAAGCAGGCACCTATGCACTTTATACCATTCCTAATAAAGACAGCTGGGAAATCATGTTTTATAAAGACCTTACATTAGGCGGCAACGTTGCTGATTATAAAGCAGAGAATGAAGTTTTGCGTGTTAAAGCGAAACCTACCGCTTTAGGAAATAAAGTAGAAACATTTACTATCAATGTAGCGGACATTACTCCAACTTCTGCTAATATAGAGCTGGTATGGGAACAAACCCGTGTTGCATTTAAAGTAACCGAAGAGATTGATGCAGCTATTATGGCCAGCATAGAAAAAACGGTGATTAAAGACAGCCGTCCTTACTTTGCTGCGGCAAGTTATTATTATGAGAATGATAAAGATCAAAAACTGGCATTGGAATGGGCTGATAAAGCATTTAAAGCAAATCCCAGCGCTTATTGGGTAGCACACTTAAAAGCGAAGATTCAAATTAAACTGAAAGATTATTCAGGTGCTATTGCAACTGCAGAACAATCATTGGCATTAGCTAAAACGGCTAAAGACGATACTTATGCTGCCATGAATGAAAAGTTAATTGCAGAAGCTAAGAGAGGAAACTAAAGATACTTGCTTTAATAAAAAAATCCCGGTCATTGAAAAATGCCGGGATTTTTTATTTCCCAAAATTGTCCCGTCCTGAAATAGCGATACACAAAAAAGTATCGTTATGGAACACAGCCAAAGAACAGAGTATTTAAAGCGAACGCAGAAGGACTATAGCATGTCTTTTAAATTGCAGGTTATGTTAACATTCCGGAAGTAGAAAAAGATTATGAATTGCAAAAAGACCTGGTAGATATATTACAATGGATAAACTCCCTGGTACAAAAGCTGGAAGACACCCAGCAGGAAGCAGGAGCAGAAGCCTACAACAGCATTTTAGGCTTCTACCAGTCTGTTAAAGTAGCGGCAGAAAAAGACGTACCCGGGGCAAGAGCCATTTATGAAGACTTAAGTGAGCGTTTCCCCAGCCGTAAAAAATCCCAAAATCCCACTCCTGACCCTGCAAAAAATTAAATCAATAAAATTTAACCCCTGTTTGGCGGAGCCCACCTTAGGTGGATAAAT
>CAZCJN010000046.1:0-3231 GCA_964498865.1 uncultured Bacteroidia bacterium
CAATTTGATTAAAGCCATAATCACTGGTCAGTGGATGGGGGAAAATGAGTAATAAAACATATTTTAAAAGTATCCATAGCACTGTAGCCAGTTTATCACTAAAAGGAATAGGTGTTGGCAAGTCAGGAAAATTTATTTCAAGGAAAGGATTATCTGTAACGCTATCCGTAACTCTGTCCCCTACCATACCAACCAAGGAAGTACGTATAGCAAGGTAAAGGGCTGCCATAAAAACATAAGGAAGCGTAAGGAAAAATATCTCCTTCACATTTTTTTTAGAAAAAAGAAATAAGAGGAGTGGGATAATAGCAATAAATGTTATACCATTTTCTTTCGATAGCAATGCACCAAAATAACTCACGACGCCAATAAGCAAAAGAGATTTTTTATTTTCCTTAACATATCGAAACAAAAACAAAACAGATAGACACAAAAACAAAAAAGAAATTATTTCATCTCTGCTTTTTATATTAGCTATCGCTTCTGTATGAATCGGGTGAGCAATAAATATCAGCGTTACAATAAAAGAAAATATCATGCCTTTCTCTTTACTTCTAATATCATTCCCTGACTGTGTACTCAATATAGTTAGAAGTGTAATATACAACACTACAGCAGTTATTCCGTAAAGAAAAATATTGACTGCATGATAAGGAGATGCATTATCGCCAAAGAATTGATACTCGATTGCAAACATCACCAACGTAAACGGCCTCCAGCGCCCCCCTTCTAAATTAAGTGCATTACCATAAATGCCATAAAACAGATCTTTAGTTGCTAAAGTTTTGATTCCGGCTATACCTTGCTTTGTATACTTATTCCCGGTAATAACTACCGAATCATCAAAAGTAAAACTATGATTAAGGGTATTAAGGTAAAGTAGTATAGCAAAGCAAAAAAGAAAAATATAGATCCAGCGGGGATGAAAAGCCCCTTTCTTAAGAAGCGGATTGAGTGCGGGTTTAGTTGATTTTTTATTTTTCTTGTTACTCATTTTCAATTCATCTTACCGAATATTTCTTCTGAATTTTGAGTAGTGACACGTGCAACTTCATCTACTGAAATATTTTTAATTTCTGAAACTTTCTGAGCAACGATCGTAATATAGGCGCTTTCATTTCGTTTTCCTCTATGGGGCACTGGTGTTAAATAGGGAGAATCGGTTTCTAAAACAATATGTTTTAAATCAATATCCTTTAATACATCCGCTATGCCTGCGTTTTTATATGTCACCCCTCCCCCAATTCCCATTTTAAAACCACCCAATGAAATAATTTTTTGTGCCTGAGCATTTGTCCCTGTAAAACAATGAAAAACACCTTTAAGTGTATTGTCATTTTTAGAAAAAACAATTTCAAACAAGTCATCAAAACATTCACGCTGATGGATAACAATGGGTAGAGAATATTTTTTCGCCAAGTCAATCTGTTTGGAAAAAGCATCTTTTTGCTGAGGTATAAATGTTTTATCCCAATGGTAATCCATGCCAATTTCTCCTACAGCAATAAATTTTCTTTTGTTCAACCATTCCTCTACGATTTCTAAATCTGTCAAGTAGTTTTCAGTAATGTAACAAGGATGCAATCCCATCATTGCAAAGCACTGCCCCTTATATCGTTTCTCTAATTCAAGCATAGGTTGAATAGATGCACTATTAATATTTGGAAGGAGCAACTTATTTATTCCTGCAGACAAAGCCCTCTCTATGATTGCATCCCTATCCAGATCAAATTCTTCTGCAAATAAATGAGTATGGGTATCTATTAACATATGAAATCAAAAGTAGAAATTCTTATGAATGTTTGCTTTGGTTTTAGAATTGAAATCATATCTTTGGAGAACTTAATTTACCAACTAAATATGAAAACCATCACCTCCGCAGGAAAAGTTATTTTCCTATTAATGTCCATGTATCAGGTATGTGCTGCACAAAAAATAAGCATTAAAGTAAATGAAGAAACATCAACTATAGGCGGAAATAAAAAAAATGCTCTCATAGTAAGCATTTTTGAAGTCCCTTCAGATGAAATTCTAACCAAATGGAAAGCATTAATGAAAACCTATAAAGCAAAGATATCATCGAGTGAAGAGGTTTTTGCAGACAATGCGATCATTGCTCCTATAAATGGTAATAACACAATAGACATATGGGCTAAAACAGAAAAAATAAGCAACGATGAAATAAAATTTGTTACTGCTTTTGATCTGGGAGGTGCTTTGTTAAGCTCTACTAATAATACTGCAAAATTCAACGAAGCAAAAAAGATTTTACACGATTTTGCCGTTAAGACAATGAAGGAAGCAATTATAGAAAAACGTAAAGCAGCTGAAAAGGTGCTTTTTAGCCTTCAAGATGATCAGGAAGACCTCGTAAAAGAGCAAAACAAATTAACCTCGAATATTGATGATTATAAAGCTAAGATTGAAGAGTACAACAAAAAGATTAAAGATGCTCAAGATGGTTTAGCAAAGAATAAAGGAAATCAGGAAAAGAAAAAAGTTGATATCGATGCTCAAAAGAAAGTGGTAGAAGCAGCGGTTGCCAAAGAGGCAGCAGTAGAATAATAAAGATGTATACTCCTGCTAATCTACAGGGGTATAGGTAATCCTTAAGTACATCCTCTTAGGGTTATTTTTATCGCCTCCCATTAACACTTCTCTATTTCCATATAATGCTATAAAACGACGATACTCACTATTAAGTGCATTAGATGATATATACAAGCCCTCATTCTTTAGCGTTTTATTTAATACTTGCTGAACATATCTAGCTATATTAAATCTATACTCTTTTTTTTGTGTATTATACTCACCACCAAAATAAGTCCCTCCTTCTATATAATCAGGAGGAAGTACCATTGTCCCTTTATAGACACTATCCGCAATAAAAAGCATTAATTTTGAAGCATTAGAATAAGTTGAGTCTACAAAGGTTGGATCAATAGGTATAACTAATTCTGCTTTATTGATTGCTACCTTTTTATCTGCAAACATTTTAGTAAGAGAGGGCATAGTTATTTTTGTTCTAACACCTGCCATAGGCTGAACATATACCCTGCTTTGCTGTATGTTAACCGGCGTATTTAACTGCTGAGTAATAGCAGTAGCTGAAAAATAATCGTGTTGAAATTGAGTATAATGGGTAGTAAAGCTTTTTAATATAGGGAATGGATAATACAATGAATCAAGCGAATCGTTTTTATAGAAAAGAGTGAGACGAGAAAACCCACT
>CAZCJN010000046.1:3331-7325 GCA_964498865.1 uncultured Bacteroidia bacterium
TATGTATTAATCATAAAAAAAATGTCCCTCTTTTTTTCGAGGGACAACGTTACAAAAAAACTATTTACGGGAAGATAATTTCTTTCAAACAGCCGCAGGCTCTTCTTCAAGCACCGCATCATAAAAATCGTTATATATATCAACATAGTCATCTCCAGGGTGTTCAAGGATAGGCTTGCCGCACTTTTTCAAATGTTTCTCAATATCCGAATTGATGTTCTTACTTACTTTTATTACTGCATCTGAAAAATCAATAGCTGTTTTTATTAAGGAAGAATAATTACCTGCTTTTAAATGCTTCGTATCATCCTTTGTTATTCCTTCAAATTGAACTTTACTAACAAAATCTTTATTTAGGGGTTGTTTAAATTCATCATCATGGATAGAATAAACCAAACGGCTTTCTGCAAAAAGAGGGTCATCTCCAAAAGAACGTTTTAAGTACATAGGTAATAAAGAGGTCATCCATCCCGAACAATGAATGATGTGGGGTGCCCATCCTAACTTCCTTACTGTTTCTATTACACCACGACAAAAAAATATGAGTCGTTCATCTGAATCAGCAAATATATTTCCGTTTTTATCATGTACAATTTGCTTCCTGCTAAAATAATCTTCATTATCAATGAAATAGACCTGCATACGTGCAGTAGGGATTGAAGCTACTTTTATAATAAGAGGATGATCAAAATCATTAATGATAAGGTTCATTCCAGACAGACGAATTACCTCGTGAAGCTGATGCCTGCGTTCATTGATGCAACCGTAACGAGGCATAAATGTTCGTATTTCTTTTCCCGCTTCTAATATACCCTGCGGGAGTTGCCTACAAATAACACTCATAGGGCTTTCGGGCACATAAGGCGTGATTTCCTGCGAAACAAACAACATTCTGGCTTTTTTCATTAGGAAGGGCGATTTAATGATTATACTTCAAGGATTAACAAAGATACTAATAAAATTTTTATATATGAACAAGTTTTTGAAGTAGTTTTGGAACATCTGCTGCTTACTTTATTAAAAAATTCAAAAAACAGCCATTTATTAGCATTTTTGAGAATATTTTTAACTATACAAGAAACACAAGAATGGCTAAATAGCATTCGAACACAAGATAAATCCATTGGATTTGTACCCACTATGGGTGCGTTGCATCAAGGTCATATGACCTTAATTAAAAAAGCAAAATCAGAAAACAACATTGTAATTGCAAGCATCTTTGTGAACCCATTACAATTCAACGACAAAAAAGACCTTGAAAGATATCCCAAAACACTACCTGCTGATATTGAAAAACTAAAAACATTTAATTGCGATGCGCTGTTTACCCCTACCGTAGAAGAAATGTATCCTGACGGAAATGAGAAAACGAACTTTACTCTGGATTTAGGAATGCTGGATAAAGTAATGGAGGGCGCACATCGTCCCGGTCACTTTCAAGGAGTATGTGTAATCGTAAAAAAGCTATTTGATATTATTCAACCAAACAATGCCTATTTTGGAGAAAAAGATTTTCAGCAACTCACGATCATTAAAACAATGGTAAAGATGTTAAAAATGCCCATAAACATTGTTCCTATAGAAACAACAAGAGAAAGTGATGGGTTAGCCATGAGTTCAAGAAATGTTCTGCTAAGTGCTGAAGAACGGAAAAACGCTCCGGTTATTTATCAAACACTGGTAGAGTCAAGAAATACAAGCTTTATTTCAGTAGAGGAAATAAAAAGCTGGGTAGAAAAACAAATCAACAAAAATCCCTATTTTAAGTTAGAGTATTTTGAAATAGTTGACAGCAATACGCTAGCACCCATCCATACCATAAAATCAAATACAAAATCACGTGCTTGCATTGCAGTAAAAGTTAATTCAATAAGGCTAATTGACAATATTGTTTTCAATTAATTTCATATACTTATTATTAATCATATAATATTTATAATCAATATTATATATATTTTACATTACTTTTAAATTTATATTGACCTATATAACATAATAACAATTAAATACAATAGGCTAATGCAACTATAAATGAGTTAGATAAACACCCCAAAACAGATGGCATGTATACATTTATATATTTACACACGTTATAGGTCTATTTATTCTAGTTGCATGAAATATATAACTCATCTATCCATTACACTTTTGTTTCTCTTTTTCTCATGTACACAACCTGTTACATTGCATAATCAGGTTATTATACGTCAAGTTAATGATCCCGAAATGCTAAACCCGGTCAATTATACTGATGCTCGGGCAGGGAATATCATGAATCACCTGTTTCAAAAGTTAATCGATATCGATTATAAAAACCCTACAAACATAATCCCCGTACTTGCAACTAGCCGCCCATTAATAGAAAAAATTGAAGGCGGAAAAATGCTACTTACTTTCTCAATTCGTAAAGAAGCGAAATGGGATAACGGAGCCAGCATCACGGCCAAAGATGTCGATTTCACAATAAAGACATTTAAATGCCCATTAGTTAATAATCCTAATTCTAAATCATTTTTTGATTTTATTACAGACTTTGAATATGACAAAACTGATCCAAATAAATTTATCATTAAAACTGATACGCTCTATTTTACAGCAGAAGCAACCTTTACTGATATGCCCATCCTTCCTGAACACATTTATGATCCGACAAGCATTTTAAGAAAATATTCTGTAAAGCAGATTACAAAAGAATTCATAAATCTAAAGTCAAATAGTGAAATCATTGCCTTTGCAGGGAATTTTAATTCAGCTAGATATATGTATGACCCATCATCTATTGAGGGAAGTGGGGCCTATAAACTTACGGAATGGAGAAAAAATGATTACATTATTCTAACAAAAAAAGAAAATTGGTGGGGTGACTTTTTTCAAGAAGAAAGTTGTTTCTTCGAGGCGTATCCATCAAAGCTCATATTTAAAACTATAACCGATCAGACAGCAGCTATTACTGCACTTAAAGCAGGTAATATAAATGTAATGAGCAGCATTAAACCAAAAGATTATGCTGAAATGATTAAATCAGAAAAGATAACAAACGACTACAACTTATTTAATTTTCCGGAGTATTCTTACTTATACATTGGATTAAATACTTTAAGCCCCATACTAAAAGACAAGAATGTAAGAAAAGCAATTGCATATATCACAAACATTGATGACATCATAAAAACAATCACCTATGATCAGGCAACAAAAACAGCGGTTCCTATTCATCCATCAAAAACCACATTTAACAATGACATTGTACATTATGGATATGATTTGACGAAGGCAAAAAAAATATTGTCAGATGCCGGATGGAAGGATAGCAACAAAAATGAGATCCTTGATAAGCAGATCAACGGCAGAACCGAAGAATTAGAATTAAACCTTATGGTTAATGCCGGAAACGAAGAAAGAAAATCCATTGCATTCTTATTCCAAGCCGAAGCAAAAAAGGTGGGAATCGGTATCAATATTCAAACATTCGATTGGTCCGTTTTTTTGGAAAGATGCAGCAGCCATAACTTTGATATGATGATTGGTAAATGGATAAGTGGTCCGGGTCCCGACGACCTTAAGCAATGTTTTCATAGTGCATCAGCAAACGGAACTGGGACTAATTATATGTGCTATTCCAACACGCAACTGGATTCAATTATCCATTCTATCCGGTATGAGATAGATGAAGAAAAAAGAAAAAAGCTTTACGATAAAGCCCAAGAAATAATTCATGAAGATGTGCCAATGATCTTTTTATACATTCCAACAAATAAAATAGCTATAAGTAAACAATTTGAGAATGCATACCCTAGTTTAATTCAACCCGGATACTGGGCTCAAGGATTTAAAAATATTACTCAATAAAGATATCCTGATTGTGCTAAGCTATATTATAAAAAGAATCTTACTCTTCCTCCCTACCCTATTATTGATTTCTATTATTAATTTTTTTATTTCTATAAATACTCCTGGTGACCCGGTAAAGTCATTATTAACCGGTGCTGATAAG
>CAZCJN010000046.1:7425-10256 GCA_964498865.1 uncultured Bacteroidia bacterium
TTTTCTGCAAAAATAATTAATACGGTTTTATTTTCTTTCTATTCGCTACCTACTATATGGGTAGCATCTATGCTTCTGATTTTTTTATGTGAAGGCGATTATCTTAGTTGGTTTCATGCACCTGGCGCCTTACCAATTTCTGATGATGCATCATTTTGGTATACCCTATCAGAAAATATGTTGCGCTACACATTGCCATTAATTTGTTGGATATATGGGTCATTAGCTTATATCAATAAGCAAATGCAATCCGCTATGGTGGATACATTAACAAATAACTTTATCCAAACAGCACGGGCAAAAGGAATGAGTAAAAAAGAAATAATTAAGAGACATGCTCTAAAAAACTCTCTACTACCACTAATCACGTTAGCAGGACATTTATTACCGATCATGCTTTCCGGATCATTTGTAATAGAAACTGTTTTTCAGCTTCCAGGAATGGGTAAATTAACTATGGATGCATTTATGGCAAGAGACTATCCTGTTATTTTTTCAATAATCATGCTGACAGCTACTCTTATTCTACTTGGAAATCTTTTAGCAGATATAATTTATGCACTATTAGATCCTCGCATTACGTTTAGAAAAAGTATGGACCTTATTTAGGAAGGTTTTTTCTATTATAAAATAGCTGCCAGTTATTTTGCCATGTTTTGCCACCATCAAGAGATGATTCCCAATCCCATGTAAAAGTATTAGCTGTAATGTCTTTAAAAACCATTCGCTGTTTGACGACATCACCTTTCTTATTAACGAATTCTCTTTGAAATATCCTTTTCCCTCCGTCAAGTAATCCTATAAAATCAAGATAGGCACCTGAATTATCTACCCATGTTTGATACCATTGACCTGTATTGCCATTGTAAACCGACCAACTCTTACCTTCAAATCCTATACCAGCACCAGAGGTAATTTTAAATTCCTCAAGAATAACTTTATCATTTAAAATTCGCTTAATGCGATTCTCCGCTGTCTCTTTTACACTGTCTTTAACATACCAATAGGCACTCCAATCCCCTATCCAAAAATTAAACCAGGCAGTATCTTGCATAGAGAGTAAAACATGTTTTTCCTGAGAATAAGAAACTAAATAACTAAAAATTAAAACTAATATGCACACAAATAGTCTTTTCATTTTCTAAGTCTGAATAATTCCAACATTGAATTTCTTTTTGATGGGTGCATGATTGGCCATTTCTATTCCCATAGAAATCCATTTACGAGTATCCAATGGATTAATTACTGCATCTACCCAAAGGCGAGATGCTGCATAATAAGGAGAGGTTTGAGTATCGTATCTGCCTTTTATTTTATTAAACAGTTCGGCTTCTTTTTCTGGAGTAATAGTTTCCCCTTTTGCTTTTAGTGTAGCAACCTCTATTTGCACTAATACCTTTGCCGCTTGCTCGCCTCCCATAACAGCAATTTTAGCAGTTGGCCACGCAGCAATTAATCGAGGATCATAAGCTTTGCCACACATTGCATAATTACCTGCACCGTATGAATTACCAATAACGATTGTAAACTTAGGAACTACTGAATTGGCCACGGCATTCACCATTTTAGCACCATCCTTAATAATTCCTCCGTGCTCGGAACGGGAGCCTACCATAAAACCAGTTACATCCTGTAAAAAAACGAGTGGAATTTTTTTCTGGTTACAATTCATTATAAAACGGGTCGCTTTATCAGCACTATCCGAATAGATAACGCCACCAAACTGCATTTCACCTTTTTTACTTTTTACAACTTTACGTTGGTTGGCAACAATACCAACTGCCCATCCTTCTATTCGTGCATATCCGCAAACTATACTCATCCCATAACCTTCTTTATACTCTTCAAATTGAGAATCATCAACCAAACGATCTATTATTTCATGCATATCAAATTGTTTGTTACTCGCATCAGGAATTATTCCTAAAATTTCTTCGGTTTTCTTTTTTGTCGGCCTTGTTTCTACCCTACTAAATCCGGCAGTTTTATGATCTCCAATTTTGTCAAATATATTTTTAATTCTGTCTAAACAATCCTTATCATCTTTACATTTATAATCAGTAACACCCGATATTTCACAGTGAGTAGTTGCACCACCCAAAGTTTCATTATCGATATTTTCTCCTATAGCAGCTTTTACCAAATAACTCCCTGCAAGAAATATTGTACCAGTTTTATCAACAATCAGTGCCTCATCGCTCATTATAGGTAAATAAGCCCCACCCGCTACGCAAGATCCCATAATGGCAGATATTTGTACAATACCCATTGATGACATAATAGCGTTATTCCTAAAAATTCTTCCAAAGTGTTCTTTATCAGGAAATATCTCATCCTGTTTTGGAAGAAACACTCCTGCACTATCTACCAAATAAATAATCGGTAAACGATTCTCCATTGAAATCTCTTGAGCACGTAAGTTCTTCTTGCCGGTTATAGGGAACCATGCTCCTGCTTTTACCGTTGCATCATTAGCAACAACAATGCATTGCTTACCCCGTACGTAGCCAATTACAATTACGGTACCTCCGGCCGGACAACCACCCTCTTCTGCATACATTCCCTCTCCGGCAAATGCACCTATTTCAATTTGAGGGGCATCTTTATCTAACAAGTAGTCTATCCTTTCTCTTGCAGATAGTTTTCCTTGTTCATGCTGCTTATCAATTTTAGCCTTACCTCCTCCTAAATAAATTTTTTCTAATTTTTTCTCCATTTGAGAAATAAGGAGTTTCATACTGTCTTCGTTCTTATTAAATTCTATATTCATAACTATGTTAAAGTATATTCTAGTGAACGCGAATATACAAATTAGAAAACAGGATAAATTG
>CAZCJN010000046.1:10356-16172 GCA_964498865.1 uncultured Bacteroidia bacterium
ACTAATTTATCTATTCACTATATTCAAGACTAAATAAAAATATATGAGAAAAAATTATTGCATAATGATGCTGTTAGCATTTGCATTTTTTATCGCCTCCGCACAACAAGTGAAATACCACCGCATTTCTTCAACAATTACTCCTTCTCAACTTCACAAAATATTCAAAGATGGTTTACAGGCTGATCACTATAGCTACGATGAGCAAAAGTATTTTATTGCCTAAGTCTCCGATGAAGATATTGCAATCTTTAAAAAAAATAAAATTCCATTCATTTATATTATTGAAGATTTAGAAAAGAATTTAGCTGCTTATAACGATAAAATAAATACAAACTCAATCAATGAGAACAGATCAGTAACTACTCCTGCAAATTTCACATTAGGTACATATAGAGGCTTCTATACACTGGCAGAAATGCTAGAACAATTGGATAAAATGCGAACATTATATCCTAATCTTATTACTATTAAAACGAGTATAGGTAATTCAGTTGAAGGGCGCCCGATATATATGGTAAAAATAAGTGACAATCCCGATATGGATTAAATCAGTTGATGAAACAATGATATCGAACAATTCGAATGTGGAGTTCGATGCAAACCCAACTAATGGATACGTTTTAATAGAAGCTGTTGATGGATATGATGTTTTTATGGCTGAACCTACGGGAAACGGCTCTTTCACTGCCACGGCTCTTTATGGTTGTATAATGCCTCTTTCCGTTGAGATTTTAGGACCCGGAGCAGGGAATAATTCGGGTACTTATACATGGACAGCTGCTCTTTCAATCCCAGCATATCAAATAGTCTCCTATGAATGGAGTTATAGTTTAGATGGAAATAATTACTCACCGTTAAGTAACTCACCGAGTATTACTCAGCAGCTACCACTTAATATGGATTTATATCTTTTACTTAAAGTAACATCTGCAGACGGTCAAATTGCAACCGCTCAAAGGGTCGTAATAAATAAAGATGTCCATAGGGTAGTTAATCCTTACCTGTCAAATTTTACTATTTCACCTAACCCGGGGAATGGTTTATTAAATTTTACTTTCGTCAATGATGATATGAAAAGTATTTTTATATATGACGTAATGGGGAAGAATATTTTCAACAAAGAAAATATCAAGGAAACCGGTTTAAAGATAGATATCACCAATCAACCTAAAGGAATTTATTTAGTAAAAATAATTTCCGGACAAGAGGTTATTTCTAAAAAAATCGTTATTCAATAACAAGCTTCATTCCTTATAAGCAAAAGGGCTACTTTAATCAGTAGCCCTTTTTTATAATCTCTGGCACAATGCTGCGCATTCATCAATTACCCTTTGCAGTCGAGGCGGCTTTACCCCTACCCGTTCTAATATGGAATGATTATGATCTATCATTTTGCACAACACAATCTTTTTATCTAATAATGCCTGCTTTTCTTTTTTCGTAAGGGTATTGAGGCATGTAATTGGATGCAAACCTGAACTATCAATCCAATTTCTTAAGCCATTATTGTTGGGGTAATCCCATCCGACAAGCTGCATACCCATGCATTTACCATACTGTAGAGCATCTGTAGAAAAGCGAGTATTAGTAATCAACCAGCCTTGATGAAATTTTTCAGTATGCCCCTCTACCAATTTCCATTTTTTTTCTACATCTAAAAATCTTGAATAAATATAAAGTGGGATTTTAACATCACACACATCTCCCTGCCTATTATGAAACTTACATTCTATCATAAAATGATGCTCGCCTTTTTCTGCAATCACATCTATTTCATGAGTTACGCAATTACCTTGCACTATTTTTCCAACTTGCGTTTGGTAGCCTTTATTTTTGAGCAGCTCAGCAATAAATTGTTCAAAAGGAAAACCGGAAGGCCCTAATTCCATAATAGCCTGCTTTAGTTTATACCTTGCCGCTACAGTATCAGATGCACGTCTTAATAAACGAAAGGCAGTTTTATAAATCTTTCGAGTCGACATACCTTCCACAAGTTCCTCATTCACTTTACTTATCACTTCTTCTATTTGCTCGGGAGTTGCGCCGGAACGTAAAAGAGATTGTTTTAATTTTCCTATATCAAAAGGGACTTTCTCACCGGAAGCTTTCGTAATATTTATATTCTCTGCATGAGTATTCATAGAAAAAAATCACTTTAATAATCACCTTTTCTTTTAGCGTAAAAACGTAGTCTTATACTTCTGTGAATTTCCTTTTCCATCAACAACAGTAAGTTCGAATTCATGCTTACTTGTTTTTTGCGGTGCCGTTCCGGATAAAGATGGGAATTCATAAAATAATAAGGATTTTTTGGGTTCATATTCCATCAATACCCATTTGCCATCAATTGTAGCTCGATAGGATTTTATGCCGGTCAGATTATCTCCAATCATAACCGCTATGGTTTTAACGTGAGACATATTTTTACCATTATAAATATTACGGGGTCTTACCATTGGTTTTATGGTATCCACAACTACAGCATATCTTCCAAAGAATTTTGTTTGAGTCGTTATCCAGCCATTATCATACTGACCATTCATGTCTCTCATGTGATTTGTTGCATCTAATAAAACAATAGTTGCTTTCGATTGCAAATGCTCAGGGATAGGTAACGTCTTAATCGACAAGCTATAACTATAATGGTTAGGAACTTGTGGTTTATGAATGCTATGAACAGGAGAAAAAGTTTTTGGTAAAACAACAGAAGAAACAGAGTACTCAAAATCAATGTTTCCATATAAAGAGCAAGGGGGTATAATCACTTTTACATCTTTTGTTTCAAAACTATTTTCTTCTGAACATTTGAACACTCTACTTGAATCAGTTATTGATTTGGTGTACTTATTTTTATTAGCCACTTGCACACTTTTTATTTTAAAATCAGCTGAAGAAGCATTGCCAAAAAAATCTTTTATAATAAATTTCACAGAATGATAGAGGGAGTCTCTAAAACTAAATACACCATCATTTATAACGCATTGGTATATTGAAAGCATGTTATTAGGATCGCGGAAACATTTTTGAATCTCCCGGTTTGATTTCATATCTTCAGCATAATCAATATGCGAATTAATATAACGCAATTGATCGAAAGGAATCTCATTGAGCTCATGATAATAAATCCTTTTTTCATCAACATACAAATCAACCGAATATGCACCCAACTTTCCTGCTGCAATCACATCTGCATAATCATAGGTTTCTATTCCAAAGCCAATATCTCCACTGACTGATATTTTTTCTGCTGATGAAAGTTTATACTTGTTATTCATACCATATAACCTCATTTTTCTTGAAAGATTTTTCCCATTTACATAACTCGAATCATTGACAGGATACACCGCAAGCATCTTGAGCTTAGGCGCCACGTGGTCTTTCAATTTATATCCGAACAATAAAGGATTATAAGCATTTTCAGTAACTGCATCGCGAATTTCAAAATGCAAGTGAGGGGATTGAGAACTACCTGTATTCCCCGCAATAGCCACCGTGTCACATTGATTGACTCTTAATACATCTTTAGGAATAGTTACATCTATCTCATATGTCTCAAACTTATATTGTTCATCATATAGGTATTTTGCAATTTTACCGTACAAACGTTGTAAGTGGGCATATACAGTTACATAACCATTCGGATGAGTTATATACAAAGCCTTTCCATATCCGTTGGCAGATATTTTAATTCTGGAAACATATCCTTCAGCAACAGCATACACATACATTCCTTCCCTTCCTCCTGTTTTAATATCCAAACCTGTGTGAAAGTGATTAGGTCTTATCTCCCCAAAATTACCTGCAACATTTATAGACGAATCGGTTGGTTCAACAAAATATCCTTTTGGAAATTTTTTTACCTCCTGAGGGACAATCTCATTTTGAAAAATAGCACTCCCTAACCTAAAAGGAAACAGAACAATCAACAATGCCATTATACTCCTAACTATTTTTATTTCAAAAAGAAACAACTTAGCTAAGGCATGAATGCCTGCCATGACCCTTTGAACCATATATACACAAAAAAAACATAAATAACCTTGCCTATCTCACTATGAATCGTATTTTTGTGAACATTTGATTTTTGAAAAAATGAATGAACTGAAGACAGTTGTTGCTTCTCTTGAAGGTAAAATTGAAAAGTTAGTAAATTTACATCGCCAGACTAAGAAGGAATTACTTGCCATTCAAACGCAACAGCACAATTTAACCCAAACAGTAACAGAACAAAAAAAAACAATAACAGAACTTGAAGAAAAAACAAAAATTCTCAAATTATCTAAATCAATATCATCAACCAAAGAAAATACAACAGAACTTAAATTAAAAATAAACGAGCTGATACGGGAAGTAGATAAATGTATTGCTCTTTTGAACAAGTAGGCGAATAAATGAAAGAACAGTTGTCCATAAAAGTATCTATTGCGGGGCGAATTTACCCTTTAACCATCGATCGAAGTGAAGAAGAACAAATAAGAAAAGCGGTAAAAAATATTAATGACCGAATTGCTGATTACGAAAAAAACTATAATATAAAAGACCGTCAGGATTTACTTGCAATGAGCGCACTCTATTTCGCTTCACATGCTACAGAAATAAGCCACAACTTCAATAAGGAAGGGAAAACCATTTTAGAAAAACTTGAAAAAATGGATAAGGTTATTACTGTAGAGTTAAAAGACTAAAAGCCTTTCATCACTTGCTTCTTATTTCAAAAAAAGCAAGAACTCTCCTCTCTCCCTCTTTCAGGCTGTTTACAACAACCCATTACCTTACCATTAACGAATAATATACAACTATGAATCTCGATATAACTACTATACTGTTTATTGCCATAGCGGCCGTTGCAGGAATTGCAATAGGCATACTCATCTCAACCACAATGCTTCGTAAATCATTAGAAAAGAAAGGGCAGATAAAAATCAAAGAAGCAGAAATAGAAGCCGAAAAAATAAAGAATGAAAAAATTCTTCAGGCAAAGGAAAAATTCTTGCAAATGAAAGGGGAACATGATCAAATAATAATTGAAAGGAATAAAAATATTAATGCTTCTGAACAACGCACTAAACAAAAAGAACTTCAGGCATCTCAAAAACTAGAACAGGCACAGAAAAAAGAAAGAGATCTGGATACTTTAAAAAACAACTTAAATGCTCAACTTGAGATCATCGAAAAAAAGAAGATAGACCTGGATAAAGGATTGCAAAAACAAATTGCGACCCTGGAAGCATTGGCAAGTATGTCGGCAGACGATGCAAAAGCTCAGCTGATTGAATCATTGAAGGATAAAGCCAAGACTGAAGCAATGGCATTCATTAATCAAACAATGGATGAAGCCAGGCTTACTGCAAGCAAAGAAGCAAAAAAGATTGTTATTCAAACCATTCAACGAATACCTACTGAAGCAGCCGTTGAAAATTCAGTTACTGTGTTCCATATAGAAGGAGATGACACCAAAGGGAGAATAATTGGAAGAGAAGGAAGAAATATACGTGCATTAGAATCACTCACCGGTGTAGAAATAATTGTTGATGACACTCCTGATGCGATCATTCTTTCTTGCTTTGACCCTGTTAGGAGAGAAATTGCTCGCCTTTCACTTCACCAATTAGTGGCCGATGGGCGTATTCACCCTGCCCGAATAGAAGAAGTTGTAGAAAAAGTAAAGAAACAAATTGAAGACGAGATTGCAGAGACCGGCAAACGTACCACAATTGATCTGGGAATTCATGGCTTACCGGCTGAACTTATCCGCTTGGTAGGAAGAATGAAATATCGTTCATCCTACGGACAAAATTTATTACAACACTCAC
>CAZCJN010000047.1:0-13020 GCA_964498865.1 uncultured Bacteroidia bacterium
ATGAAATCAAGAATTAAGGTAACCACCATTTACAATTGCTCTTTAGAAAGAGCTTTTAAAGCCCCTATGTTATGTGATGTTTCTAAAGTACACAGCGGCTATGGGATTATGCCAAAAGTCACCCATTGCACCGATGACGAACATTGGGGACAACCCGGTTTCAGCAAAAAGGTATTTGTTGCTAAATCACTCTCTCAAAAAGGCGGCTGGACTTCTGTTGACAAGGTCATCGAACGCATAGAAAATAAATACTGGAAAATTGAGGTGAGTGATTTTAAGTCATGGATGTTAGGCTTTTCAAGATTTGAGGGGGAATGGAAAACGACCGAACTTGAACCAAACAAAATCTTAGTAGAATATTCTTACACATTACATTCAGACATTGCCTTACTTTATCCTTTAAATTGGTTATTTGCTAAAACTTTTTGGAAATCTTATATGAAACAAGTTTTAGAAAATGTAAGGCAACTGGCTTATAATAATGAACCTTATCGTTATCAATAATCAACAGAGTTCGAAATAGGGAATACCTTACCAGCAGATTATTTTATTGATACATTTACCAAAATTTAATTTATAAAAAATAAAAAAACTATTTATCCTTGCCTCTCTTTCTCTGCTTATTTTTGCAAGTTGCAAAAAAAGTGAAGACTCCAATGTTTCGGAAAATATTACTCAACAAACTAAAATATCCGAAGCTAAAAACAGATTAAATGCTTTCATTAAAGAGCATAATTTTTCACCTCGATTTTCCATAAATGGAGATCAAGCCTCATCTGCCCGAACAAACACCACTAATTACAACTTATCTTCTAATACCGATTTTAATTATTATCAATCATTAATCAAGAGAAGCATAAATCCAGATGATTATGAATGCGGCCCAACAGAGATTAACTCTTATATAAATAATAGCGTTAGTAACTGGACATCAGATGATTTCATGTATTATTCTTATTTCTCTGCTATCCCATTTGACTATGTATATGTTTATGACAATACAAACGGAGGACAGTTCTACGGAAACAAAGGTCAATACACCAATGCCATCAACCGAACATTTAAAGACCTGCTTCGTTTTTGGAACATTCCCACGAACATTCTTATTCGCGATGCACACGGCAACATCTTTAATGATGTAAATAAGGTAACTAAGATATTATTACTCTATTCCGACCTTGGTATCCTTGGCACCATGACGCCGGCGGAAGCTGAAGCGTTAGCGAATGATCTGAAAATTGTTTTCGGGTCTGCCAACTTCCAAAATTTCAATCACCCTTTATTAACATTCAACGCATTTGCTTCTCCTGCTGATCTATTCTTTAATACTCCTAAAAAAATTGTAATGGGAGATGGAATCATGAAAGCATATGATGATCTTGGATACAGCGATGTAGCTCCCCAAGCCGTATTGGCTCACGAATACGGGCATCATGTTCAGTTCGCAAACGGCGTAGATTTCGGATCGAGCCCTGAAGGCACCCGAAGAACAGAGTTAATGGCCGATGCTTTTTCAGCCTATTTTATGACCCACAAACGTGGATCTGCCATGAATTGGAAAAGAGTTCAGCAATTTTTAAAAGTTTTCTTTGATATTGGAGATTGTGCTTTTAGTAACGACGGACATCACGGCACACCAAATCAAAGAATGAAAGCTGCAGGCTTTGGATATCAACTGGCTACTGATGCACAAAAACAAGGTAAAATTCTTTCGAGTCAAGAATTCATCACCTTGTTCGATCAGGCATTACCGGGCCTTGTTGCTCCGGATGCAAACTAACTTAGTATTATTTCAAATTAAAAAAACCTCTCCAATGAACATCGGAGGGGTTTTTTAATTTATTCTCATTTGCAAATCGCCTTAGTTGCATTCATTTATTGTACATTTGTCCTCTATGAAAACAGCACTAAATACCATTGAAGAAGCTATATCCGAACTAAAAAATGGAAAAGTAATTATTGTTGTAGATGACGAAGATCGTGAGAATGAAGGGGATTTTGTAACAGCAGCAAGCAACGCAACACCCGAGATCATTAATTTCATGGCAACACACGGGCGTGGACTTATTTGCGCACCTATTAATCAGGAACGCTGCGATGAATTAGAATTAGACCTGATGGTTTCTCAAAATACATCCCACCATGAAACAGCTTTCACCGTTTCTATTGATTTATTAGGACACGGCTGCACTACAGGGATTTCTGCCAGCGATCGTTCCAAAACCATTAAAGCACTTATTGATAAATCTACCAAACCGTCTGACTTTGGAAGACCCGGACATATATTTCCTATACGCGCACAAAACGGAGGAGTGCTTAAAAGAGCAGGTCATACCGAAGCATCTGTGGATCTTTCCGTCCTTTCAGGATTTGAACCTGTAGGAGTTCTGGTAGAGATCATGAACGAAGATGGCAGCATGGCGAGGCTTCCTCAATTAATAGAGATAGCCAAAAAATTCAACCTGAAAATAATTTCTATTAAAGACCTTATTGCATACAGGCTTAGTAAAGAGACCATCATTCAAAGAGAAGTAGAAGTAAAACTGCCTACTGAGTTTGGAGATTTTAATTTGATTGCTTATAACCAAACTACCACCAACCAGGAACACATTGCCATTGTTAAAGGCAATTGGAAGGACAACGAACCTGTATTAGTACGCATGCACTCTTGTTGCCTTACGGGCGATATCTTTGGTTCTCTGCGCTGTGATTGCGGCCCCCAGTTGCACAGTGCCATGGCCATGATAGAGAAAGAAGGAAAAGGCGCTATCGTTTATATGAACCAGGAAGGAAGAGGAATTGGATTATTGAATAAGCTGAAAGCTTATAAATTACAGGAGGAAGGAAAAGATACAGTTGAAGCCAATCATGCATTGGGGCTTCCTACCGATTCCAGAGATTATGGAGTAGGTGCACAAATACTTCGTGACTTAGGAATAAGTAAAATACGATTGCTCTCTAACAATCCTAAAAAACGTGCAGGGTTGTTGGGCTACGGTCTTGAAGTAATAGAAAATGTACCGATTGAGATAACCGCAAATGCTCACAATAAAAAATACCTTGAAACGAAAAGAGATAAAATGGGTCATTCATTAAAAATTAATAAGTAAACACCGCTTATATTTATTCCTATTATCGATGGCAATCATAAAACCATTTAAAGGGATACGACCTGCAAAGGACAAAGTGCACTTGGTAGCATCACGATCGGTAGATGGCTATAGCCCCGCACAGCTTACCAGCAAACTCTCTGAGAACCCCTACTCTTTTCTGCATGTCATCAAACCGGAATTCAAAGAAAGCTCTAAAGCAAAAGCAGGTACCCTTGAACAATTGCAAAAGATAAAAGTTAAGTTCCTGCAGTTCGTAAGCGAAGGATATTTGTTTCAGGATAAAGAAGAAAGTATTTATATCTACCAGCAAATACAAGACGGGCATGCATTTACGGGAATCATCGCCTGCTCCTCTATATGGGATTATTATAATAACGTTATTAAAATACACGAACAAACTATTTCTGACAGAGAAGAGAAGCTGAAAACCTATTTAGAAGTGTGTGATTTTAATGCGGAGCCTGTATGCCTGTCCTACCCTGATAATAAAGCCATAGACGAGGTAATTACAAAAGCTACCAGTCAACCTGCGGAGTATGATTTTACAACTACCGATAAAATCCGTCATAAGTTATGGGTGATAAACAATAAAGCCACACTTCTGGAATTAGAAAGGGCTTTTGAAAAACTACCGGCCGTTTATATTGCCGATGGTCATCACCGTACTGCTTCCTCTGCCCTGCTTGGGAAAATGAAAAAGAAAAACAATCCGAACCATACAGGCAACGAGCCTTACAATTTTTTCTTATCGGTTATTTTTCCTGAACGCGATCTTAAAATATATGAATTCAACCGAATTATAAAGGATCTGAACTTTTTATCCAAAGAGACTTTCCTTCGTAAACTATCTCAGAACTTTGAAATAAAAGAAATAGGGAAGACCCCTTACAAACCAACTAAAAAAGGAGACCTCAGTTTATACATAGAAGAAACCTGGTACTCCGTTTCAATTAAAGCAGAGGTACAAGCTAAACCCGAAATGAGAGATAAATTAGATGTAGAAATTCTTTCCGACCTTATCCTCGCCCCTTTACTTGATATTCATGATTTAAAAACAGATAAGCGCGTTGCATTCGTAAGCGGAACCAAAGGCATTGCAGAACTAACTAAAACTATTGATGATGGAAAAGCAATGGCAGGATTTGTATTGCACCCATTAAGCATGCATGATATTATTAAAGTGGCGGATGCAGGAGGAATCATGCCTCCTAAGTCTACTTGGGTGGAGCCAAAAATGAGAAGCGGATTAGTAGTATACAGTTTATCACCTTCCATTTAATGTATCCCCATGAGTGCTAAAGAGAATTTAATCCGAATTAAAAAAAAGCTACCGGCATCTGTTCAGCTAATAGCTGTAAGCAAGACCTACCCTGTAAGTACAATACTTGAAACATACAACGCGGGGCATAACGTATATGGCGAAAATAAGGTACAAGAGCTTACCGAAAAATATTACGCCCTTCCTAAAGACATTCAATGGCATTTGATCGGGCATTTACAAAGTAATAAAGTAAAATACATAGCACCTTTTGTCACCTTGATCCATTCTGTTGACAGCATAAAACTATTGGAAGAAATTGATAAGCAGGCAAATAAAAACCATCGTGTTATTAATTGTTTACTTCAGATCTATATTGCAAAAGAGGAAACAAAATTTGGTCTAAGCTTTGAGGAAGCAGAAGCACTCCTTACTTCTGACGCTTTTAATAAATTCACCAATTGCAATGTTATTGGCTTAATGGGGATGGCCACCAATACTGAAAATCAGGAGCAAATAAGAAATGAATTCCGATCATTAAAAAATTTCTTTGACAGATTGAAAAAGAAACATAATAAGATAAGTATTTTATCTATGGGCATGAGTTCAGATTACATGATTGCTATCGAAGAAGGAAGCACCATGATACGAGTTGGGAGTACTATTTTTGGAAATAGAAGTTAATTCTTAAAATTTATTTAATTGTCATTACCCTATGAATACCCGGGGTACGGTCCCATTCCTACGTTTACTCCTGCCCTTTCTGACAGGAATTTTATTTGCTATCAACGCCAATTCACCCTTTCCTATTCTCCTTTATACAATTCCCATATATATAGCAATCATTGGGCTTTTCCTTACAATAAAAAAATTAAATACTTCTTTTAACTATTCCTGGGTATTTGGATTCATCGTCAGCATTTCACTTTTTCTTTGCGGAATAGAAATCACTAATTTAAATACAGAAAAATACAAAGACAGTCATTTTGGTTTTCATCTTAAAAATTCAGAGTTATATTTAATACAAACTGACGAGCCTTATTTAGAAAAAGATAAAACTTACAAAGTAGTAGCAACCATTAAAGCAGTAAAACAAAATGATCATTGGGTCAGGACTTGCGGAAAAGCAATTTTTTACTTTAAGAAGGATTCGATATCGAAGAATATCCAGTACGGAGATCTATTACTTACACGAACCAAATTTAATACTATAGATAGACCTAAAAATCCGGAAGAGTTTGATTATCGCCAGTTTTTATCTTACAAAAACATCTACCATCAAGCCTATGTAGATTCAAAGAACAAAGTACTCCTTCATGAAAACAGAGGAAATAGAATTCTAAGAGCCGCCTATGATTTACGTAATTCCTTACTCAGGATTTACATCCAAAACAACATTTCCGGGGAAGAGTATGCGGTGGCCTCTGCCTTAATTCTCGGTTACGATGACAAGATTGATAAAGAATTAATAAATGCTTATGCCGGTAGTGGAACTTTGCATATACTTTCTGTTTCAGGTTTACATGTAGGTATTATCTATCTGCTGATTAATTACCTGCTATGCTTTATAGAAAAAAACAAGTATGGGAGATCAATTAAATGCCTTTTGATTTTACTTACCTTATGGTTCTATGCTACACTCACCGGACTTTCTCCTTCTGTTTTAAGATCAGCGCTCATGTTCAGCATAATTGTTATCGCACAAACTACAGGGAGAAATACAAATATTTATAATACTTTATGTTTTGCGTGTTTTGTTTTATTAATGCTGAATCCGTTTTCAATTGTTGACGTTGGCTTTCAATTATCTTTTCTTGCTGTATTCGGTATAGTAACCATACACCCTTGGTTATATGAAAAATACAAACCAAAGAATTGGTTTATTCAACAACTATGGATGATGACTAGCGTTTCGCTGGCAGCACAGATCATCACCTTTCCGCTTGGGGCATACTACTTTCATCAGTTCCCCAATTATTTTATCCTATCCAATCTTATAGTCATTCCATTATCAACCGTGGTTCTGATTTATGGGTTGACAATGTTCGTACTGGGATCAATTCCATTTTTAGCAACCATATGCTCTAAATTATTCATATCACTTTTGTGGCTGCTTAATCAATCTGTAATATATATAGAAAAACTACCGGGCGCTGTGTGGCAAGGAATATCAATTACAGGCTTTGAAACCATAATCCTATTTTCAATTATTATCTTATGCATTCTGTTCATATCAACAAAACATCCTTACCATTTGATTGTCTCCTTGGTTTTAATTACAATATTTTTATCCATCCAGATAACAGAGAATTTATTCAACAAAAATCAAAGATTATTTATTGTTTACCACACCGCTGCTACCTCTGCCTATGATTACATCAATGGAAATAGCACTACGCTCATTTGCGATTCTTCAATACTTAACAACCATGACAAAATAAAGTTTCATATTCAAAATAACAGATGGGCAAGGAATATCACTCAGGAGAAAACTTTATACACAGGCATTAAAAATGATTTTATTCAGTTTGGTAATAAAAAAATTGCAATTATAAAGCAACATGTACATTCAATACTCTCAAAAGAAAGAACAAGAGTAGACCTAATTATTTTGTCGAAAAATGCCAATACCTCTATTATGGAATTGCAAAAAAAGTTTATGTTTAATAAGCTAATCATGGACTCATCAAATAAAGAGTGGAAAGTTAAAATGTGGATACAGGAATGCATAGCATTAGGCATAGATTATCACTCTGTACTACATTCCGGTGCGTATATAGAAAATATAGCCAAGTGAGTAAAAATTATAAAATAGGTGATAAGGTTGCTTTTGTAAATGCAAAAGAAAGCGGCATTATAATCGCGATCGACCGCTTTAGGGTAACCATCATAAATGAAAGTGGGTTTGAACTCTCTACACCTATTGACAATATAGTGCCTGTTGTCGATGATGCTATTTACACCTTTGATGTAAGAAAAATAGGAGAGAAAGACTTAATAAAAAAACATACCTCCAAGCCTAAAATTAATGAAGTATGGGAAGTAGATTTACATTTATCAGAAATTGACACCAACCGGGTAATTACCGATCATGAAAAACTGCTGGCACAACTTAAACACTTTCATCGATGCATGGAGGCGGCCATTAATCAAAAAATAAAAAAAGTAATTTTTATTCATGGTGTGGGAAAAGGCACCTTAAAGCAAGAGATACTACACGCCCTAAAATCGTACACAAAAATACATTACTACGATGCACCCTATAGGCAGTATGGATTTGGGGCAACAGTAGTGGAACTATAAAGCATAGGGCAAGACTACCCTTTCACAATGCAATTCAAAACTCCAGAACTCAAAATTCGTACCTTCGTTTAAAGTTCTTAAAACATGTCGTTCCGCTCTATCGATCTCAAATTTATTTGAGGTAGGAAAGTCCGGACAACAGAGAGCGTCCTGTCCTTATTTACTTAGGGATCTTCAAGGGCAAACCTTGAAGCAAGAAAGTACCGCAGAGACCAAACCGCCCGGATGCAAATCAGGGTAAGGGTGAAATCGTGGGGTAAGAGCCCACGCTTGATGCAAGCAATTGCAGCATGATGGCAAACCTCAGGAGTTGCAATGCCAAATAATGAATAGCTGCTCGCTATGCTTCATTGCAAATTCATTGGTAGGCAGCACAGATAAATGATAGGGAACTGTAGTGAAAATTACAGTGACAGAATCCGGCTTACAGGTACGACATGTTTATTTTAAAATCACAATCTCGGTTCTACGGTTTTTTGCTCTTCCTTCAGGATTATCAGAGCCGTCTGCATTCTCGTTTGCCGCTATTGGTCGGGTCTCGCCATACCCAACTATCTTCATTCTATTCCTCTTAATTCCTTTTAGCGCCAAATAGTTTGCAACTGCTGCTGCCCTTCGTTTAGAAAGCCCCATATTATAACTGTCTTTACCTTTAGAGTCTGTATGTCCGGCAACTTCAAATTTAGTGTTCTTATAATCTTTGTTTTTCAATAACGCAACTGCTTTGTCAAGTTCAGGCATAAATGATCTATCGATTTTTGATTTACCAAAATCAAACAAGACATTATTAAAAGAGATTGTTGTTTTAATCGCTAATGTAGTGTCTTGTCCAGTAACTTTTTTTACTGTATCTACACTTACTACCATTACAGGAGTAGTGTTAAGTGTTACTTCAGAATAACCATCTAAACCTTTTTTATCTGCCTTAGCAAGAAAATCAGAATAAGATAAATTACCCGCTTCAGTTTTAATATCAAGCAATGCGTTCTTTACAACCAGGGGTTGTCCCGGCTGGGTAAAAACAAATTCTTGATACATCTCATACTTACGGCATTGTTTAGGAATGATAATATCAGTCGATACAGGTTCAACCGAGCTGGTTTTAAAAGTAAAAACATACTCTTTACCTCCTTCCAGTTTTACAGAATATTGCCCGCCTTTAACTATAACGGCTTCCATTGATTTCCCTGATTCTTTGCCTGTTATTGTTAAAACTGCATCTGGAATACCTATAACCCGTCCGGCTAGCAAAACGGTTGGATCTTCGTCGCAAATATCAAGTACATAAATATCCATATCACAAGTACTGTCTTTTGCATGTGTCGAGGATGAATAGTAAAAACGATCAGCAGTATTTGCAGGAACAAAGAATACATCATCACCGGGAGAATTAAACGGAACCCCTAAGTTCTCTGGTTCAGACCATTTACCATTTACTTTATGTGATTGAAAAATATCAAACCCTCCAATACTATTGTGGCCGGATGAAGAGAAATACATCGTATTTCCATCAGCACTAATATAAGGGCAGTCTTCGTTATAAGGTGTATTAATGGGAGCACCGATATTTTCAAGAGGAGACCAAGTACTATCAGTTACATGAGAAACATAAATATCTCTTCCACCTAGTCCTCCGGCTCTATCGGAAACTACATACAGGTCAGATTTAGATTTTATAAATCCATAAAAACTAGTTTCCCATGCTTTGGTATTTATATCCGAGTGTTCTGATAAGATGGCCGGGTTTGTCCATTTTCCATTAATTAGATTACTGAAATAAAAAGTTCCTTGCTTGTTGCCTCTGTACAGATAAATGGTTTTCCCATCAGGCGAAACGCTAATAATAGCATCATGCTTATTCGTATTGACAGGAGCGCCTATACCTACACATTGTGTCCAATTATTTTTTTGAGCTTTAGACAGGTATATATCTTCAAAATATTTATCATCCCAATCTATGCCACCACCGGTCGTACTATCTCTTCTGGAAGTAAAATACATTAAAGAATCATTTCCGGTAAGTACTGCATCATAATCATCATACTCACTATTAATATTCTTCCCTAAAGAGCGTATTTCAAAAGGGCGGCTCTTATTACCTATTAAAAAAGTGCTAGCAGGAGATTGGCTGAGTAATTTGCCGTTATCACACATTTCTATTCTTCTTTTTACATCCTCTGCTACATCAAATTTTTCCTGCACTCCAACGTAAGAGCCATGCAGAAGAAGTAAGTTCAGATATAATGCATAATTTTTTTGCGCAAGCTCATACTGACCTGCAAGATGATAGGCAGATGCTAAAAAGAAATAGGCTTCGCCTAACGTATCTTTAGAATATCGAATAGCCCTTTCAAAGTAAGGAATGGATAAAGGCTGGCGAAAATTATCATAGTAAGCATGGGCAATTTCATTATTATATAAAGGATTCGTCGAATCAATTTTAAGCAAATCAGAGTACTTCTGAACAGCACTCATGTAATTACCAAGGTCGTATTGCTTGCGTGCTGATTTTAAAATCTTTTTCTCTATTTTTTTACCGGACGAGTTGTAAGGGCTCTGCTCCTGAGTACGTGCCGAAAGGCCGATAAATATAAAAACGACTAAAAAACAGGAGGATATCTTCATTTATTATATTCTACGTATTTAACAAAAGTATAAAAATATAGAAAGGGTTGTCATACATTCATTATTACTCTGCTTGAAAAAAATCCAGCTGAGAATATCGTATCAAGTGCACTTTAGAATAATAATAATTTAAAATCTTAGTATACGAGTATCCTTTTTCTGCCATACGCATAGCGCCTTCTTGACATAAGCCAACTCCATGTCCAAAACCCTTCCCTGAGAAAACAACATTATCTCCATCTTCATTTATAGTAAAGAAAGTGGACCTTAATTTCATATCCTCCCGAATAAACTTAAGAGGTATAAAAAAATCATCATTCATTAAGTATGCCAAACGGTTAGGCTGATCAAAATGCAAAACTTTTTTGACCTCATTTTGATCATTTACAGGGAAGCCGTATTTCACCTTCAAATAATCAAACCAAATATCCTTTGGTATTTTTTTCTGCCAAATTGCATTCGATTTACGAATACAAAAAGTATCGTTAACCGACCGCAAACATATTACGGCAGTTGACCATACATCTTCTGAATTCATTGTTTGCCCCCCACAATTTGAGTGAAAGGCAGCAGTTACAATACGGGCACTATCATCTACTAAAATATATCCGGCAGTTTCATTGGTTGCCTGCAATAAGGATGGAACAGATGTTTTGCCTTTAAATGCCTGACAGTGTACATCATCGCACAACTGAAAACCTTCTTCTTCATGCCTTCTCCAATTGCCTAGAGCATAAGTTCTAATAGCAATGGCTTTCACTTTGTTAAACTCAAGCGGATTGCCACTCCCCACTTCCCATTGAATTACTCCTGAAACATATTTTTCTATATCTACCTTATTAATAATAAAAAGTGTTTTGGGCAGTGCGGATATTTGAAGCTCATCGTCATACAATCTGTATTTATAGTTAGGACTAAGTGGTACTATTTTAAAACCGGAAGAATTATTCTTAGGTACCAATCTTACTTTATGAAATTTGCTTGAGAAGGAATTCCTTTGCAAGAGAACAGAGTCGCCGGCTAACGTTAAGGAAATAAAAGAGATATTATCTACATCGAATTGCTTTATACTATCACCATAAACCTCATACTGACCAGAAACAGAAATAAAATTTATAGAGGTTACATGATTAACAGCAAAAAGGCGTATGCAAATATTTTTTTCTGAGGCTTGCAGATGCAAAGAAAAACCAAGAAAGAATAGAAAGTAAAAACGAATAAAATTAATTTTCATAAAAAATTGTTGCACTGGTCATTCTGTAAGCACACCTATTGAGTAATAATTTTAAATTCAGTTCTTCGGTTCATTTGCCTGTTTTCATCCGAATCATTTTTAACAACTGGTCTAGTATCACCGTATCCTTTAGCTGTTACTCTGTCTTTACTTACTCCATTAGTTATTAAATATCCTAAAACAGATTTAGCACGGTTATCCGAAAGTTGCATGTTATGTTTTTTATCACCTACATTATCTGTATGTCCACCAATCTCAATTTTAATAGTGGGATTTTTAGTTAAGAATTCAACCAGCTTATTCAACTCGATTTTAGATTCGTCTTTCAGATCAAATTTATCCGTATCAAAAAAAACATTTTTAAGAATAACCGAAGAGTCTTTTGTAATAGGAAAAAGTGGAATATTTATAAGGATAGGTTTATAATCTTTATTCTCTGTAAGGGAAAAATTTTCCGAATGAAAAAGATAGCCTGCTTTAGATGTATTAAATGCATAGTTTCTATTTAGGGGCAGGCATATTAAAAATTCTCCGTTTTTCTTGCTAGACTGCCATTTTGCTACTTCCCCGCTTTGCAAGTCAATCGATTCTACTTCTGTTTCAAGAGGAGCTTTTGTAATAGCATCATACACTTTTCCTTTCACATAAATGGTTTTTCCAGGTTGAACCTTTTCATACAAGTCAAATGAATAAATATCCAGCCCGCCAAATCCTCCTTTCCTATCGGATGCAAACCATGCTGTTTCCCCGTCCCGCGAAACCAAAAGACTATTTTCATCGCCTGCTGTATTAATCGGATATCCCAAATTTATAGGCTCTCCCCATTCACCATTGGGTTGCCTTCTGGACATATAAATATCCAACCCTCCCATACCTGGCCGACCATCAGAAGAAAAATAAAGTGTTTGATTATCAGGGTGAATAAAAACAGATTCTTCGTTATAAGGAGTATTTATTTTATTAGAAAGTTTTGCAGGAACTGTCCATTTACCATCGGGTCTTAATGTGCTTGTATAAATATCCTGTGTATTTTCTCCATTAGCATTTACTGTACCTCTAATAAAATAAAGGGTTTTACCGTCCGAAGAAAAACTGGGTTGCGTTTCCCACCATTTAGTAGAAACCGGTTGCCCCACATTTTTAGGAATGGACCAATCATTACCATTTCTATAGGAATAAAATATATCACAACTACCCATACCTGCCCTGTTAGCACCATACCCATAATCCATTTCACATGCTACAAAAAACAAGATCTGCCCATCAGCAGAAAGACAAGGAGCTCCTTCATTATTTTCTGTATTTATTTGCGTCCCTATACTTCTGGCATTCGCCCATACACCATTTACTTTATCACTTAGATAAAAGTCTTCCTGAAAACCATACCTGTTTTTATCTGTAGGAAGTTTTCTTGTAAACAAAAAGGTTTGCTCATCAGCTGTAATAGAAGGATAGTACTCATCATATTGAGAATTAAGTCCGTTACC
>CAZCJN010000047.1:13120-15863 GCA_964498865.1 uncultured Bacteroidia bacterium
GGAAGTGTTTGCATATTTTTTTTAGGAGAAAGACAAACCCAATCCCACTCGCCTGTTATCTTATATGCTCCGGAAGTTTCTAAATACAACTGAATACCATTTCCTCTTAACAATTGCGTTAAGTTGGTAAGATTATACATGGTAGGTTCTCCTCCTGTCACTACAACTGCTTTGGCTCCACTTTGTAATACGCCATCAATAATTTTATTGATCTCTTTAAGCGGATGTATTTTTTCGTCCCAGCTTTCTTTAACATCGCACCAGTGACATCCCACATCGCACCCGCCAATACGAATAAAATAAGCGGTCTTTCCTGTATTAAACCCCTCACCCTGAATGGTTAAAAATTCTTCCATTACCGGAAGTGCTAATCCATGCATCGCTTTCATATTTTCTAATACTGCTTGCATTATTCCAATCAGAAACTAATTTCTTTTTTACTTGCCTTAAGTGTATTCATTAAAAGCGAAGTAATGGTCATAGGCCCAACACCACCGGGTACGGGAGTGATATAAGAGCAATGTTCTGCTACTTCATTATACTTTACATCGCCTAATAACTTCCAACCGGATTTAGTAGAAGTGGATGGAACACGGGTTATTCCTACATCTATTACAACAGCCCCCTTCTTAACATACTCTGCAGTTAAAAATTCCGGCCTTCCAATAGCTGAAATAAGAATATCGGCAGAACGACAAATCTCCTTAAGATTTACTGTTTTACTATGTGCAAGAGTAACTGTACAGTTTCCAGGATATGTATTTCTTGCCATAAGAATACTGATAGGAGAGCCTACAATATTACTTCTGCCAACCACAACACAATGTTTACCTTCTGTAGGTATTTTATAACGTTCTATCAATTGGATGATACCATAGGGTGTTGCAGGCAGATACGAGGGTAGATTTAAGGTCATCTTTCCCACATTTACAGGATGAAAGCCATCAACATCTTTTAAAGGCGAAACCGACTCTATTACTTTCTTTTCAGAAATATGTTTAGGAAGTGGCAACTGAACGATAAATCCATCGATGCTATTATCCTTATTTAGGGCTGTTATTTTATCAAGCAACTCACCTTCAGAAATAGAATCAGGCAACCTGATTAAAGTTGATTGAAAACCAATTTTCTCACATGCTTTTACTTTTGCATTCACATAGGTTTCACTCGCTCCGTCATTACCAACAAGTATAGCAGCTAAATGAGGTGCTTTTTTTCCGGTGGCTACAATTCTATTTACCTCCAATGCGATTTCAGATTGGATATCTTGTGAAATTTTTTTACCGTCAATAACTACCATATCAGTATAAAATCTTTAAAAAGGATATTTAGATTTTTTAAAAAAAACTTATCGCATCTTGGGCATATTTTGCATGTTCTGCATCATCTTTCTCATCTGATCTTTATTTCCCATCATCTTCATCATTTTACGCATATCCTCAAATTGTTTAATAAGTCTATTTACTTCCTGAATCTCCCGTCCGCTTCCTTTAGAAATGCGCTGTCTTCTGCTTCCATTTATTATTTCCGGATTTGCCCTTTCTGTTTGGGTCATGGATTGTATAATGGCTTCTATTCCCTTAAATGATTCATCATTTACATCTACGTCCTTAATAGCCTTACCTACGCCGGGAATCATACCCATCAAGTCTTTCATATTCCCCATCTTTTTTATCTGTTGCAGTTGGCCCAAAAAATCATTGAAGTCAAATTTATTTTGAGAAATTTTCTTTTGAAGTTTTTTTGCCTCTTCTTCATTAAACTGTTCCTGAGCTTTCTCAACCAATGTAACGATATCACCCATTCCTAAAATCCTGTCAGCCATTCGATCCGGATGGAATACATCTATCGCATCCATCTTTTCCCCGGTACCTACAAATTTGATGGGTTTGTTAACTACACTCTTAATGGATAAGGCAGCACCGCCTCTTGTATCCCCATCCAATTTCGTAAGCACTACTCCATCAAAATCCAAGCGATCGTTAAATGCTTTAGCAGTATTTACGGCATCTTGCCCCGTCATAGCATCTACCACAAAAAGTATCTCTTGCGGATCAATTGCTTTTTTTACTGCTGCAATCTCATTCATCATTTGCTCGTCTATAGCCAAACGACCGGCAGTATCTACAATCACAACAGAATGATTATGGTCTTTTGCAAACTGAATACCTTTCCTAGCAATATCAACAGCACTTTTATTTTCAACATCAGCATACACAGGCACACCAATTTGCTCACCCAAAACCCTTAATTGTTCTATAGCAGCCGGACGATATATATCACAGGCGATCAACAATGGGCTTTTTCCACGCTTTGTTTTTAAATGATTAGCAAGCTTGCCTGAAAAAGTAGTCTTACCGGAACCTTGCAGTCCACTCATTAAAATAACAGTAGGATTGCCCGAAAGTTTTAAATCTGTATTCTTTCCTCCCATTAGTTCCGCCAATTCATCACGAGTGATTTTAATCATCAACTGACCGGGAGAAAGAGAAGTCAAAACATTTTGACCTAAGGCTTTTTCTTTTACATTATCAGTAAACGTCTTGGCTACCTTATAGTTAACGTCAGCATCTAGCAATGCTTTACGTATTTCTTTAAGTGTTTCGCTAACGTTTACGTCTGTAATTTTACCCTGCCCTTTTAAAATCTTAAAGGCTTTCTCAATCTTATCGCTTAAATTTTCGAACATATTCAGCTATTTTTAATAGAAAGGAGCAAATTTAAGATTTTATCTGTTTAAATC
>CAZCJN010000048.1:0-15545 GCA_964498865.1 uncultured Bacteroidia bacterium
AGCAGGCTCACTGCTAGTTAAAGAAGCAGGCGGCAAAGTATGTGACTTTAAAGGCGGAAATAATTTTTTGTTCGGGAAAGAAATAATTGCTTCTAATGCTACAGTTCATGGGGATATGTTAAAGTCTATAAAAAAACACTTCCAATAATCATGCGATTATTATCAGCTCTTTCCTATCTATTTTTTTTATTCCTATCCATATCCACCTTTGCTCAATCTCTCTCCCCAAAGGAAGAATTGAATGAGAAGCTACATGTTTTTGTGCTGCCCATTCAAGAAGAAATCGGTCCGGCATCGGCGCGTCATATTAAAGAAGGATTAAAACAAGCAAAAGAATTAAACGCAGATTATATTATTCTTCATTTGAATACGTACGGTGGAGCTGTACACGATGCGGATGAAATGCGCACTGCCATTTTAAAAAACACGATACCCATCTATGCATTTATAGACAACAATGCTGCATCTGCAGGAGCACTTATTTCTATTGCCTGTGACAGCATTTATATGGCGCCCAGTGCAAACATTGGAGCAGCAACGGTTGTAGGACAAGACGGCGCACCTGCCCCTGAGAAATACCAGAGCTATATGCGCTCTATTCTGCGTTCGACAGCTGAACAGAAAAAGCGTGACCCCAAAATTGCAGAGGCTATGAATGACCCCCGCATTTATATTCCCGGGGTGAATGATTCAGGAAAAGTATTAACCTTTACTACCAACGAAGCCATAAAAAATAAATATTGCCAGGGAGAGGCGCAAAATATTGAGGCCGTTCTTCGCCTGGCAGGAATTACATCGTATGAAATTCACACCTACCAAATAACACGTATAGGAACTGTAATTGACTGGCTGATAAATCCCTTTATCAGCGGAATATTAATCATGATCATTATTGCCGGTATCTACTATGAGTTTCAAGCACCCGGTACAATTTTCCCTATTGCTGCTTCTGCGGTAGCAGCACTGCTTTACTTTGCACCTCATTATTTACAAGGGTTAGCAGAGAATTGGGAGATACTTGTTTTCATTATAGGATTAATCTTATTAGCATTAGAAGTATTTGTCATACCCGGATTTGGTGTAGCGGGTGTAGCAGGTATTGTATGTATTGTTTTAGGCTTAACGCTTTCATTGGTTAAAAGTGTGCCTTCTAACCTACCCGTAAACCTTCCTGATGGAAATGCATTTGTATATGCCCTTTCAGTGGTTCTGATTTCAATGCTATTATCCATTGGACTTTCATTTTTCTTATTCAGAAAATTTTTGCAATCAACTTTATTCCATAAGGTCTCGGTACAATCCACCTTTTCAAAAGAGGAAGGGTATGTTGGTGTAAACTTGAACGAGAAAAAATTACATGGAAAGGAAGGAACAGCGCATACTATTCTGCGACCTTCCGGAAAAGTTGAAATTGAGGGTACTATTTACGACGCTACTGCCGAAACGGGATATATAGATAAAGGAGAAAAAATTGTTGTGGTAAAGTTTGAAACGGCTCAGCTTTTTGTGAGGAAAGTTTAATTATTTCATCCTTGACCGTTTGATAAGAAACGGCATCAATATTTTCTGAAACCCTTCTTTTATATCTGCTTCCACAAAATCTATTCTATATTGAGCACAATGAAGCATCAGGTCCTTTTTATACTCTGACATAGACTTAACGTAGCTTTCTTTAATTTCATTGGGGAAAGCTTTGATCTTCTCTCCTGTTTCCATATCGATAAAATAGTACGGTCGGTTCTCAAATTCAAAATCCAGCTCTTTACTTTTATCTGTTACATGAAATAAAATTACCTCATGCTTATTATGCCGCAAATGCTGTAAGGCAGAGAACAAGGCATCCTTATCTTCTCCTTGATCTGTTCGTAATGAGGTGAGCATGTCACTGAAAATAATTACCAGGGAGCGTTTATGAACAGATTCAGCAATCTGATGCAACGCATCTACCGTAAATGATTTTTTATGTACCTCTGCCGAAATCGGGTTGATTAATTTATCCAGTTCAGAAAAAAGCATTTTCTGATGCGCATAATTTGACTTGGCCTGGGTATTCAGTTCCACATTTTCAGAAAACAAAGACAGGCCTACTGCATCGCGTTGTTTTTTCAATAGATAAATTAAAGCAGCCGCGCAATGTGCAGAAAAAATAATCTTATTCGTGCCCGGTTCTTTTGAATTCGGATTAAATGGAAAATACATGGAGGAAGAAGTGTCTATTACTATCTGGCAACGCAGATTGGTTTCCTCTTCATAACGTTTTACAAATAGCTTGTCTGTTTTCCCATAAAGCTTCCAATCAATGTGGCGGGTAGGTTCCCCCGTATTGTAAATGCGATGTTCTGCAAACTCTACTGAGAATCCGTGAAAAGGGCTGCGATGCAAACCCGTAATAAACCCTTCAACAACTTGCTTGGCTAAAAGCTCAAGGTGAGATAATGATTGCAGTTGTTGTTGTTCTAAGGGCATGGCAAAAAAAAATTACAGGCTATACGTTTATGCGTATAACCTGTAATGATTAACTCATTTTTTATAGTTGAGCTTTTAATTTTCCTTCTAATACCGATTTTTGAGCGGCTCCTACCTGGCGGTCAACCATTTGTCCATTTTTAAAGAACAAAAGAGTAGGAATATTTCTGATTCCGTATTTCATCCCCACATTTGGATTATGATCTACGTTTATTTTGCCAATAACGGCTTTACCGTCATATTCTTTTGCAAGCTCTTCCACAACAGGCCCTACCATTCTACATGGTCCGCACCATTCTGCCCAAAAGTCTACTAAAACGGGTTTATCTGATTTTAATACCACTTCTTCGAAGTTAGCATCTGTTATTTCTAATGCCATATGATTTTATTTTGGTTTCTGTTACAAATTTAGAATTTATCACAAGTATTCAAAAATATTGCCATTGATTTTATCAGCCAATGTGACAGTTATAAACAATTTATACAAATTTTTTCGCTGCTTCAACGGCTTTACTTAATCCTTCCAGATTAGTACCGCCGGCAGTTGCATAAAATGGTTGTCCTCCTCCACCTCCATTAATTTCTTTTGCCAATTCTTTCACAATATTACCAGCATGCATTTGAGTATTAGCTTTTACAAGATTATCGGCTAGCATTACGGTAAGGTTAGGTTTACCATTAACATTTGATCCCAACACTAAAAATAGGTTATCTACTTTATTCCTTAAATCAAACGAAAGGGTTTTAATAGCTTCGGCTGAATTAAGGTCTATCTTTTCAGCAATAAAATTAATACCCCTTATGTTTTGTATTTTTTTCTCTAAATCTGCCTTTATCAATTGTGCTTTTTCATTTAACATTCGCTCGGCTTGCTTTAGTAACTCTGCATTTTGTTCTTGTAGTTGTTCAATTGTTTTAGATACATCTTTTGGGTTTTTCAATTGTTCTTTAACCTGATTTAAAACCGCCAGCTGTGAATTAATAAATTGTTCTGCTTTGGCAGCAGTTACAGCTTCTATTCGCCTAATTCCGGCAGCTACAGCGCTCTCAGAGATGATTTTGAAATAACCTATATGTCCGGTAGCAGGCACATGTGTTCCACCGCAAAGTTCTATAGAGAAATTTTTATCAAAAGTGACTACCCGTACAGTATCGCCGTATTTCTCTCCAAATAAAGCCATAGCTCCTGTTTTTTTTGCTTCTTCAATGGGCATTTCTTTTACATATAAAGAAATATTCTCTCTGATTTTTTCATTCACCCTATTTTCAATCTTTAATAGTTCTTCGTCTGTAACTTTTGAAAAATGGGAAAAATCAAAACGTAAATATTCATCATTCACTAATGAACCTTTTTGCTCAACATGTTTACCTAAAATCTCTCTCAAAGAAGCATGCAACAAATGAGTAGCTGTATGGTTATTCATTGTATCACGTCGCTTCTGTACATCTACTTTTGCTTTTAGCTCTACTTTCATATTTACAGGTATTTTATCTGTATAATGAATAATGAGATTATTTTCTTTTTTAGTATCTGTAATTTTAATTTTTTCACCGGCTGATTCTAAAACCCCGGTATCGCCGGCTTGTCCTCCACTTTCAGCATAAAAAGGAGTAGTATTTAATACTAACTGGTATTGCTCCTTTCCTTTTGCTTTTACTTTTCTGTATTTGATAATTCGGGAAGAGGTTTCTAAAGAATCATATCCTACAAAACTGCTGACATCTTGTGCGCCAACTTCAATCCAATCATCCGCATCTATTTTTGCGTCTTCACGTGAACGTGATTTTTGCTTCTCCATTTCTAACTCAAAACCTTTTTCATCTACACTTAATCCGTATTGACGAGAGATGAGGGAAGTTAAATCCACGGGAAATCCGTAAGTATCGTATAGTTCAAAAACAATCTTCCCATCCAGTGATTTATTATTGCCGGCATTTACAATTGCACTGCAAACGGTATCTATTTTTTTTAGTCCTTGTTCTAATGTTCGGAAAAATGCATTCTCTTCTTCCTGAATTACTTTTTCCACAAAATTGCTTTGTTTTTTAATTTCCTGGAAGAAATCACCCATTTGGCTTACCAACACCGGAACAAGCTGATAAAGAAAGGGTTCTTTAATGCCTAAGGATTGATAGCCATAACGAACCGCTCTTCGTAGTATCCGACGAATAACATAACCTGCCCCTGTATTAGATGGAAGTTGGCCATCGGCAATGGCAAATGAAATGGCACGGATATGATCAGCAATAACACGCATACCAATATTGATCACTTCGGCATTAACTACAGATGAATTGTATTTCAAGAGACATAGCTGTTCGATCTTTTGTATAATGGGTTGGAAAACATCTGTATCATAAGTAGATTGTTTTCCTTGCAACACCATACACAAACGCTCAAAACCCATCCCTGTATCTACATGTTGAGCCGGCAATTTTTCCAACTTGCCATCTGCTTTGCGATTAAATTCCATGAACACCAAATTCCATATCTCAATAACGAGTGGGTTGCCTTTATTCACCAATGTTTTCCCATCTACTTTTTTTCTTTCCTCATCGCTGCGGGTATCCACATGAATCTCAGAACAGGGTCCGCAAGGGCCTGTATCACCCATCTCCCAAAAATTATCTTTTTTATTCCCGTTAATAATTCTATCTGAAGGAATGTATTTTTTCCATGCATCAAATGCATCCTGATCAAAAGCAATATTCTCTTCTTTGCTGCCTTCAAAAACAGTTACATACATTCTATCAGGGGCTATTTTGTAAACGTTTGTTAAAAGTTCCCAAGCCCATTCAACTGCTTCCTTCTTAAAATAATCTCCAAATGACCAGTTGCCCAGCATTTCAAACATAGTATGATGGTAGGTATCTATCCCTACTTCTTCCAAGTCGTTATGTTTTCCGGAGACACGTAAACATTTTTGAGTATCTGCAACACGAGGGAATTTTATGGGGGCATTGCCTAAGAATAAATCTTTAAACTGATTCATGCCCGCATTGGTAAACATAAGGGTAGGATCATTTTTAATTACCAAAGGAGCAGAAGACACTACCTGATGCTGTTTATCTTTAAAATAATTGAGAAATTTTTCTCTAACACTTTTTGAATTCATTTTTTGATAACCTTTTGAATTAATACTTCGTATACCCTGCGAAAATACTAATCTGCAAGACGTAAAAGCGTTTGAAAATTTTTACAATGATTCTTTAACTTCTGTAACAATAAAGTAGCAGATTTTAATATATTTTAACATTAGTTATGAACAGTAAAAAGCAATATTTTTAGTTACATTTGGCTCAATTTAATGAGCACAAGTTTATGACTATGTGCTCATTAGCTTAATATAGAAAAGGATGTCAAAAATCAATTATCGTTTCAATAAACACTCTCTTACCTACGAAAAGATCGGGTTTAGCTGGTCGAAGATATTTATTAAGCTATTCACTTACTTAGCCATAGGAACTGTATTTGCAGCCATAACTGTTTTCGTAGCCTTTACTTATTTCGACTCTCCAAAAGAAAAAATGCAAAAAAGAGAGATTGAATGGATGACCTATCAATATGGTATGTTGAATAAAAAGCTCAAACAAGTAGAAGTGGTATTAGCTGATATTGAGAAACGTGATGATAATATTTACAGAATGATTTTTGAAGCTGATCCTATTTCAGATGATATACGAAAAGCAGGGTTCGGTGGAGTTGACAGGTATAAAGAATTAGAAGGATATGAAAACTCAAAACTTATCTCTACAACCACTCAACGGCTTGATCAAATATCAAAGCAATTATATATACAATCTAAATCATTTGACGATGTAGTAAAAATGGCAAGAAACAAAGAGCAAATGCTTTCTTGTATACCTGCTATTCAACCCATATCTAATAAAGATCTACAACACGAGCCTTCAGGATATGGAATGAGGATGCACCCTATTTATAAATACGAAAAATTTCATGCAGGTATGGATTTTACTGCTAACCCGGGGACAGAGATTTATGCCACGGGCGATGGTACGATCAGCCTGGCTGAATATGGATCGGGCTATGGAAATCATGTAGTGGTTGATCACGGATACGGGTACAAAACCCTTTACGGACATATGGAGAAAATATCGGTTCGCATAGGACAAAAAGTAAAACGGGGTGAGTTATTGGGGTATGTGGGCAACACAGGTTTATCTTCCGGACCACACGTACATTACGAAGTCCATAAAAATAATACGACGGTTAATCCAGTAAATTTTTATTATCAAGACCTATCTCCGGATGAGTACAAAAAATTAATTGAAATTTCATCTGTTGCTTCTCAGTCGTTTGACTAATTTTAGCCAACATGCCTTACAAAGAAAAAGAGCCTGAGAAATTATTTTATACAATTGGTGAGGTTGCTCGCATATTTAAATTAAATACCTCTCACATACGTTTTTGGGAAAAAGAATTTGATATTCTAAAACCTAAGAAAAATAATAAGGGTAACCGACTTTTTACAAAAGAAGATCTATCGAATCTTCATATCATATACTATCTTGTTAAGGAAAGAGGGTTTACATTGAGCGGAGCTAAGAAAAAGCTTAAGCAAAACAAAGAGGAAGTAGTGAATGCTGTTGAAATGGTACACTCACTAAAAAAAATAAAAAGCTTTTTAGTGGAAGTAAAAGAAAACCTTTAGAATAGTCGCCTGTAATAATACTCTTGATAGTTAAAATTACTTCACAATAATTTTCTTACTCACATATTTATCATTGCTAGATGCAGTTATAACATATAACCCGGCCGGAATATCTGAATTAGGTTTTATGTTATATATATAACTATCACTATTTTCTATTACAACTGTTGAATATAATTCTCTTCCATAGATATCGGTTAACACTAATAATACTCTTTTATCTGCCGCGCCTCTTAATGCTACTGATATACGATCCGACCCATCTAGCAAATTCCCGTTTACATGCATAGAAAAGTTATCATTTTCATCTCCACAATCTACTGCAATTGGTGAAAAGGTTTGTGTTTCTCCATTAAAATCTGTCTGCTTGATACGGTAATAAGAAACTCCGGCAATAGGGTCTCTATCTACATACGAATAGTGTTGACTGACTGAACTATTACCTGCACCGGGTAATTTTCCTATTGAAAAATAATTAATACCATCTCTGCTTTTTTCAATCGTAAAGTAATCGTTATTCATTTCAGTTGCTGTTTCCCATTTCAATTCTACTTCATATGAATTATTACAAACAGATTGAAAAGTCTCCAACTCAATAGGATATGGCCATGTTTTAGTAATCCGTAGCGTAAATGCACATTCATCACCCCTACCTCCATCAATAGCAAAGTAGTACGTTTCAAATGCCGTCAGGCTAAGAGGGATTGCTCTTGCCGAAGTGGTGGTACCACTGCTGTATAATTGCTTGGAAACATCATAGCCGGTAATTAGAGTAGGAATGTTATCACAGTCGATACTTGCTTCAAATACGAGGAATTGTGTACCTGTATTACTTGTTCCATCACAACTGGCCGCGCTTTGATTAACGTAGTAAGTATCAGTGGCTCCTGGTCTGAATTTAAAAAAGATCAGGTTTTCCTGGCTCGTAAGTCCTGGTGTTATTTCAAATGCTGCATCGGGTTGATTCAAATTGCTCCAGATAGTAGCCGAAGTATTATCCACTGCATACACTGTATTTAATACCATATCGGTAGCTGTTTCGCAGGCATCGTTTTCCGGAGCTGTATTGGTAGCTATTCTGAAATTTCCGGTAGTGCTTCCATCTACCCTTACAAAATAAGTATTACCAACCGTTAATCCGGTAACGGTCACGGCTGCGTGCCAACTAGTTGGACTGCCCCCGTTCCAATAAGTTATATTGAAATCTGCACCATGGGGAGGGCCAACTAGTAAAAGATTTTCATTTTCTCCTATGAGGGTTAACTCTCCTGCAAAGGTATTGTCTGAAGAGCTATAAATAGCGATTCGTGTATTCGTAACTGCACTTGCTGCTGCATCGTAGTTAGTAGAAACACTTTGAGCAGTTGTTGTAGCTGTAAATTTAAACCAAAGAGTGCGGGTGGGGGCTACAGTCCATGAAGGAGGAGCGGATGGTTCATCAGAAACAGTTGCGCTGGAATTGGAATAGGTAGTCCATGTAGCACCGGCTTGAGGCAAATAGTTGGTATTGGATAAGGTGGCTGCCATGGAAATGTCATCGTAGGCGTTGGTGTAAGCTATAATGGTTTGATATCCCCCATTACTGCATGATCCGGATTTGGTTCCACTGGCAAAAGTCAGCTGAGCAGTAGTAATGGCATTTACCCGTACTGTATTACCTATAGTAGCAGCCGGTGCAATATAGCCCGTAATAAAAATATATCCTGTAGTTCCTACTTCCATGGTTTTAGGTATAAAGGCAGGGAATGTTTTTGTACCTGCTGTACCCGGTGTTGCATAGGTACTGAGTACTTCGTCAAACTCATCAAGTGTACTATTTGCTGAATACCAAACTTTAAGATGGGTAAGATCGGCAGAAGCATAAGTACCTGCCGTAGTAGCTTGCAATCCGGTAAGGGTAGCATCATTAGTAGTAATAGCCAATGCTATTTTTATCAAGGTATGATTGGATGTTCCTCGCTTCACATTGGCAGCAGCCACAGTACCATTATCTGACAAAGCTATATTAGGAGTTACGGAGGCCACTATGGTTTGATATCCGGCGGTACTGGTAGTACCGGTCTTGGTTCCGGTTGAAAAAGTTAAATGAGACGTTGTAACGGTATTTACCCTAATAGTGTTATTGGTAGTTGCTCCGGCGGCTATATCAGCCGTAATAAAAATATAACCTGTACTTCCGCTATTAATTACCTGGGAAGAAAAAGCAGGGAATGTTTTTGTACCGGCAACGCCCGGAGTAGTATAGGTACTTAATGTCGCATCTGCCGCGTCTAATGCTGAGTTCGTCGAGTAGCGCACTTTTAGATTAGTGATATCGGCCGATGCATAGGTACCTGCCGTAACGCATTGCATGCCGGTAAGCGTTGTATTGGCTCCGGTAACCACTACTTTAAATTTATGCAAAATATGATCGGTTGTTCCTTTTCCTACATTGGCAGCACTTACTTGTGTTCCGTTGTCTGATAGATCGATGTTGGAACCCGCTACTGCAGGGCATTGTATATAAAACGTTTGAGAACTTAAGGTTGTATTTTCATCGGATAATAATATGTAATAGGTAGAGCCTGCTGTCCACGATGAACCCACGGACACCGTACCTGTATTTTGAATATCGTCAATACAAGTCCAACCCGTTTGAGCACAGGAACTTTTCCATGCATAATCGACTATATCGGAAGAACTGGAGTTACTGGTTGATGTTATAATAATGCTATGAGTACCGGTTGTTGTAGGAACAAACGTATATACCTTTTCTTTACCTCCGGCAGGAAATGTACTGCAAATGGATCCGCTCCATGCACCTGACCCACTTTCCGAAAATGTTTGGGCATAAGCGCTACCACAACCGCCAATAGAGATTGGGTTGGTGCAAGCGGTAACATTCGAGTAAACACAAATATCAAACGTACTGGATCCGTAACCGGCTGCGGAATGCCATACTCGTATGTAATACGTATTACCTATTGTTAACCCCGAGGCAGCATAGGTCTCATTTACGTTATTCCCGCCAGCGTTTGTACAGGAACCTGCTATTTGAGAACCATTACAGGCCCCACTTCTTAATTCAAATGCAGCATTATAACTCGCAGATGGATCAACAGTGATAGTTGCAGTAGTGGCGAGTGCAACAAAACTAAACCACACATCATCATCTGCTGTTCCGGAACAGCCCGCAATACTTTGAGAAGCTCCCGCCGAGGTAGCAGAGGTATAGTTACAGGTAGAGTTAACTGATAAGGCTATAGCCCCTGAACAGTCATCATTAGAAGGTGCTGCATTCGCCTTAACAACAATATTATCTATAAAGACAACGGCGCCACCAATTACATTATCGGAAATCCATCTAAATCCTATATAAAACCTGCTGTTGTCTCTGCTTGATAAATCGACTCCAGTAACATTTTGTGTTGCTGCATTACCGGCATACTTAGTTGATCCTACGGTGGTCCAGTTGCTATTTATTTTAGGATCGGCCGTACCCGGACAAGTGACTACTTGCCAATAATCATAATAATAAGCCCCAACAACGTCACCTGTTCCTTTCCAATCAAAATCTAATGTTATACCGCTATACGTGGTAGCATCAATAGCCGTTGTGTAATAAGCAATCTTGTTGCAATCATCTGAACTATTGTAATTACAATCTGTAGCATCTGTACAAGTTAATCCATAACCAGAGATAACACAAGCGCCATTGTTATGTATGCTTAACGCATTGGTACTATTTACCGCATTGAGTGCCCTCCAATTACTGGATGTAGTAGTTAATGTAGCATCGGCTGCATATCCGGAGAAGTTTTCAGAAAATATAGTAGTTTGCCCAAAAACAATATTATTAGATATTATTAAAGAGCAAAAAACAGCTAGGAGGAGGTATTTTTTTATGTGCATGAGTACTAAATTTAATTACATAGGATTTTACGTTGTTCCCATAAGAATGTTACGATAATGTAAATATGCCCGCTATATATAAATCTAAAGAAATTATAATGAAATACATGCCTTTTCCTGCTAATGAACCAGTTATGGCTAGCAATAGCTATAAATAGCTATTATTTAACAGGTAATTTTTAACGTAATCTCCCACCGCTTCCTTTAAAGGAGTAAAAGCAGCTGAATATCCGGCCAGTTGCAACTTTTTTATTTTCGCTTCCGTAAAGTACTGGTATTTTTCTCGTATATCAGCCGGAGTATCCATGAACTCTATTTGGGGGGCTTTATTCAATGAAACAAAAACTGCACTTGCCAGGTCTAAAAATGTATTGGCTTTCCCTGAACCTAAATTATAAATAGCTGGATTCTTTCTGGTATGCAAAAACCATACACATACATCTACCACATCTTTTACATAAATAAAATCCCGCAGTTGCTCACCATCTTTATACTTAGGATGATGGGAACGAAATAATTTTATTTTACCCTCTTTTTGAATTTGATTATAGGCATGAAAAACAACCGATGCCATTCTTCCCTTATGATATTCATTAGGGCCATATACATTAAAAAATTTTAATCCTGACCAAAAGGGTAGTTGCTTGCCTTTTACGCGTGCTTCCTCCTGATTTTCAAGCATCCATTTATCAAACTCATGTTTTGATTCACCATAGGGATTAAGGGGGTGAAGTTTTTCGATTAACTCATGGGAATCATCATAGCCAAACTCACCCGCTCCATAGGTAGCCGCTGAGGAGGCATATACAAAAGGAATACCGTATTCCACACATACTCGCCAAATATTTTTAGATGAGTGTACGTTTAATCGATCAAATATTTTTTTGTCAAATTCCGTTGTGTTCGTTCTGGCACCTAAATGAAAAACAAATTGTACTAAACGGTGATTCTCTCTGAGCCATACAGGAAAAATATCTCTATGAACTTCGGTCTTATATATTTTGCCCAGTAAATTCTTGTTCTTGTCTTCACGAGAAAAATCATCTACAACTACAATATCCTTATACCCTTCTTGATTTAATTTACTAACCAAACAACTCCCAATAAATCCGGCTGCACCTGTGACTATGATCATAAATTTTTTATCAATGAATGTTCCTTACAAAAAAAAGTGAATGTGTTTAATCAAGAGTTAGTTATAAACATGAAGTACAGTTCCGTCAAACGAGACTTCATACATTTTTAAAGGGCGGGTTGCCGGGCCTGAGTTAACAGAACCATCCGTCATAGAAAATTTTGTATTGCATGCTGCATCTGTTGCCAACAGCCCGCTTGCATCTACTTTTATTTGATCGCCATCTTCTACTTTATAAGTGCAATGCCTGTCATAAGCAACAAATTCATTTTGCCCTTTTCTAAAAATAATTAGCCCTTTTGAACCACCTTGCCAGTAAATATAACCTGTCACAGCATTAAGCGGGGAAAATGCAGGGTCTGTTGCATAAATATATTCATCAACATATACATAGGGAACATAGTTGTTATCTTTTTTACATCTAAAAAAGAAAAGAAGCACAATTAGTACAGCCAAACAATATTTTAAAACTTTATTCATTATCATTATTACCTGGATATTAAACAAAGTTAGAATTATTTTACCTAAAATTGTGATATGAAAATGCTCTTAAAAATAGTAGTGTTGTTTTTTATTCTAAATGCCATGCCCGCTATGGCGCAAGACAAACCCACCTCTAAAGAAGAAAAGAAAAATGAAGTAGCGAATGCCAGAGCAAAAAGAAAAAAGGTGAAAACCCAATGGAAAGAGACCAGGAAAAAAGAGAAATCAGATAAAAGAGCTGTTCGCCACCAAGAAAAAAAACTACAAACAAAAGCTACCCGAAAGCGCATGAAGAAAAGCAGGCAAAAAGCGAATAGAGTAAATCAAAATAAAAAAGAATTTTTCCTTATCCGCATGTTCAAGCCTAAGCCCAAAACGGGTAGTTGGTAGCTTTGCTTAAGATGCTGCCTGTAATAACTCTTTTATTTTTTCTTCCAATTCTTCCCCACGAAGATTCTTTGCAACAATGTTCCCTTCTCTGTCTAATAAACAAGTAAAGGGTATTGAATTTAAGCCATAAAGTGCTACCACAGGAGATTGCCACATTTGAAGATCCGAAACATGGCTTTTCCAAATCAATTTATCTGTTTTAATAGCAGCCAGCCAAACATCTTTACTTTGATCGAGCGATACACTGAAAATATCCAACCCTTTATCTTTGTATTTAGTATAAAGCGAAACAACAAAAGGATTTTCGGCCCGGCAAGGTTTGCACCAACCAGCCCAAAAATCAAGTATGACAACTTTTCCTTTTAAAGAAGAAAGTGCAAGCGGCTTACCATCCTGGTCATTCATTGATATTTCAGGTGCCGGACTCCCAATAGCTAATTTTTTCTTTCCATCTACATACGTTTTGAATTGCTTTAAACTTTCAACGGTAGGATAAGCAACAACAAGTGCATCGGCTACTTTAGTGTAATAATTAATTTCTCTTTCAGGGTTTAACATTTGTATAGCAGCCAACGAAGCAAATGACGAAGCATTTTCATCAATAAATTTACGTACGTATACACTCATATCTTCTGCTATTTTCTGATACTTCTCAGACAATGTATTAAACACGGGCTCTAAAGAATGAGAGAGCGAATCGATAGAAACAGAATCTTTAGTTGTATTTAAGTAGGCTTGAAAAACACCACGAATAGAATCCTGTGCATAACGTATTTTCTGCATCTCTTTCGTGCTTTTGCTGGTCAACTCATTAAACTTAACCAACACCTCTGCATCTTTTGCACCGGTTACTTTATACCCATCTGAAAGATTTTTTGCATCTCCTTCAAAATAAAGTTTCTCGGTACTATCTGCAATAATAGTAGCATAGTTAGATGGAGAAGTTTGAAGACTATAAAAACCTTTTACAGGAACTTTTTTTGTGAATACAAACTCTCCTTCTTCATTTACTTTAACGGAGTCGATCACTTTCATTTCACGGGTACTTACGTCTACTAATGAAATAACTTCGCCCGAGCTGTTTGAAAGTTTTCCTTTTACCTGATAATCGGATTTACTACCCGAACAAGAATAAAGAAAGATAAGTGCAATAAAAAAAGGCAATGGTAAGGTAAAATGATTTTTTTTCATAGTAAATAATAGAGGTTAATTAGATGAGTCGAGTATTTCTTTTACAATCTGATTGGCAACTTTCGGATCGGCCTTCCCTTTAGAAAGTTTCATCACCTCTCCCATAAATAAACCAATCAAGCCGGTTTTTCCATTTTTATATTCAGTAATTTTTTCAGGATATTTAGCGATAGCTTGTTTGGCAAGCTCTCTTAAAGAATCAGAATTACTTTCCTGAATTAAATTCATTTCCTCTGCCACTTTCAAAGGCGATTTATCAGGTGCTGTTACAAGTACTGGGAATATTTTTTGAGAAGCTACGGAATGACTTACTTTTCCTTCTTCAACTATCTGCATTAATTCTGAAAGCTTTTCTGTAGAGAGAGGGAATTGACCTATCTCTACTGCTTTCTCATTCAGATATGATTTAACAGGCCCCATCATCCAGTTAGCTGCATTCTTGTAAGTGCGCTGTTCCGTATTTAAGCTAAGGTTAGAAATCAATTTTTCAAAATACAAAGCAATTTCTTTTGTATCTGTAAGTACGCCTGCATCATATTCAGAAAGACCATAATCTTTTATATATTTTTTGAAAAGATCACCGGGTAATGGAGGCATGGCTTTCTTTACAGTATCTATATACTCTTGTTCTATCAAAACGGGTTGCAAGTCGGGTTCAGGAAAATAGCGGTAGTCATGAGCAAATTCTTTAGATCGTAAAGAAAAGGTAGTTCCCGCCTGCGCATCAAAGCTCCTTGTTTCCTGGTCGATTGTTTTCCCTTCCTCGATCAGATCGATTTGCCTTTTTATTTCATGATCAATAGCACGTTGAACATTACGGATCGAATTCATATTTTTTACTTCTGTCCTCTTTCCAAATGTTTTGGCCCCTTTTAAACGCACAGAAATATTGGCGTCGCAACGCATGCTGCCTTCTTCCATATTTCCATCACACACATCTAGATATTTTACCAGCTTACGTACTTCAGTTAAATATTTATACGCCTCTTCTCCGCTATGTATTTCCGGCTCACTCACCATTTCTAAGAGTGGTACACCTGCACGGTTTAAGTCGATAAGGGTATCATATAGATCCTGGTCGTGTATGCTTTTACCTGCATCTTCTTCCATGTGGATACGAGTGAGGTTAATCCTTTTCTCAATTCCATTAGCTTCTTTAATGGTAATGTAACCGCCTGTACAAACAGGGGTTTTGTCTTGTGTTATCTGGTAACCTTTGGGAAGATCGGGATAGAAATAATTTTTTCTTGCATAGAGATTTTCTTTCGTAATGGTGCAATTACAAGCAACACCCAAACGTACCGCAAATTCAACTA
>CAZCJN010000049.1:0-15436 GCA_964498865.1 uncultured Bacteroidia bacterium
GTTGATCGTGCCTGTGCCAATAAGTTATTTATCCATAACGTGGGTGCGTCGGATGTAGATGGAGATAGTTTGTCATATAAACTTGGAATATGCAATCAGGAAAAAAATTCTCCTGTACCCGGCTACTTTATTCCTGTAGGAGTAGCGGTAGATCCTATTACAGGGGATTTTACCTGGGCGTCTCCACCGGCGCCTACAGGTGGTTGCGATGAATATAACTTTGCCATAGACATAGAAGAATGGAGAAAAATCAGCAATAACTATGTTAAAATAGGGACTATAAGAAGGGATATGCAGGTGACGGTGTGTCATTGCGATAATACCCCTCCTGTAATTTCAGATGTAAAAGATACTTGCATCCTTGCCAATACCACCCTAACATTTAGCGTTACCGCTACGGATAAGGATGGTTGGATTACAGTATTTACTGCAAGTGGTGGGCCATTCGTAACAACTCCTTCGGCTACTTTCTCTAGTAATGCTCCCATTGCCAATCCCCCGGCAACCGGAGTTTTTTCATGGACACCTTCTTGCAATCAACTAAGACTTCAGCCCTATTTAGTAACATTTAAGGCAAATGATGACGGTAGTCCTGATCCTAATCCTGTAATGTTATCTGATTTTGAAACATTTTTTATAAGGGTAATGGCACCCCCGGTAAAAAATCTTGTTGGTATTCCCGAATGCAGCAGTATGAAGTTGTCATGGGATGCTCAACAATGTGTATCTGCATCCAACCCTTTGATTGCGTATAAGATTTATCGAAAAATAGGTTGTGATACTTTAAAGCCGGGAAATTGCGATATGGGGATGCCTTCTTCATGGGGATATTCTTTGATGAATTCCGTTCCCTATTCCTCAACAACGTATACGGATAATAGTGGCTTAGTACATGGTTCTCTTTATTCTTATAGGGTTGTAGCGTTGTATTTAGATGGCTCTATGAGTCAGGTTTCTTCCCCTATCTGTACTAAACTTGTTCGAGATGTTCCCATTATTACGAATGTGGATGTTGTTTCAACGGGTTCAGGCGGAACAGTCAGTGTAAAATGGGTTTTACCTGTTGCCGATGCTTCTAATTACGATACCACTATTGCCGGAAATGGTGGCCCTTATAAATTAGAGCTACAGCATAGCATTGGTTTTATACCACCTTCTTCTCCTGCCATTGCTATTTTTTCAAATCCGTATTTTGCTAACCTTACAGCCGTATCTTATACAGACTCTCCTCTCAATACTCAAAGTACTGCACATACTTATAAATTAGAATTTTACGATGAATCAAATACGTCTTGTCCAACACAAAATGCTTCGTCTGTTTTTCTTTCTTGTACTCCTAACGATAACCAGATAAAACTTTCCTGGCAAGTAAATGTCCCATGGAAAAACTCCAGATATGATGTATATAAGTTCAATGGTACTTCGTGGGATTCTGTTGCTACCACAGCTCAATTAACGTTTACAGATACAGCTTTAATAAACGGCCAACAATATTGTTACAAAATAAAAAGTATAGGTGCATACCCGGATACTACTTTGCCTTCACCTCTTATTAACTGGTCTCAGGAGTTATGTTGTTCTCCTATTGATTTAACTCCACCATGTGCGCTAATATTAGATATAGATACCAGCTGTGTATTGGGCCGAAGTATATTAAAATGGAATAATCCTAATAATTCTTGTAGCGATGATGCTGAGTATTACATTATTTATTACAAACCGGAAGAAGGAAAAGATCTTATTGTATTAGATACTATTTTAAATATTAATGACACTACTTATATACCCTTACTTAAAGGTTCTATTGCAGGTTGTTATGCAGTAACTGCCGTTGATTCTACGGGCAATGAAAGTGCATTTAGTAATTTATTTTGTGTAGATAACTGTCCATCCTATCAGTTGCCCAATGTATTTACACCTAATGGAGATAATTCCAATGATTTATTTACACCGTTACATCCCTATCAATACGTCAAAGATGTAGATATTAAGATTTATGATCGTTGGGGTGTTGAAGTATTCCGAACAGACAATCCTGATATTTTATGGGATGGAAAAAGCAGCCAGACAAACATGATGTGCGCTGATGGAGTATATTATTATGTATGTATTGTTAATGATATACGTTTGGCCGGAATTGTTCCTCGTGTCTTAAAAGGCAATGTGCATTTATTGCTCAAATAATTTTCCTTATTTATTCCGGCAACCTTTTTGTGCTCTATTCTTTTGATTACCCACTCCTTATGAACTATTTGTAAATTCGTTGCCATACAATAAAAAATGTTTACAGGAATTGTAGAAACAACGGGTAAAGTAGTCTCTCTTAAAAAAGAAAAATCAAATTTACTACTAAGCATAGAGGCATCTTTTGCATACGAATTGTTGATAGGGCAGAGCATATCTCATAATGGTGTATGCCTAACTGTTGAAAGCATTGACAAGCAGCAAAACAGGTATCTTGTTACTGCAGTAAAAGAAACACTTTTAAAAACAAATTTTAGTGACTTAAAAAATAATAGTGTGGTTAACCTGGAGCGATCTTTAAAAGCAGGAGATAGGATAGATGGTCATTTTGTGCAAGGACATGTAGACGTGACTGCAAAAGCACGATCGATCAAAAAAGAAAAAGGAAGTTGGTTATTCGAATTTTCTATTCAACAGGATAAAAAAAATGTACGGTATAATAATTTGATAGTTGAAAAAGGAAGTATTTGTATCAACGGAGTAAGTTTAACTATTGTTAGTACTGATTTCCGAAAAAATGAATTAATTTTTTCCGTAGCAATTATCCCCCATACCTATAAACATACCAACTTTTCTACTTTTCATATTGGAAGTAGAGTAAATATAGAGTTTGATGTACTCGGTAAGTACATTCAGAAAATAGTATCCAATCAATCACTTAATTAATAAACGTGTCTAAAAAACTATTCCTGCTCGATGCCATGGCGCTTATTTACAGGGCCTATTATGCATTGGCAAAAAATCCCAGGGTAACTTCAAAAGGTTTGAATACATCTGCCACTTTTGGGTTCACCAATATTTTATTAGAGCTCATCAAAAAAGAAAATCCTACTCATATGGGTGTAGCTTTTGATACACATGCCCCAACAGAACGAGAAGGCGTATATGCAGAATATAAAGCCAACCGACAAGCTACTCCGGAAGCTATTATTAGTTCTATTCCATATATTAAGAAAATCTTAGAAGGATTTGGAATCCCTGTTTTAGAATGTGACGGCTATGAAGCGGATGATGTTATAGGTACGTTAGCAAAAGTGGCTGAAAAACATGACTATGAAACATACATGGTGACTTCTGATAAAGACTTTGGCCAATTGGTTTCAGATAAGACATTTATTTTTCGTCCCCCAGTATTTAAAACAGGATGGACAGTCATAAAGGAAGAAGATGTTTGTAAACGTTGGGAGATTAAAAACGTTAAACAGGTAATTGAGATCCTTGGTTTGATGGGGGACGCAGTAGATAATATTCCGGGCATACCCGGCATAGGAGAAAAAACCGCTATGAAACTTGTTCATGAGTATGAGAGTGTAGAAGGGGTCATAATGAATGCGGATAAACTAAAAGGCAAACTACAGGAAAATGTAAAACAATTTGCAGATCAGGCGATTCTTTCTAAACAACTAGCAACTATTCATTGCAATGTCCCCGTAGAGTGGAACGAAGAAGCGTTGAAGATCACCGAACCACATGCAGATATTCTTACCTCTGTATTTGAAGAGCTTGAATTCCGAACATTGGCAGCTAGGGTATTGGGTCAGAAAAATACGGGTAATAGCAGTTCAGCATCATCTATAACTGCGAGCGGTAATCGAACGGATAATAAAGAAGCAGATGCCGCTTCTACTACTCCTAGCTCATTTCAAACTGTAAATGATATTCCTCACCAGTACCATTTAATTGACACCCCTGAAAAAAGAAAAAAATTAATTGCGGATTTATCAAAACAAAAAACAATTTGCTTTGATACAGAAACTACCGGTACCGATGCACATAATGTGGAATTAGTAGGACTATCTTTTGCATTTAAAGAACATGAGGCGTATTACATTCCGGTCCCTGAAAATTATAATGAAGCGCAACAATTAGTAAATGAATTCAAAGAAGATGTTTTTGAAAATGAATCCATTCAGAAAATAGGACAGAATATAAAATACGATATGTCTGTACTTAAGTGGTATGATGTAGAGATAAAAGGAAACATGTTCGATACAATGATAGCCCACTATCTCATTCAGCCTGATATGCGTCATAATATGAATGTATTGGCAGAAACGTACCTTAATTATTCTCCTGTATCTATAGAAACACTTATAGGAAAAAAAGGAAAGAACCAATTGAGTATGCGCAACGTGCCTCTAAATGATATATGTATCTATGCTGCTGAAGATGCAGATGTAACACTTCAACTTGAAAAAAAGTTTGTCCCGCTATTGAAAGAAACGGAAACCCAAAAATTATTTAAAGAAGTGGAAATGCCTTTGGTTTCTGTACTTTGTTCTATGGAGGCTGAAGGAATTAAAATTGATACACAGGCTCTTAAAGATCTGTCGGTTGAACTTGCAAAAGACATTGATAAAGCTGAAAAAGAAATTTATTCGTTAGCAGGGAAAGAGTTCAATATATCTTCACCTAAACAGGTAGGGGAAGTGCTATATGACGATTTAAAAGTAGCAGAAAAGCCAAAGAAGACAAAGACCGGCCAGTATGCTACCAGTGAAGATGTTTTAGAAAAATTAAAAGGCAGCCATCCGGTAATAGATAAGATATTAGATTACCGTGAATTACAAAAGCTGAAGAATACATATGTAGATACTTTGCCGGAACTAGTGAATCCAAGAACAGGCAGAGTGCATACAACTTACAGCCAGGTGGTAGCTGTTACAGGGAGGTTGAGTTCAGATAATCCCAACCTTCAGAACATTCCCATTCGCACGCAGCGTGGAAAAGAAATAAGAAAAGCATTCATCCCCAGAAATCATAATTATACTTTGTTATCTGCCGACTATTCTCAAGTAGAGCTACGCATTATAGCAGCACTAAGTAAAGATGAAGGAATGATAGATGCATTCAACCGAAAACAAGACATACACACTGCAACAGCAGCTAAAGTATATAACGTATCTGAAAAAGAAGTTACATCTGATATGAGAAGAAATGCCAAGATGGTGAACTTTGGTATTATCTATGGCATATCTGCATTTGGTTTAGCCCAGCGGTTAAATATTTCTCGTACGGAGGCGAAACAAATTATTGATAATTATTTTGAAAAGTATCCCCGTATTAAGTTGTATATGGATGAAAGCATTCTATCAGCAAAAGAAAAAGGATATGTAGAAACAATTTTAGGGCGAAGAAGGTACTTGAGAGACATTAATTCAAGCAACCATACGGTGCGAGGTTTTGCTGAACGAAATGCAATTAATGCACCTATACAAGGCAGTGCCGCTGATATGATTAAGATCGCTATGATAAATTTACATAACGAGTTTATAAGGAGGAAGTTGAAGTCAAAAATGCTCTTGCAAGTACATGATGAATTAGTCTTTGATGCACACAAGGAAGAAGTAGATTTAATTAAAGGAATAATTACCGATAAAATGCAAAATGCTATTAAAATAGATGTGCCTATTGAGATAGAAATAGGTACGGGTTCAACTTGGCTGAATGCACATTGAATTTTTGAAAAATTTGCAGGATAAATTATTTTTTTATCTTTGAATCAACAACAAGTCTTTCTATCAATTTTTAAACCCACCACCATGAAAAATTTGAAAAGTGTTTTCACATTAGGAATGTTTGTGTTATTGCTCAGCCCTTTGTTTTATGGATGCAGCGGGAACGAAGAAGCAAATGAAGCATCAGATTCGGATACATTGGATATGGCTGATAACGGACTAACGAAAAGCAAAAGTAAACTAAAGAATATTTTATATGCTATTCCTTCTCCTATTGAATTGGCACAGTTAGTTCAAAAAGCAGGAGCAAAGTATAATAAAGACCTTTTAAATGCACCTGATAAAATTAGTAAGTATAGCACTACGGCTAGCAAAGCACTTAATCTAGGTGTTTATGGTGCCGATTTAAGTTATACCGGAGTTTTTGACGACAACACTCAAGAGTCCATCGTTTATCTTACATGCACACGTAAACTTGCTGAACAATTAGGTGTGGGTAGTGCATTTAATGAAAACACGGTAAGCAGAATTCAAAATAATACAGGAATGAAAGACTCTTTGCTTTCTATTATCTCTGATTCGTATATGAATACAGATGAAATGCTTAAAGAAAATCAACGTGAAAGCGCTTCAGCATTAGTTATTGCCGGAGGTTTTATTGAGGCATTGTATTTAGGAACACAATTAGCAAAAACTTCTAAAAATCCACAAGATATTATTGCTCGCATTGCGGAACAAAAAGGAACTATGAACAATGTTGTAGGTTTATTAAGTGCTTTTGAAGGCGACCCTACTATTACTCCAATTATAAATGATTTAAAGGCATTAAAGGAAATATACGATCAGGTTGTTGTAGAATCTAAATCTACTAATGCGGATGTAAAAACAAATCCTAATACAAAAATTACCACTATTGGTGGAAAGATTACTTATTCAATGACACCTGAATTAGTTGAAAAACTAACGATAAAATCCGCAGAAATTCGTACAAAAATTATTGAAGGGCAAATTTAAAACCAGACACTATGAAAAAACTATTCCATTTATCAAAGATCTTTGTTGTTTTAAGTATTGCTGCATTTTCAGCAGTAGAATCTAACGCTCAATGTAAAGGATTTGTAAAAAAACAAATTCCAAAGCTTGCTCCATTCATTCATAATGGACAAATTAATACTTCTGTTTTGCTTGCAGGTGATCATGCTGAACTTACTCTTACATTCTATTCAGGACAAACTTATCGTATAATGGTTGACTCGCAAGAGACCTTGGGTGATGTGTTTTTCCTTCTAAAAGATGCTAATAAAAATCAGGTTTTCAGTAGTAAAGATCAAGGTAAATCTGATTATTGGGATTTTACAGTTGAATCTACTCAGCAATTAACGGTTGAGGTAGAAGTTCCGGATACAGAAGCGCCGAATGGAATAGTTCCCAGCGGATGCGTCTCTATTTTAGTTGGTTTTAGGCAATAATAATCGATTTGTTTCTATAGATAAAAAGAGAGCCTTTTTTAAGGCTCTCTTTTAGTTTTATACCACACAACCTCCTACTGTTTCATTTGTATTTTCGTCAATAAGGATGAAACTTCCATTTGCTCTGTTGAAACTAAAATTATCTATTGCGATAGGAGAGGCGGTACGTAGTTTAATTCTTGCTATTTCATTTAAGTTGATGGTTTTGTCTTCTTCTTTTTTATCATAGGTACTGACATCTAATTTATAGAGTACATCCTTAACCAATGTTTTTACAGTTTTTCCATGATGTCTTAAAAGTAGTTTAGATCCAATGGTTAAAGAGCGCTCATTCATCCAGCAAACAGTTGCCTCAACATCTTGAGTAACTGAAATAGAATTATCTTTTTTTGTAATGATATCACCTCTGCTTATGTCTATATCATCCTCTAGATGTAGTGTGATTGATTGTTGGGCAAATGCTTGAGGTACATTCTTCCCCCCAATCTCGATTGATTTGATTTTTGAAGACGTTCCTGTAGGTAAAATGTCTATACTATCTCCTGGTTTAAATACCCCACTTGCTACTTTTCCTGCATAACCTCTATAGTCATGCAAAGCATCTACTTGTGGGCGAATGATGTATTGTACCGGAAAGCGGGCAGAATGAAAATTGATATCATTATTTACTTCAACCGTTTCTAAATGCTCGAGAAGTGTTTTACCGGTATACCAGGGCATCTTCTCTGATCGAATTACAATATTATCTCCATATTTGGCACTTACAGGAATAAATGTAATCTCTTTTACATTTAATTTTTTTGCAAATGTTTTATAGTCATTAATAATCGAATTGAAAACCTGTTGAGAATAATTAAGTAAGTCAATTTTGTTTACGCATATGGTTAAGTGCTGAATTCCAAACAGGGATGCAATGATGGAATGGCGAGAGGTTTGCTCTGTGATTCCATTTCGTGCATCAATAAGTATGATCGCCAAATTTGAGTTGGACGCTCCGGTAACCATGTTGCGTGTGTATTGTACATGCCCAGGGGTGTCTGCAATAATGAATTTTCTTTTTTCAGTATTGAAATATTTGTAGGCTACGTCTATAGTAATGCCTTGCTCGCGCTCAGCTCGCAGTCCATCGGTAAGCAGGGAAAGGTCAATGTCTTTTTGATTTTTCCCTTTACTTACTTTTTCAATGGCTTGTAGTATATCGGTTGAGACTGATTTACTGTCAAATAGCAAACGCCCTATTAGGGTACTCTTGCCATCATCTACATTTCCTGCTGTTAAAAATCTTAATATATCCATATGTTTTAAAAATATCCTGTTTTTTTTCTATCCTCCATTGCTGCATCAGAGGTTTGGTCATCTAGTCGAGTAGCGCCGCGCTCCGATATTTTTGTTTCTTCAATTTCATGAATAATATCATCTAATGTAGTTGCGTCAGATTCAACGGCAGAGGTACAAGTCATATCACCCACAGTTCGAAAGCGCACTTTCCTAGTCTGAATGATGTCAGCCGTATCTGTATAAACAAAATCAGAATGGGCTAATAATCCATTGGTCCGTACAATGCATTTGCGCTCGTGAGAAAAGTAAATAGAAGGCAATTCTATTTTTTCACGTTTGATGTAATTCCATACATCTAATTCAGTCCAGTTACTGATTGGGAATACACGTACATTTTCTCCTTGCCGAATTCTTCCATTGTAAATATTCCACAGCTCCGGTCGTTGTTTTTTGGGATCCCATTGTCCGAACTCATCACGAACAGAGAAGACGCGTTCTTTTGCTCTTGCTTTTTCTTCATCTCTGCGTGCTCCTCCTATGCAGGCATCATATCGAAACTCTTCTATCGTGTCTAAAAGCGTATGCGTTTGTAAAGAATTCCTACTATAGAATCTACCGGGTTTTTCAATTAACCCTTTTTGTTTAATAGTATGGGCTACACTCCTTACAATTAGTTTCTCACCTATTTTTTTTGCAAGAGAATCTCTAAATTGAATCGCTTCTGGAAAATTATGTTCTGTATCAATATGTACAAGGGGAAAGGGAAATTTTCCAGGTCTAAAGGCCTTTAGTGCAAGGTGTACTAATACTATAGAATCTTTTCCTCCTGAAAAAAGTAATGCCGGCCGTTCAAATTGCCCTGCTACCTCACGCAGAATATAAATTGATTCAGATTCAAGCTGATCTAAGTAGTTTAATTCATATTTATTCATAATCGAAATACATTGTTAAGTAATTATTTTGTTGCTGTGTGAAGACCACATTCTTTTTTTGTTGCGTCTTCCCACCACCATCTTCCTGAGCGTGGGTCATCTCCAGGTTTTACTGCCCTCGTACAAGGTTGGCAACCAATGCTTGGAAATCCTTTATCATGTAGAGGATTGTAAGGAACATGGTTTTTAGAAATGAAACTTTTTACTTCTTCAAAACCCCAATCAAATAGCGGATGATATTTTATAATATGATTGTTTTCATCCCATTCAACTGGTGATAGATTGTTTCTACTAGCCGATTGCTCTTTTCTAATGCCTGTAACCCATATTTCATTTCCTTTTAATGCCCTTTTAAGAGGTTCTACCTTTCTAATGTAGCAGCACTCTTGACGGTTTTCCACTGACTCATAAAAACTATTGGGCCCTTTCTCAGAAACTAAATTTTGAATTGTTTCAGTATAGGGAGAATAACTGCTAATGTTTTTGTTATAGATTTCTTTGGTACGGCTCCATACAGAATACGTTTCCGGAAATAATCTGCCAGTATCAAGCGTGAAGATCTTTATAGGAATATTTTTTGAAAATATAATATGAGTAATGACCTGATCTTCCAATCCAAAACTTGTTGAGAAGATTATCTTATTAGGGAAATTTTTACTAAGTAAACTTAAGGCTTCTTCAGTATTCCTTCCTACTATACTCTTCAATATGCTATCTGTAATACTCTTTTCCATAGTTAATAGAAAGTTTTAAATAAAATCCTTAGACTTACTACAACCACTACTACACCTACAGTAATAAGCCCTGTTCTCACAGGTACCTTTGAAGTAAGATAGGCCGCAAAAGGTGCTGCAATCATCCCTCCTATAACAAGACCAAGTATAATGTACCAGTGATGAATACCGATAAGGGTAAAAAATGTTAGGGAGCTTGCAAGCGTAATAAAAAATTCTGCCAGGTTTACTGAACCGATCGTATAACGCCAGCTTCGGCCTTGCACAATGAGTGAAGAAGACACTATTGGTCCCCAACCACCTCCACCAATGGAATCAAGAAAAGCTCCTATGAATGCCAGCCTTCCTACTCTTTTTATTTTCTTTTTAGCTGTTGTTTTTCTAATTGCCTTAGTGATAATAACTACACCTAAGATTAATGTGTAGATCGATACTAAAGGTTTGATGTATGCACTAAAGTTCTGAAGTGAAGAAAGAATATACGCACCAAGGATAGCACCTAAGATACCAGGTATTAATAAACTGCGAAACAACTTCACATTTACGTTTTTAAAGCGAAGGTGGCTAATGCCCGATGCCCCGGTGGTGAAGATCTCTGATGCATGTACGCTTGCACTTGCAGCTGCAGGTGAAATTCCAAATGATAAGAGAAAGGTAGTAGCTGTAACACCATACGCCATTCCTAATGCACCATCTACCATTTGTGCAAGAAAACCACCTAAAACAAAAATTAATATTGTTTTATCTATTTTGCTAATGACGTCATTAATAAAGTCACTAACCTGTGCAATTGGTAAAATTGAAAAGAACACATGACCTACGATCATTAATGCCAATGCAGATAAAGAATAAATGATCCAATACTTCACTTGCTTATATTTTGATCTTTCATCTTCACGTGCTAAATGAGGTTGCAGTGCATGCAGGTTGTTTTCTACAGCAAGCATAGATGTGATCTCATTTAATCGTTTCACCTTATTTGAAAAATTACCGTTCAATTTTTTTCTGATGGCTTCTAAGTTGTCTAAGACATTTTGAGTTTCATTCGGGATAACGTCATTTAGAACTTCTTTAATCCTTTTGGCCATAGTTGGCGATTTTCCATTAGTAGAGATTGCGATTTTTAAATCGCCTCTATTTACAATACTTCCTAAATAGAAATCACAAAGTTCCGGAGTGTCTGCCACATTCACGAGGATTTCACGTTTTTTTGCCTCGTCTTTAATTATTTTATTGATATCGCGATCAGTAGTAGCTGCAATAACGATATCAACATTAAAGAGGTCTCCGGGAAAAAAAATACGATTCTTAATCTTTAGATTATGATGTTTTAATGAAAGCTCTTGAATCTGAGACGTTATTTCGGGTGCAACTACAACTACATCCGTATCAGGACTGTTTCCTAAAACTGCATTTAATTTTTCCAAAGCAACATTTCCTCCACCTACAATAAGCACTTTAAGCTTCTCAAGTTTTAAAAAAATTGGAAATAATTTGTTACCTATATCTATCTTATTGGCGAATCCGCTATTGATGTATTCCATTTTATTTTTGGCTGTATTTTCAATTCACAAAAAAATCGTTCATAATTCTCTTTTCAATAAATCTATAGTGTAGTCTAACTACTTCTCCAACTACTATAATTGCGGGTGATTGTATATTGTTTAATTGAGCAATCTCTGCAATGGTATCTATAGTTCCAATAATTGTTTTTTCATTAGGTAAGGTCCCGTTTTGAATGATAGCTATTGGTATTTTTGATTTCCCAGCAGATTTATAAACTTCAATTATTTCATGTAGTTTTTTAATGCCCATCAGAATAACAACGGTGGCAGTGGATTTTGCTGCTAATCGTATGTCATTTGAAAGTTCTCCTGTGCGTGTTGTTCCTGTAACTACCCAAAAACTTTCACTTAATCCACGATGAGTAACCGGAATTCCGTTCAAAGCAAGAACCCCTGTTGAGGAAGAAATTCCGGGAATAACTTCAGTTTCAATATTAAATAACCTTGCATGCTCTATTTCTTCATAACCTCTCCCAAAAACAAAAGGATCGCCTCCTTTAAGTCGAACTACGTGACCGTAAATAAATGCCAAGTCAACAATAAGGTCATTGATATGTTCCTGTTTGAATGATGGTTGATCATTACGTTTACCTACAAATATTTTTTTCACACTTGCAGGTGCATAGTTGAGCAGTATAGGATTAATAAGAGAGTCATAGAGGATAACGTCTGCTTTTCCTATCGCTTGTATAGCCTTCGCAGTAATAAGATCCGGATCGCCCGGGCCTGCTCCTGCAAGGGTTAATTTAGGTTGTATTTTTTTTAACATGATAATTCGTTTTAGGTTTATAAATTTTTATTAGGATACTTTTACATCTGCTGTTTTTTCTCTAAATGATTTAGATTGTTTTACAAATTCTTTCGCATCGTTATAATAATTTTGAGCAAATTCTTCCGTAGGTTCATTCGTATTAATGCGCAAAACATACTCCTTAAAATCTCCTGTAAATGGGAACTCCCCGGTAAGAACAAAGTTTTTTTCAAACTCAGTAATCACTCTGTGCTGTGAATTTCCCTGTACTCGTTTATTTAACAATAAAGCCTTTGCTGCTTGTACAAAAGCACTGTATGAATAATAAATGGAATCTGCGTAGGTATTGTCAAGAAGTGACAATTCAGCGGATTCAATTTTTTCATCTGCCTCATAGAGTAGGGTTGCTATCAGATCAATTTTAGCTCCGGCACATTCACCAACACCGACAAGCGTTTTATATTTTCCCTCTGCACCCCAATCAATAAAATCACTTTCAGCGATTGTTGAAATATCGGAGTAGCTTTTTAAAAGATGAAAAAAGTAATGATTTCCTTGTCTGTCGTAGTATGCATTAAACGTTTCGCCATTTAATGAATTATTTTCGTAATCATTTAAAATACTTCTAAGTACTAAAGGTCCGCGCTTAGAGGGCACTTTAATTACTTTGTCAGAAATTCTTCCTATTCCGTCTCCTTCAACACCTCCGCCCAATAATACTTGCAAAGCTGGGAGAACATTATTGCCTGCTTTAATAGAGCTTCCGTGGAAGCCAATATGAGCAAGTGAGTGTTGCCCGCAGGAATTCATGCAGCCGCTTATTTTTATTTTAATATTTTTTTCATAGAGTAGATCAACATATTCCTTGGCAATTACTTTTTCTAATTCAGCAGTAATACCCGTACTGTTTGAAATCCCCAGGTTACAAGTATCTGTTCCGGGGCAAGATGTAATATCACCCAAGCTATCGAAGCCTGGAGTAGCAAGACTGATTGCATCTAATTCTTTATAAAGAGCAGGCAGAGCTTCTTTCGGTACAAAACGAAGCAGAATGCCTTGATTTAGGGTGATTCGAAGATCATCTGCTGCATATTTTTTAACTATATCCACCAGGAGTCTTGCTTGTTTAGAACTGATGTTTCCTAAAGGAACCCTTATTCCAACAGCAAAAAAGCCATCTTGTTTTTGTTTAAAGGCATTTGTGTTAACCCAGGTAGTATAATTCTTATCATTTGATATTTTAAATGTTGTATAAATCCTGTTATCGTTATTTGTACTTTGTGAATATTTTGGATACGATGTTAATTCCAAAGGAGCAGTAGTTGATTTTAAGATAGCACGTTCTTTTTCTACAAGCAATAAGAATTCAGGTAATCCAATTTTCGCCAGCAAATATTTTAACCGTGCTTTATGCCTGTTGTTTCTTTCTCCATAATGGTTAAATACACGTACCGCAGCTTCAGAGAATGAAATCATTTGCTCCACAGGTAAAAATTCATGAGCTACCTGTGCAGCAATGGGTTGTGCCCCAAGCCCGCCGGCTACCATTACTTTAAAACCTCGTTCTTGACGGCCATTTATGTTTTTTATTTTAGGAATAAAACCAATATCATGAATGAAGGTGTATGCAGTATCATCCTCGCTTGAAGAAAATGCGATTTTGAATTTTCTTCCTAAGTTTTCCTGAATAGGGTTTCTTAAAAAGAATTTAAATAGTGCATCTGCATACGGAGTGATATCAAATGGTTCTTTAGGATCAATACCTGCTATGCTTGATGCAGTAATGTTGCGTACGGTATTCCCACAAGCTTCCCTGAGTGTTATGTCGTCTTCTTCAAGTTTTGCCCATAGTTCAGGAGTTTTTTCAAGTGACACAAAGTGTATTTGAACATCTTGACGGGTGGTGAGGTGCAGGTTGCCATTTGAATATTCATCGGAGATATCGGCAATTCGTAGCAATTGCTTCGTGCTAATTTTGCCCATTGGGATTTTAATGCGTACCATTTGTACGCCTTCCTGACGTTGGCCATAAACTCCCCGTGCTAGGCGTAATGATCGGAATTTTTCAGGATCAATATTCCCTTCTCTAAATAACCTTATTTTTTTTTCCAATTCAATAATATCTTTTTCAACTACAACTTGCTTGTATGAAATGGCTGTATTTTCTAATTCTGTTCTAAAACTTTTCATTTTATTTATTTTCATTGTTAATGTTTCGGTTGGAGGTATTTTTTTTCAATAAAAAAACCCTTACGTTTTTACGGAAGGGTTTTTTGTTTTTGTAATTATTTACTCAATCACACAAATCCCTTCTGCATGCGCATGCAAATACATGTACAACACATGGTTGTGGCATTGAAGGTTGAGTTTTGATTGTTGAAGATTGAGATCATTATAATCAGTCTTAATTAGTTATTTTAATAGTATATATGTTCTATAGACTTTGTAAAGTTATAAATAATTATAATACCACCAAATATTTTTTTATGATATTGAAATCGGGTTGACAAGCTGTTGTGATTTGTAGATGTTTGAATTGTGGAATCTAATGGCCATACTTAATAAAGGAGAAAGGAATGTAAGATCTACTTACTTCAAATGATATGCATATTTACTTATTGCGGTTCTCATTTTTTATTTGATATTGCTATTAATTTCAGAGCTTGTTTTGCTTGAACTATAAAAGTTGCTGTCTTCAGAAATAATATTCGTAGAGGGAGGCGTTATTGAATATCTATGCTATTTAGAATACATGACATAGAAGAGCAAAACGATGATTCCGAAGAGTTAAACGAGTTTTTTCAAGGTTTTTTCTGCTTTTAATATTGTAATCTGCTAAATCGAATAGATTTCAAGGTATAATGGACCATAGGAAATATATCTTTGACATTCCATATCTTGATTTTTCTAATAAATTTTTCACCACCCCTCTTTTTTTATCTTTGTCAACTTTACATGGAAGAAACAAAAAAACAAAGTTTTTGGTCGAAGATTAGAAACAGGTA
>CAZCJN010000050.1:0-9269 GCA_964498865.1 uncultured Bacteroidia bacterium
ATTCTTATACTTTTCTAAAAAAATAGGGTGGGTGAGTCTCTTTCTTTCTTTGTTAGGCTGTGGATCGGGGAAGGTGATCCATATCTCGCTTACTTCATTGGGGGCAAAACAATTCTCGATGAACTCTATTTGTGTACGCAGGAAGGCCACATTGGAAAGTTTTTTCTCTATGGCTGTTTTAGCTCCCCTCCAGATCCTGGCGCCTTTAATATCCACGCCAATAAAATTTTTGTTGGGGTATTTTTCTGCCAGTCCATTGGAATATTCTCCTTTTCCGCAGCCCAATTCCAATACAAGTGGGTGGGTATTCTTGAAATATTCTTCATTCCATTTTCCCTTCAGTTTAAATTCTTTTTCGCGCTCGTGAAAAAGATATTCGTGTGCGTTGGTAAACGTACGCAGTTCGGCAAAGCGTTCCAGTTTGTTTTTCCCCATAACTTTTCAGTTGTCTGTAGATATGAAATAGAATAGTAATTTTAACTTTTGCAAAGTTAATTTTTATAATCCTCCAAAATGAAAAGAGTACTCGTTGCGCCGCTTGATTGGGGGTTAGGACATGCCACCCGATGCATTCCCCTCATCAGGTACTTGTTAGGGAAGAAGGTAGAGGTGATCATGGGTGCCGACGGAAGGCCTTTTCATTTGCTCTCTAAAGAATTCCCTGATCTTTCTTTGGTGAAGATGCCCGGCTATGCGATTCGTTATCCGGATAAAGGATTTATGCTATTGAAGATCGCATCGCAGATCCCTGCTATTTATGAACGGATAAAACAAGAACATAAGCAACTGAAGGGTCTTATTAAAAGCCTGAAAATAGATGCTGTTATTTCAGACAATCGCTTTGGATTGTGGAGCGAGGAGGTTCCTTGTGTTTTTATCACGCATCAGCTTAGAGTGAAGTCACCCATTGCTGAAAGTTTTCTGTACAATTTAAATATGCGATATATCTCCAGGTTTTCAGAATGCTGGATACCCGATGTGGCATTGCCCCAAAATAAACTTTCGGGAGATATGTCAAGTCAAGTTGACCTGCCTGCCCACGCACAGTACATAGGCTTGCTTTCTCGTTTTACGTCGACCGGCAGCATAAAGGATATTAAACGAAAACTATTGGTGATCCTTTCAGGGCCGGAGCCGCAGCGAACCTTATTTGAAAAAATAATTATAGAACAGTTAAAGCAAGTAAAAGATATCTCTGCATTGGTTGTTCAGGGAATAACAGAGCGCCTGGAACGAAAAAAGATAGGGGAGCATGTAGAGCTTGTATCTTATCTTAAAAGTGATGAGTTGCTGGAGGCTATTCTTTCTTCAGAAGTGGTTCTGTCCCGATCGGGTTACTCTACCATTATGGATCTGGCGGTACTTGGTAAAAAAGCAATTTTTGTTCCCACCCCCGGACAAACGGAACAGGAATATTTGGCCAACTATCTATCTCAAAAAAAGATGGTCTATGCTGTTTCCCAAAGCAAATTGAATTTGGAGAAAGCATATCAGGAAGCAACAACGTGTAAGGGATTTACCGGAAATTATTTTTCATCGGGATATCAGGGCGCCATAGATGGGTTGCTGGAAAACATTTAATAGGAAAAACTACTACCCTTGTTTTGAAATTCGGGCACTTATCCTTTCTTTAATGTAAAAGAAAAAACAGAACCGGCTCCTTCGGTGCTGATCACACTGATGGTTTGCCCGTGTGCTTCCAGGATGTGTTTAACAATGGATAATCCTAAACCGGTTCCGCCCTGGTCGCGTGAACGGGATTTATCAGCCCTGTAAAAGCGTTCGAATATGCGGGGCAAATGCTCTTTTGCAATTCCTATGCCGGTATCTGCTACTTCTACAATTACTTTTTCCCCGGTGTCGGATACTTTAATGGTAGTTTTTCCATTTTCTTTTCCGTATCGCACAGAGTTAACGACAAGGTTTACCAATGCCTGCCTTATCCTGAATTTATCGGCCCATACAAAAATGGGTTGAGAAGAATCATTGCTGAGCGAAAGCATTATTTTTTTTTCACGAGCCTTCATTTCCTGTGCATCTATTACATCGTGGATAAGGGTGAGAATGTCAAAACGTTCTTCTTCCATTTCAAGCTCCCCTTTTTCAAGCTGTGTAATGGCTTGCAGATCTTCGAGTATTAAGATCATGCGGTCAACACTTTTCATGGCTCTTTCAAGGTAATTTCGATTAATGGTCTTGTCTTCTAACCCGCCATCCAGCAGGGTGGCTACGTAGCCCTGAATATTAAAGATGGGTGTTTTGAGTTCGTGAGAAACGTTTCCTAAATATTCTTTTCTGTAATTCTCCAGTTTTTTTAATTGCTCGATCTCTTCTTTTCTTTCTTCTGACCACTCGTTTATTTGCAACTCTAATTCACTTAATGCAGATAATTCTTGTGAGGAGCTTTTTTGAACGGTACGCAGGCTTTTAATGTGTTTGGCTAATTTTCGCAATTTTTTAAAAACAAATAACTGAATGGCTGTGTAGCCAACGATAACGGTAATAATAATGGTGAGCAGGGTAGTGCTTGTCATTAAAATTCAAATTTATAACCGACACCTTTTACTGTTTTAATGTATTCGTCACCTAGTTTTTCTCTCAGTTTTCTAATGTGAACATCAATGGTACGATCGCCGACAATGATCTCATTTCCCCAAATGGTATTTAAGATCTCTTCACGTTTGAATACTTTTCCGGGTTTGGACATGAGCAGGGTTAAAAGTTCAAATTCTTTTCGGGGAAGAGCGAGTTCTTTCTTGTTCTTAAATACTAAATATTTTTCTTTATCTATTCTTATGCCTGCCGTTTCTTCAATAGCAGTTTCCGCAGAAGATGAAGTTTGCCCTGCTCTTCTTAACAATGCTTTAACACGACTTACAAATACATTGGGTTTAATAGGTTTGGTAATGTAATCATCGGCACCAGAATCAAACCCTGTTATCTGTGAATAATCTTCATTGCGCGCTGTTAAGAAAGCAATTAATACATGCTTGAGGGCGGGTACACTTCTTAACTCTTTACATACTTCCATGCCGTCTATTTCCGGCATCATTACGTCAAGGATAATAAGATCGGGGATTTCTTTGGCAGCAATTTTTAAAGCATCCTTGCCATTTTCAGCCAGTAAAACGGTATAGCCTTCTTTTTTGAGGTTATAGGATAAAAACTCCAGTATATCCGGTTCATCATCAACTAAAAGGATCTTATAGGGCTTAGACATGGTTGAACAAATATATATGGAGTATTGATGCATGCGTAATTAAAAGATATTCACTATTTCAAACCTTAACATTTTGTTAACATTAGAGTTTGATTATACCGTTATTTTGCGGACCAAAATAAAAGAACAATCATTATTTACATTATGGCAAATCTTCTTCAGTTTTTAATTCCTCAGGATAAAAAATTTTTTCCGCTCTTTGAAAGGGCATCAGGCAATTTGCAGGATGTCTCTAAGGTTCTGGTGGAAATGGTAAATGCACCCACTCTTGAGAAACGCAAAGAACGTATTAAAGAAATAGAAAGGCTGGAACACATAGGTGATGGTGTAACGCATGAAATTTTTAATGAGCTTAGCTCTAATTTCATTACTCCGTTCGATAGGGAAGACATTCATCAATTGGTTTCCTGTCTCGATGATATTGTAGATTTTATTCATGGTTCTGCAAAACGCATTGAATTGTATAAAGTAGATGTGATCCCCGATAATATCATCAAGCTGGCAGAATTGATACAGAAGGGTGCTGAAGAATTGCATTATGCCGTTAAAGAACTTCGCAATATGAAAAATGCAGGTAAAATTCGTGAGGCTTGTGTTAAAATTAACAGTATAGAAAATCATGCCGATGATATTTTCGATATAAGCATAGCCCGCCTTTTTGAAGAAGAAAAAGATGCCATCACGATCATTAAAATGAAAGAAATATACAGTGCCCTGGAAACAGCAACGGATAAATGCGAAGATGCGGCCAATACCATTTCAAGTATTGTGATCAAGTATGCATAAGCTGAAAATCCATAATCTAATATCCAAACTCTAAACTCCTAATTTCTGCTTATGACCTTGCTGATTATTGTAATAGTTTTAGCTCTTGTGTTTGATTATATCAACGGATTTCATGATGCTGCAAATTCAATAGCAACGGTTGTGTCTACCAAAGTACTTAGTCCTTTCCAGGCAGTAGTATGGGCTGCATTTTTTAACGCGATCGTTTTGTTTTTATGTCAACATAAAATTTTAGGCTTTGAATTTAAGGTAGCAGATACCATTGCTAAAATTGTAAAGACAGATGCTATTACCATGACCGTGATCCTTGCCGGATTATTGTCTGCCATAGCATGGAACCTTATTACCTGGTGGTATGGAATCCCTTCTTCTTCTTCTCATACGTTAATGGGCGGTTTTGCCGGAGCGGCTATAGCAAAGGCAGGGTTTGGGGTACTGGCAGATGTGGCGAAGATCTATGTAACATTAGGTTTCATCTTTCTTGCACCTATTATAGGAATGATATTGGCCTATTTTATTACGGTATTGATAATGAATATTTGCAGAAAAGCCAGTCCGGCAAAAGCAGACGGATGGTTTAAAAAACTGCAATTGGTTTCTTCTGCTGCTTTTAGTTTAGGGCATGGAGCCAATGATGCGCAAAAAGTAATGGGCATTATTGCTGCAGCCATGATCGTTTTTGGAAATACCGCAAGTAAAGAAGAATACGACAAACACAGCTGGACACATGTAAAGGCCCAATATAAGATTGATACGGTTTATTGTTCTATAGATTCAGCAAAGTTGCAACCGTATGCTGTTAACGGACAAACCATGTATAGGGCTGCTAAAGCAGACTTCTCGAAGAAAGGGGAAGTGAATATCAGGAATTGCAGAGCCATTAAAATATCGGAACTTGTTTCTCAGCAGATCGATGGAAAAGAATTTTTAGCAGCACCTGAACAATCCTTTGTATCGGCACTTACTTTAAAACATAAAAAAGATATAACTTCTATTCCTGAGTGGGTTCAATATGCCTGTTTCATGGCCATTGCTTTAGGTACTTTGTCCGGAGGATGGAGGATCATAAAGACCATGGGCACTCGCATTACTAAAGTAACTCCCTTAGAGGGGGTAGCAGCTGAAACGGCAGGTGCTTTAACTCTTTATCTTACCCAACTGTTTGGTATCCCTGTGAGTACTACGCATACCATTACCGGCTCTATCGTAGGGGTGGGGGTAGCTAAAAGGATATCTGCAGTACGCTGGGGGGTTACTCAATCTCTGCTCGTTGCCTGGATCCTTACCATCCCTGTTTCAGGTACCCTTGCTGCATTTACATATTGGATTCTGAACTTTTTTATTTAATTGTTTGCAGGGGCGGGTTGCACTGCTGACAAAATCAGAGCGGAATTTTAATTTTGTATTTTCGTTTTCCATCCTGTAGTAGAAGAAAGTACTTTTGCCTACAACAACTAAGCCCTCCTAATTTATATTTAAAGAAATGATCTTTAATAAAAAAAATTTAAATGAATAAAAATATAATCAGTGACGAGTTGCATGAAAAGATCATGACGCGAATGAAAGCTATTCCGGCATTTCATACACTGAATGTAAAAATTGATCGCATTTCGGATGGTGAATGTGTAGCTGTAGTTCCTCACAACAGTGCTTATGATGGTGTCTTTAAATCCTATCACGGCGGCATGCTGATGACAGCGGCTGATTCGATAGCTGTGGTAGCGCTCATGACAAAAGTAGGGACGGAACCCGCTTTTGCCACAACCGATATGAATATCCGCTTTCTTGCACCTTGCTTAACAGATGTGCGGGTACATGCAAAAGTGATTAAAACAGGAAAACTTTTATGCTTGATGCATGTTGACCTTTATGATATGAACAACAAGCACGTTGCCGTTGCACAAGTCAATTACATTCAATTACCAAAAATGCCTTCACGCTGAAATTGAAGTAATCTCATAGCTTTAAAAATATCTTTAAAAAATAAATTTGTTCATATTCATATTTATCGTAATATTGCGATATATATCTGATTATGGGAACAGCAAAAAAAGAAGAGTTTACAATAAGAGACAATAAGATCGCTGCTTATGCAAAAGCCTTGGCGCATCCTGCCCGTGTAGCCATATTGCAGATCCTCATCGAAAGTAAATCCTGCATATGCGGAGATATTGTAGATGAGCTGCCTTTATCACAGTCTACCGTATCGCAACATTTAAAAGAGTTGAAAGAAGCAGGTTTGATAAAAGGAAATATTGAGGGTGCAAAGGTGTGTTATTGCATTAATGAAGAAGAGTGGGCTGCTGCTAAATCATATATAACGGAATTATTTAAATCCTTTTCAGGAGCCAAGTGTTGTTAAAAAAAATTTAACTATAACTATCGTAATATAACGATTAATAAACTCAACAATAACTAAAAATAAAAACTATGGAAACATCAGAAAAACTAAAACAGCTGGTAAAAGAAAAGTACAGCGAAATTGCTGCACAAAGCAAAGATCAAAATCAATCTTCTTGTTGCGGGTCAGGTTGTTGCTCTACAGAAGTGTATAATATCATGAGTGATGATTATACAAAGTTAGAAGGTTACAACAGTGATTCGGATTTAGGATTGGGTTGCGGGCTGCCAACAGAATATGCACTTATTAAAAAAGGGGATACTGTTGTTGACCTGGGATCGGGGGCCGGTAACGATTGCTTTGTTGCAAGGGCCATCACCGGTGAACAAGGCAAAGTGATCGGAATCGACTTTACCGATAAAATGATTGAGAAAGCAAGGGAGAATGCCGATAAGTTAGGGTTTAATAACGTAGAGTTCAGATTGGGAGACATTGAAAATATACCTCTTTCTGAAAACCGTGCCGACGTGGTGGTGAGTAACTGTGTTCTTAATCTGGTGCCTGATAAAAGAAAAGCCTTTGCTGAAATGTTCAGGATATTAAAAAGCGGAGGTCATTTTAGTGTATCGGATATAGTGCTGGAAGGTGTGCTGCCTCAAGGTATTCAAAAAGCGGGGGAGATGTATGCCGGATGTGTTGCCGGTGCGATTCAAAAACAAGAGTATCTTAACATAATTAATCAGGCAGGGTTTTCTAACGTAAAGGTTCAAAAAGAAAAACCGATTATTATTCCTGATGATATTCTATCGGGATATTTATCGGCTAAAGAAATAGAAGACTATAAAAAAAGCGGAGTGGGTATATTCAGCATAACTGTATATGGAGAAAAACAAAAAGACTGCTGCGGAACCGATTGTTGTAAATAATAAAAAAATATAAAGAATGAAAAAACTATTGTTTGTTTGTATTGAAAATTCCAACCGCAGTCAAATGGCTGAGGCCTTTGCTAAAATGCATGGGCGGGATAGAGTAGAAGCATTCAGTGCCGGTTCTCATCCTTCAGGAAGGATTAACCCTAAAGCAATAGAAGCGATGAATGAAGCAGGATATGATCTTACAGGGCACAGCTCAAAATCCTCAGATGATTTTAAAGAATACTCTTTTGAATACGTTGTAACGATGGGCTGCGGAGATGAATGCCCTTTTATACCGGCAGTCCATCGTGTTGATTGGGATATTCCCGACCCACGAAATATGGATAAGGATGAATTTAGAAAAGTAAGAGACCTGATTGAAGAAAAAGTAAAGCAACTTCTGAAAGTAGTAGCTTGAAAATTGGGTCCCGATTAATCAGGACCCAATTTTGATTTGTGATTTGCAAACGCACTGTTTGTCTTATCCGAATAATAACCTGAATACATCTTCTACTTTTCCCACCGGTGTTATTTTAATTCCGAATGATTTTTGGTTGAGGCCTTTCATGTTGTAGCGGGAGATGAAAATAGTTTCAAAGCCTAATTTTTCGGCTTCGGAGATTCTGCTTTCAATCCGGCTGACGGGGCGTATCTCTCCGCTTAAACCTACTTCAGCAGCAAAGCAAATTTTTTGTGAGATAGGTATCTCTTCGTTAGAAGATAGTGCAGCGCATATAATGGCTAAATCTATTCCGGGGTCTTCTACTTTTATTCCTCCGGCAATATTTAAAAAAACATCTTTTGCAGCTAACTTGAACCCGCATTTTTTTTCTAATACAGCAAGCAGCATGGATAATCGTTTAGTGTCGAAACCTGTTGCGGTGCGCTGCGGTGTTCCATAAACGGCACTGCTTACCAATACCTGAATTTCTATCAACATAGGGCGTATGCCTTCCATCGTAGTGGCGATAGCTACCCCGCTTACCGGTTCTTCCCTTGCTGTAATTAAAATCTCGGAAGGATTGCTTACTTCCCTTAGTCCGGATCCCATCATTTCATAAATACCTAATTCATTGGTAGAACCAAACCTGTTTTTTAAGGTGCGGAGCAGGCGGTAAATGTGATGACGGTCTCCTTCAAACTGGAGAACAGTATCTACCATGTGTTCTAAAACCTTTGGTCCTGCCAGCATCCCGTCTTTTGTAATGTGCCCGATCAAAAATACAGGGGTGGAACTTTCTTTAGCGAAGCGTATAAGCTCCGCCGTGCATTCACGTACCTGTGAAATACTTCCCTGTGAAGATTCTATATGAGCGCTATGCATGGTTTGTATGGAATCTATAATTACCAGGTTAGGTTCCAACAATTCGATCTGCTTGAAAATGTTTTGTGTAGAGGTTTCGGAAAGGATATAGCAATTGTCGTTCTTAATGCCCATTCTTTCCGCACGCATTTTTATTTGCTGTTCGCTTTCTTCGCCCGAAACATAAAGCGTTTTATTATTTTTTTGTTGCAAGGCAATTTGCAACATCAATGTAGATTTTCCTATGCCCGGCTCCCCTCCGAATAGAACTACTGAACCAGGCACTACGCCTCCGCCCAGCACGCGATTGAGTTCTTTATCGGGTAATGTGATTCGTATATCTCCACTTTGTTCTATTTCAGAAAGCTTAAGTGGCTTAGTAGCACGTTGTGTGCTGGTACTTCTGCCGGTAAGGGATTTGGTCTCTTTCGCTATAACTTCTTCTACATAGGTATTCCACTCATTGCAAGAAGGGCATTTGCCGATCCATTTTGGGGATTGTGCCCCGCAGTTCTGACAGAAGTATGTTGTTTTGACCTTCATTAAGGAAGAATTAAAAATTAAAAAGAGAAATACAGGGAGCAATTAAAAAGTAAAAAGGAAAAAATTAAAAAGAAACGCATACTATTTGACTTTACTGGCTATTGATCCTAAGATTCTTTTTAGTTCGTCTGACTCTTTGAGTAATGAAGTATTCTTTGATTG
>CAZCJN010000050.1:9369-15407 GCA_964498865.1 uncultured Bacteroidia bacterium
GTATCTTCTTCAAAAATTAAGATGGCCTCTACGAATTGTATGGCAGATAAGATCAATGCACGGTCGTTCTCACTCTGAATAGGTCTGTTAGCTCCTTTATTAAGTTTTTTAACGGAAGCATCTGAATTTAAACCAATGACCAGTACATCACCCAGGTCGGCCGCTTTGCTTAAATAATCAATATGTCCGTGGTGCAACAGATCAAAACATCCGTTAGTGAAAACGATCTTTTGAGACTTCATGCGCCATATGTTCAACTGCCTTGAAAGTGTTTCGCGTACAAAGATTTTTTTCTTTATGATTTCCAGGTTGGTATGTGTTATTATCATAGTAAGTTAAGAAGGAGCCAAACATACGAATTTTTCTACTTTTGTTTTTCAATCATTTGTCAGAAGATATTCATTAATGCCAGCACCTTCACCAATATTTCTTGATACAGAAATTACTTTTCTAAAAGGTGTGGGTCCCGATCGTGCAGCTGTACTTGCCAAGGAATTAAATGTGAGGACGTATGGTGATATGCTCCGGCATTTTCCTTTTCGTTATGTGGACAGAACAAAAATATACACCGTAAAAGAAATTACATCAGACCTTCCGTATGTACAGTTAAAAGGTAAGATCACCTCGGCTGAGTTAGTGGGTGACAGAAACAGGAAGCGACTGGTAGCAGAACTTGAAGATGAAACAGGGAGTATTGAATTGGTTTGGTTTCAAGGCATCAAATGGATCTTCCCGAAATTAAAAATAGGAACCGAGTTTATTGTTTTCGGTAAACCTACCCTGTTCAACAGATCGTACAATATTGCTCACCCGGAGATAGAATTGGCGTCGGAAACAAATATTACTACGGTAAATCGCCTGGTTCCGGTTTATCATTCAGGTAAGTTGCTTGAAAAAAAAGGTTTGGATAGTAAAGGGATATGGAAATTACAGCGCGCATTAATAGCTCAAATCAATAAAAATATTCCTGAAACTCTTTCTGTTGATTTAAAACAACAGCATCATCTTATTGCTCTTGAGGAGGCATTTAAAGTCATACATCAACCAGCAAATGTTCAGGAGTTGAACAAGGCAGAGTATCGTTTAAAGTTCGATGAATTGTTTTTTCTTCAACTGCGCATGCTTCAGATCAAAGGACTGAGAAAGAAAACGTATAAGGGGCTTGTATTTTCTTCGGTAGGTACTGTCTTTAATGACTTTTATGAAAAACATCTTCCGTTTGAGCTTACAAATGCACAAAAGCGGGTTGTAAAAGAAATAAGAGCAGATATGGCAACAGGCAATCAAATGAACCGCCTTTTGCAGGGAGATGTGGGTAGCGGGAAAACAATAGTGGCTTTATTGTCTATGCTCATTGCGCTTGATAACGGTTTCCAGGCCTGCATCATGGCTCCTACCGAAATTCTAGCCAACCAACATTATAAAAATATTTTCAGACTTATTGAGAAGACAAATTTACAGGTTCAGTTATTAACAGGTTCAACAAAGCAAAAGGACAGGAAAGAAATTCATGAAAATTTATTAAATGGTAAAACACACATCTTAATAGGTACACATGCTTTAATTGAAGAAGAAGTAAAGTTTAAAAATTTAGGATTGGTAGTAATTGATGAACAGCATAAGTTTGGAGTTGCGCAACGGGCCAAGCTGTGGAAGAAAAGTCAAACAGCCAGTGAGGGATGGTCTCCTCCGCATATTTTAGTGATGACAGCTACTCCTATTCCCAGAACATTAGCCATGACCTTGTATGGAGATTTAGATGTGTCTGTCATAGATGAATTACCGCCCGGAAGAAAACCCATTAAAACCGTTCATCGGTTCTATGATGCGCGAAAAAAAGTGTTTGATTTTATGCGTGCGGAATTGAGTAAGGGCCGACAGATCTATGTGGTTTATCCCATCATAGAAGAATCGGAAGTATTGGATTATAAGAATCTGGAAGAAGGATATGAAATAATTAAAAAAGAATTCGGCCCACCCCAACCCCTCCCGTCGGGGAGGGCCTCAGGCTGGGCCATTGGTATGGTTCACGGCCGATTGAAGAATGCTGTGAAAGATGAGCAGATGAAGTTGTTTGCCGGCGGTGCAACAAAAATTTTAGTTTCTACTACCGTTATTGAAGTAGGGGTAGATGTGCCCAATGCGAGTGTAATGGTTATTGAAAGTGCTGAACGTTTTGGTCTTTCCCAACTTCATCAGCTAAGGGGCAGGGTAGGGAGAGGGGCGGAAGAATCTTATTGTATCCTCATGACCGATTATAAACTTTCTTCTGATGCCCGTACCCGAATGGAAACAATGGTTCGCACATCGAACGGGTTTGAAATAGCAGAGGTGGATCTGCGCCTGCGTGGCCCCGGCGATGTTGCCGGTACCCAACAGAGTGGCGTTTTAGATATGCATATTGCAGATATTTCCAGGGACGCTAAGCTTCTTCAATACGTTCGAGATGTAGCAGTAAAAGTATTAGAAGAAGATGCTGATTTATCTTTACCACCCAATGCGCCGTTGTTACATGAACTTGGTAGAATGAAAAAAGCAAAGCCTTATTGGGGTAGGATCAGCTAGGGTATGCCACTAACTACTGCTTGTTAAAAAACATCCGACATTGTTAATTGAATTCTTCTTTTTCATTTTTATTCCTGCCTAACTTTACACCGAAATAATTACCGGTCATAATTTTCTATCCCCCACAGTTAAATGAAAATCAAAAAAATCTTAGTTGCTAATAGGGGCGAAATTGCTATTAGGGTATTTCGCGCCTGTGTTGAGCTTGGTTTAAAAACGGTTGCAATCTATACATACGAAGATCGTTATTCTCAGCATAGGTACAAAGCCGATGAATCCTATCAGGTTGGTAAAGATGATGAAGCACTTAAACCTTATTTGAATATCGATGAGATCATCAGCATTGCAAAGAAGAAGCAGGTAGATGCAATACACCCGGGGTATGGGTTTTTATCGGAGAATGCAGAGTTTGCCCGTAAGTGTAAAGAAAACGGGATCGTATTTATCGGCCCTTCACCTGAAGTGATGGTGGCATTGGGCGATAAAATATCCGCTAAAAAGATTGCTCAGCAAAGTAATATTCCCATTATTGAAAGTAGTGTTAAGGACCTTAAAAATATTAAAGTTGCGTTGGAAGAAGCGAAGCGTATTGGTTTTCCGGTTATGCTTAAAGCCACTGCAGGCGGTGGTGGAAGAGGAATGCGCGTAGTGAGAAAAGAAGAAGACCTCGAACGGGTATTTGATGAAGCAAAACGCGAAGCGAAAAATGCATTTGGTGACGACACTGTCTTCCTTGAGAAATTTGTTGATGATCCTAAACACATAGAGGTTCAGATTGTGGCAGACAATCATGGACATATGGTTCATTTATTTGAACGCGATTGTTCCGTACAGCGCAGGTATCAAAAAGTGGTTGAGGTGGCCCCTTCGTTTGGCTTGCCCGATTCGGTAAGAAATAAAATACACAACTATGCTGTTAAAATTTGTAAAGCAGTAAAGTATAATAATGTTGGTACAGTAGAATTTCTTGCACACCCTTCACAATCTGCTAAAAAAGAAAATACGGAACCAGAATGGGATATTTATTTTATAGAAGTTAATCCCCGCATCCAGGTAGAGCATACCGTTACAGAAATGGTGACAGGGATTGACTTGGTGAAGACACAAATTTTTATTGCCGGAGGTTATAGGCTTAGCGACACTCAGATAAAGATACCTTCGCAAGAGAGCATTAAGACAGACGGCTATGCGGTTCAATGTCGTGTTACAACTGAAGATCCCGAGCAGGATTTTAAACCCGATTATGGAACGGTTATCACTTATCGTAGTCCCGGTGGTTTCGGCATTCGACTCGATGCAGGGAGTGTTTATCAGGGAGTAAACATCAGCCCTTTCTTTGATTCTATGTTGGTGAAGATATCTGCTCATTCCCGTACATTAGATGGCGCCTGCAGGAAAATGCACCGTGCTTTACAAGAGTTTCGTATCAGAGGAGTGAAAACCAATATTCCCTTCCTCGAAAACATTATTAATCATCAGGAGTTTCGAGATGGAAACGCTACTGTTTCATTTATAGAAAAACACAGAGAGCTTTTTATATTTCAAAAAAGATTAGACAGGGCCACCAAGATGGTGAAATTCCTGGGCGATACAATTGTGAATGGTAACCCGGATGTGAAATTGGTTGACAAGACTAAAAAATTTCCTGTTCCTGTTATCCCTTCTTATAACCGATACGATGAATATCCCAAAGGCACTAAAGATATTCTTACGAAACTTGGCCCTGATAAATTTTGCGAATGGTTGAGGAAAGAAAAAATAATTCACTATACAGATACTACTTTTCGTGATGCGCATCAGTCTCTGTTGGCAACACGCATGCGTACGTATGATATGTTACAGGTTGCAGAATCATTTGCAAAAAATCATCCGCAGGTATTCAGCATGGAGGTATGGGGTGGTGCTACATTCGATGTATGCATGCGCTTTTTATATGAAAACCCATGGAGAAGATTGATTGATATACGAAAAGCAATTCCAAACATTCTTTTGCAGATGCTTATTCGCGGATCTAACGCAGTAGGGTATACAGCGTATCCGGATAACCTCGTAGAAAAATTTATAGAGAAATCGGCCGAGCATGGTATAGATATTTTCCGTGTTTTTGATTCACTCAACTGGCTTAAAGCTATGGAGCCGAGCATTAATGCTATCCGAAAAAAAACGCAAAGTATCGCAGAGGTTTCTATGTGTTATACCGGGGATATACTTGACACGAATCGAAGCAAATATGATCTTAAGTATTATATTAAGCTTGCTAAGGATATTGAAAATGCAGGAGCTCATATGCTTGCCATAAAAGATATGGCAGGACTTCTTAAACCTTATGCAGCCTATGAATTGGTTTCTGCACTCAAGGAGTCTGTAAAAATTCCAATTCACTTACATACGCATGATACTTCCTCTCTTCAACCCGCAACTTATCTTAAAGCTATTGAAGCGGGAGTAGATGTGATAGATGTTGCTTTGGGTGGTCTTTCCGGACTTACATCACAACCCAATTTTAATTCCATTGTGGAAATGATGAAGTTTAATAAACGCGAAAATATTATTGAGGTAAATAAACTTAACCAGTTTTCAAATTATTGGGAAGACGTGCGTGAGTATTATTACCCTTTTGAATCCGGATTAAAGGCAAGTACGGCAGAAGTTTTTTATCATGAGATGCCGGGTGGGCAATATTCCAATTTGATTCAGCAGGCAGCCGGACTTGGAATAGGGGAGAAGTTTGAAGAGATCAAAGACACCTATCGTGATGTAAATTTATTATTCGGAGATATTGTAAAGGTAACTCCCAGTTCAAAAGTAGTGGGTGATATGACCTTGTTTATGATCTCGAATGGATTGAAAGCAAAAGATGTTTTAGAAAAAGGCGATACGCTTTCATTTCCGGAATCTGTACAAGGGTTTTTCAGAGGAGACCTGGGTCAGCCTCCTCAAGGTTTTCCTAAACAATTGCAAAAGTTAGTGTTGAAGGATAAAAAACCATATACCGATCGCCCTAATGCTCATCTAAAGCCTGTAGATTTTGAAAAGGAATTTACTGAATTTAAACTAAAGTTTAAAGAAAGTGATCTGGGCAGGCCACTGGATATTACCGATTTCCTCTCCTATAAAATGTATCCTAAAGTTTTTGAAGATACTTTTAAAAAGTGGACAGAGTTTGGATTTGTTTCCAGGATTCCTACCAAGAATTTTTTCTATGGAATGGATTTAAATGAAGAAACGATTATTCATTTAGCCCCGGGTAAGTCTATTATTGTTAAACTTCTTTCTATCGGTCATCCCCACGAAAATGGAATGAGAACTGTATTTTTTAAGGTGAACGGACAGACGCGAAACATTGAAGTTCAGGATCGTGCTCTTAATATTAAAAAAGAAGAGAATATTAAGGTGGAAGGAGGGAATCCTAAGCATGTGGGGGCTCCTCTGCAAGGGTTACTATCAAAGATATTTGTAAAGAAAGGGCAGGC
>CAZCJN010000051.1:0-15323 GCA_964498865.1 uncultured Bacteroidia bacterium
CCTACTCTAATTGGTATAACTTCTTGGCTCATAGATACGTTAAAGCCAAATATACTTAAAAAGAAAGGGCACCATTATATCATAAAAAGCTTGAAATATCTATACTTTAAAGAAATGAGCACATACCACTTACTAAATTTTGATACACATTGGTATTTGAAATTAATTATAGCTGTTGCTTTGCTTAATAGTTCATGTATTAAAACGTTAAATTATGTTAAGGGCTTATTATTCATGTGTAGAAAAAATATCTTAGCTCAATAAATGAGAAAAACTAATTTATTTCTGCTGGTGATCTTTTTATTCCTCTCAATAAAAATATTGGCGCAAGATTCTACAAAGGTCTACAAAACAACACGCACAAACAATGCGCCTAAAATAGATGGAATATTAGAAGATGAATGTTGGAAAAACGCACAAATAGCTACTGATTTTATACAAAACACTCCTAAGGAAGGCGGCAAAGCCGGACAAAAAACCGAAGTAAAAATAATATATGACAATATAGCAATTTACGTAGCCGCCATGATGTATGATTCTGCCCCTGACAGTATTTTACGAGAATTAGGAAGCCGAGATGTTGCGGAATTAAATGCTGAAAAATTTAGATTTGTAATTGACCCCTATTTAAGTCTTCAAGACGCTTATGACTTTGGAGTGTATTCTTCAGGGGTTCAATTGGATTCCAGATTTAGCGATCCTACCTATAATACAGTCTGGCAAAGCGCAGTAAAAATTCACAATAATGGCTGGAGTGTAGAAATGAAGATACCTTACGCTGCTATTCGTTTTCCCAGCAAAAAAGAACAACGCTGGGGATTACAGTTAACCAGGGATATAAGACGAACGAGAGAATTCGATCAATGGGCGCTTACACCTTTAGATAAAGCTAACCCTCAAAAATACTGGGGCACTTTAGAAGGCATATCCGATATAGACCCACCTATTCGTTTATCCCTTACCCCCTATATATCTTCTTATTACGAACAAACCAGCATTTTAAATCCGGACAATAGTTACTCCAATACAAATTCATTTTCATATAATGCCGGAGCTGATGTTAAGTACGGAATAGATGAAAGTTTTACTATTGATATGATTTTACTTCCAGACTTTGGACAAGTTCAATCGGATAATAAAATAAAGAATCTTTCTTTTAGGGAAATAAACTATGATGAAAATCGCCCTTTCTTTAAAGAAGGAGTTGACCTGTTCAATAAAAATGGTTTATTCTATTCAAGAAGAGTTGGAAAAACACCCAGCCTGTTCTATGATGTACCAAATATGATTGACTCAAATGAAAACATTAAAAAAAATCCTTCACAAGCAAAGCTTTTAAACGCCACTAAAATTACCGGTAGAAACAACAATGGTTTAGGAATTGGAGTATTCAATGCTATTACAGATAATACATATGCAGAAATAGGGAATACAGAAGGGCAAACAAGAAAAATACTTACTGAACCATTAACCAACTACAATGCTTTTGTTTTTGATCAGCAACTCAAGAACTCATCCAGTATGTATTTCATAAATACAAATGTTGCAAGAAAAGGAAGCGAATATACTGATGCGAATGTATCAGGATCAGGTTTCTATTTTCAAAATAAGAAAAATACTTTTTCGATTGATGGCGGTGCTAACCTAAGTCAGATATTTAAAAGAAATGATTCTTTGACCGACAATTTTACTGATCAAATAGGATACTTCTATTATGGAGGAATAAGCAAGATAAGTGGTACGTGGCAAGGCAGACTATATCACGAAACAATGAGTAAAACATTTAAACGTTCCGACATGGGTTTCTTTGCCATAGTTAATTATTCCTACTTCTACGGCAACCTAAGCTACAACCGATTTAAACCGTGGAAATCTATTTTGCGCTCGTTTAATAACATAAACATCAATTACTCATATAATTACACAACCAAGCTAAGAACAGATTTTTCATACAATGTAAATTTATTTGTATTGTTCAAAAGCTTTTTATCATTAAGCGGTGGGGGTGGTCATATACCCATATCAAGTTATGACTATAATGAACCTCGTATTGACAACCGTTTTTACAGAACGCCTGAAACATGGTGGGTTTATGGAGGGTTTAGTACAGATTACAGAAAGAGAATAGCTGTTGATTTTAATACCAACACAGGTATATTTCCTAAAGGAAATATTCAAAACTTCCCTTTGGGTCAAGGATATGGTTATTTTATTAAACCGCGATTGCGTGTAAATAACAAACTTTCATTTATTTGTGAATTCAATTATGGATTCGACCCATTTAATGCAGGATATGTAAACACCGATACAAACAATGCTATTATTTTTGGTGCAAGAAAGCTACACACATACACAAGCGTAGTATCAGCCAAGTATATATTTAAAAATGACTTATCACTCACACTCAATGCCCGCCATTATTGGAATACAGGAGAGTATATAAACTTTTACACCTTAGCTGAGAACGGAATTCTTCAAGCCAACAATACTTATTCTCAGTCCCATAATTTCAGTTACAATTCATTTAACATAGATGCCATATTCTCGTGGCAATTTACTCCCGGAAGCCTGTTATCTATTGCCTATAAAAATGTAATTGATAAAGAAGAGCTCACTATACCAAATAACTTTGCAGAGAACTTCTCTAACACACTCCATTTACCACAAACGAACAGACTTTCAATACGAATATTATATTTCTTAGATTATCAAAGCTTAAAGAAAAGAGCATAATACACAAACTACATTTTATTTCTCCTTTCCACCTCTTTGATGATTAAAGAAAGTTCTCTTCCTGTTTGTCCTTTAACAGAGGTATTCTCTTGTGCTCTTCTAATTAGATAAGGAACCACATCGCGAACAGGCCCATACGGTACATATTTAGAAACATTATAACCTGCATGCGCAAGATTATATGTAATATGGTCACTCATACCTAATAATTGAGAGAAATAAATATGCGGATGATTAACTGGTATGCTCTTTTGTTTCATGAGGTCTACAACAAGCATGGCACTTTTTTCATTGTGCGATGCACAACAAAAAGATATTGTAGATAAGTTATCAATACAAAACTTTAATGCATCGTCATATAATTGATCTGTGCTTTCTTTGGTCTCGTTAATGGGTGATATATAATTCATCTTACCAGCACGCTCTCTTTCTTTTTCCATATACGCTCCCCTAACCAGCTTTGCACCAATCAAATAACCACTTTGCTTTGCTTTGGCAAAACATTTTTTCAAAAAATCTAATCTATCCTTTCTATACATCTGAAAGGTATTGTAAACAATAGCTTTTTCTTTATTATAGGTAACCATCATTGTATCTACTAAAGCATCAACAGCAGCCTGAATCCATGATTCCTCGGCATCAACAAAAACAGGAATACCTAGCTCATAAGAAAGTTTACAAATACGATCAAAACGATTTTTAACACGATTATATTCCTCCTTTTCAGAATTTGTAAGAGTTAAATCGGCAGATATTTTTTCCAATAAAGCAAAACGTGCTACACCTGTTGGTTTAAAAACAGAGAATCCAATATTTTTATTTTGCTTCGCTTCATTAATAATAGAAATAATTTCATCGGTACAATTATCAAAATCAGCCTCACTTTCTTTACCTTCAATTGAATAGTCTAAAACAGATTTAATATTAAAAACTCCCAACTCTTCGACTTTTTTACGACTTTCTTCTACTGTTTCTCCTCCGCAAAATTGTTTGAATATGGTGGGTTTAATAATCCACTTAATAGGAAAATGAATACCTAATGCGAAATCTGTAAGATGTTTTCCTGCAGATACAAATGCAGGATTGCTTACAAGCTTAAACAACCAATAAGAACGTTTAAGGTCACCACTGCTTAAGGAGGAAAAAGCAATTTTTGTATCACTAAATGAAACAGACATATAGTTTTAAAAAATAATTTGGCAAATCTATTAAGAAACAGATTGTATCCAATAGCTATTTACTAACCAAAATAATTACCTTTTGTTACAATAATTAACTCATAAATATGTTAAAAGAGAATGAATAAAGAGCCATTTTTTTATACTTTTAATACCTATGAATTATAAAATTACCATTGCATTTTTATTGGCTTTTTTATTCTTAAGAATAAATCATGTAAATGCTCAAGATAAAGAGCTCATCCAGTTTTCGGGAGTAATTGTAGAAATTGACAGCTTAAAACCTATACCCTTCACTAAAGTGATCATTAAAAGCTCTAACAGAGGTACCATTGCAGATTATTACGGATATTTTTCATTTGTTGCGCAGAAAAAAGATACAATCATATTTTCAGCGTTAGGATACAAAAAAGCGCAATACATAATCCCTGACACCCTTTCAGGGAATAAATATTCATTAATTCAAGTAATGCGCTTCGACACCATTTTATTAAAAGAAACAGTTATCTTCCCATGGCCTACAAGAGAACAATTTAAGGAGGTCTTTCTTAATATGAACGTTCCGGACGACGACTTAGCACGTGCGAAAAAAAACATGGATAGAGAAGAAATGAAAGAACGTTTTGAAAATATGGGTATGGATGCCAGCATGAATTACAAAGCTAGTCAGCAGCAATATCAAAGCAGGCTATATTGGGCAGGACAATACCCACCTAATAACTTACTTAATCCCTTTGCATGGGCCCAATTTGTTAAAATGTGGCGCGAAGGAAAATTAAAAGTAAAAAATAAAAAAAATGATAGCGATGACTAATAAAGGGATCATCCTTATCATTCTCTGTTTTTCATTTTTTTTATTTCCAAACTCAAGCAATGGACAAGTAAATGAACCTGCAATTATTTATGGAACGATAACAGATAAAGGTGGCAATCCTATTGCCGATGTACAAGTTTTAGTGCGTGGCACTACACGTACCACCACGACAGATGCAAATGGCGAATACTCACTCATCATTACGCCAGACACAAGCATTACCATTGAGTTTTCTCATGTAAGTTTTGGAATCAAATTACAATCTGTTAACTTACGCGAAGGAGAAAAGAACAAATCAGATCTATCTATCGATACAGCAAGAACGTTAGATACAGTCGTAATTGAAGACAAACAAGCCAGGGCAAATTTTATTCAACCGATTGCTATAAAAAACATATATGTACAAACAGGAGTTAGTCAGGATTTTAATACAATCATTTTCACCCAGCTAGGTGTACAGCAAAGTAATGAACTAAGCTCTTCCTATTCCGTAAGAGGCGGAAATTTCGATGAGAACTTAGTATATGTAAATGACATAGAAGTATACCGCCCTTTTTTAATGCATAGCGGACAACAAGAAGGATTAAGTTTTGTTAATTCAGACATGGTATCCTCAATTAATTTCTCCTCAGGAGGCTTTGAAGCCAGATATGGGGATAAGATGTCATCGGTATTAGATATTCGTTACACAAAACCCAGGGAATTTGCCGGCAGTATTTCAGGTGGACTTTTAGGGGGAAGTATTCATCTTGAGGGATCGTCTAATGACAAACGATTTACTTACCTGGTAGGCGCCAGGAATAAATCCAATTCATACTTACTTAATTCATTAGACACTAAAGCAGATTACAAACCTAACTTTTACGATTTACAATCATATATTACCTATACCCCCAATACGGAGTGGGAACATGGCTTTCTTGTTAATGCAAGTCAGAATAAATACAATATGATTCCCCAATCAAGAAAATCATCTTTTGGAACAGTAAATGAAGCATTACAACTTCTTATAAACTTTAAAGGTCAGGAAATAGATAAATATGTAACAGGAATGGGTGCTTTTACAAGCACTTATAGGCCATATAACAAAGACCTTACATTGAAATTTATTACCTCTTTTTTTACTACTGATGAGAGCGAAACTTATGACGTTCTAGGTATATACTCTTTAAATGAACTTGAGAACGATTTCGGCAAAGACAACTTTGGTCAAACAGCATTTAACATTGGCTCGGGCGCTATGTTAAGACATGCAAGAAATTATTTAAATGCAAAAGTATATAATATTGAAAATAAGGGTAATAAGATATTTAAAAATAAAATATCTCAACTATGGTGGGGTTTAAAATACCAACATGAAACAATCCATGACAAACTAAGTGAATGGGAATATGTGGACTCTGCAGGATACTCAGTTCCCCACCCCTTTGGGAATCCCGGATATATTAACCCAAATACCCAGGCATACGAATATTTACATCTGAATTCCCTCATCAAGTCAAAAAACACCTTATCCACTAATCGTTATTCGGGATATTTTCAAAATTCATGGTCATGGAATGCCTTCAAAAAACACAAGAATGATTCTGTACCTACTACTTCAAACGAGTTTACACTAACATCAGGCATAAGGGCCAACTATTGGGATTTAAATAAACAATTGCTCATCAGCCCCCGCGCCACATTATCATTTAAGCCTGATTGGAAAAGCAATATTGTATTTAAAACCTCCGCAGGATACTATTACCAACCCCCCTTTTATAGAGAGATGCGAGATGTAGGAGGTAAATTACATACGGACATAAAAGCACAACAATCTATTCATCTTGTTCTAGGATTAGATAAAAATTTAAAAATTTGGAATCGACCATTTAAATATATAGCAGAGGTTTATTACAAAGATTTGAACAATTTAATTCCGTACGAAATTGACAATATTCGGATTCGCTACTATGCCACTAATAACGCGAAAGGATATGCTAGAGGGGTAGATATGAAATTAAATGGAGAATTTGTAAAGGGACTGGATTCATGGGCAAGCATCTCTATTATGAGAACAATGGAAGACCTAAATAATGATTATTACCACATCTATCTTAATAGCGATGGAGATACGATTATATCAGGATATACTTCAAATTACATCATAACAGATAGTATTCGTGTAATACCGGGTTTTATACCACGACCCACAGATCAAAGGGTTACCTTCGGGTTGTTTTTTCAAGACTACCTGCCTATGTTGCCACGCTGTAAAATGCATATGAATTTACTCTTTGGAACCGGATTACCTTTTGGCCCACCGAGTTTTGAGCGCTTCAAAGATATTGGAAGAATGCCACAATACAGAAGAGTAGACATAGGATTTTCTTATGAAATAGTAAAAGAAAAAGAACAGGAAACTCAAAATTCAAAAAGCAAAGAAGACACCAAACCTCATTCATTTATTACGAATCGATTAAAATCTATTTGGTTCTCCATAGAAGTATTTAACTTGCTTGCTGTAAATAATGTGGTTTCACATATTTGGGTACGGGATGTAAACGGCCGGCAATATGCAGTACCTAATTATCTTTCGAACCGTATGCTAAATGCAAGAGTATTAATAAAATTTTAGTTAAACAATCAATATGAAAAAGAAGATACCCTTCGATTTTATATTAGACCTGCTCTACTCTATTCCTATTGAAGTGAAACCTATGTTTGGTTGTCATGCAATTTATTCTAATGGAAAAATCTTATTAATCGTACGAAAAAAAGATGACAATGCAGATGCTAATGGCATTTGGATAGCGACAGACAAAGAACATCATGATAGCTTAAAAAAAGACTTGCCGAGCATGCAATCGGTTTACATACTTAGTAATGGTAAAAGGGAAACAAACTGGCAAATGATCCATGACGAGGCAATAGATTTTGAAGAGTCTGTTTTGAAAATTTGTAATTTAATTTTAAAGAACGATATCCGTATAGGAAAAACTCCAAAAGTCAAAACGAAAAAAAAATTACATGCCGATAAATTTCGCTCATGACCAAAAATATATACGATAAAGAAGCGATAAAACAACTCACTTTACTCATACAAGGAGACAATGCCGCCAGAGCATGGCTGCAGAACAACCACTACCCGGAGTTAATACTCTTACATTATGCTATTGACGGAAATGACGAAGCACTTAAAGAACTAACAAATAAAAAAAGTATTGATCTTGTTGCTTTTGCCCATGCTATACTGGACGACAAAAGAGCCTTTAACTGGCTTGCAGAAAATAAAAAATTTATTTTAGCTGCTACTGTAAAAGTAACTTATAATGATAAAAATGCAGAAGCATGGCTTATCAAAAACAATCTTCTTCACTTTGCTGAATTAGGAAATGCAATACGGAAAAATGAAAAAGATCAATCGGCAGATGATATTTTTGGAGTTATGAAGAGCTTTTTCAAATTCTTACTCAATCCGTTAAAAAGACAAGCAAAATGGTAAAAGCAGAGATTATTTCAATTGGTGATGAAATACTTATTGGACAAATAGCCAATACCAATGCTCAATGGATGGCCCAACAATTAACATTAATTGGCATTTCGGTAAGTCATCTTATAACGGTAGGTGATAATAAAGAGGATATATTAAAAGCATTTACAGATGCGCAAAAACGATCTGGAATTATTTTAATTACAGGAGGATTAGGGCCTACCAGTGATGACCTTACTAAGCCAACCCTATGTGAATTCTTTAACACAAAGCTTATTTTCAATGATGAAGTTTTTGAAATGGTAAAAAAGCGATTTGCATCGTTTAATATTGTTATGCCTGAATCCAATCGCGGACAAGCTGAAATTCCTGAAAATTGTACGGTCATAAAAAATAAGAATGGAACTGCTCCTGGTATGTGGTTCGATGTTAATACCACCATTTTTATTTCACTGCCAGGTGTTCCATATGAAATGAAAGCAATGATGGAAGAGTTTGTACTTCCGGAGCTTAAAAACAGATTTCAAAAAGAAGTAATCATTCATAAAACTGTTTATACTCAGGGATTAGGCGAATCTAGTTTGGCTGAAAAAATAAAATCATGGGAAGAATCTTTAAACTCCACGAACATAAAACTTGCTTATCTGCCTTCACCCAGTCAAGTCAAACTCCGGTTATCAGTAAAAGGAAATAACAAACAGCAGCTGAACTTATTAGTAGATGAAAAAATTTCAGAGCTACGAAAACTAATTCCTGAGTTAATTTTTGCTGTAGAAGAATATGGTAAAGAGCCGGAATCTTTAGAAAAAACAATCGGCGAACTTCTACGAAAGAAAAAGCAAACACTGGCAGTTGCAGAAAGTTGTACCGGTGGTTACATAGGACATCTTATCACGAGTATTGCCGGCAGTTCAGATTATTTTAATGGTGGAATTATTGCTTATGCAAATGATATAAAAACCAATGTGCTTAAGGTAGATGTTTCTACTCTTCAAACAAACGGAGCAGTGAGTAAAGAAGTTGCAGAACAAATGGCAACGGGAGTAAGACAGCGTTTAAAAGCTGATTTTGGCATTGCTACCACCGGCATTGCAGGTCCTACCGGTGGAAGTAATGAAAAACCTGTAGGAACAGTATGGATTGCCGTAGCTACTCCTGACGCCTTAGTATCTGAAAAGTTTTCATTTGGAGATAGCCGGGAAAGAACCATAAGAAGGGCTGGACTCTCTGCATTAAACATGTTAAGAACTTTATTAGAGTTCCCACAATAAATAATTGTCAAAAACATAGTATCTTTCTGCTATAAATAAGCGGGCATTTATGAGCTTAAAAGGATTCTTTTTAGCATGGCTGACCAGTGCTTTGATAATGCTGGGTGCATCTTATCTGTGGCATGGTGTAATACTCAATGATATTGAGCGCCTAAATTATCCTAAGGAGATCTATCTTACAGGATCAATCATTACGTATTTGATATTAGGATTTGTACTCACCAAAATTTATTTAATGAAATTTCCTAGGCCTATATCCAAAAGACCTATGCTTAGAGGCATTATTTCAGGTGCGTCACTAGGAATAGTTGCCTACATTTTATCTTTAGTAATAGGAGTTTCATTTAGCTCCTCATTAACAATAAAAAATATATTATTTGATATGACGTGGCAAACCACCGAGCAGATAATCGGAGGCATCGTTGTAGGAATTGCTTATGTAGCAGAATTTGAAGGAAACTTCCTCAGAGTAGTTGCAAGAAAATTATTTGGTGAGGATTAATAACCGTACTTATCTTTCCAGTTCCGTTTCAGATATTCTCTAAATCTTTTTTCCACCTCATTATCACCAGGTTCATATAGTTTATTTCCCTTCAATTCATCAGGGAGAAATTCAGCACTAATGAAATTACCTTCATAGGAATGCGCATAGTGATATTCTTTGCCATAGCTCAAATCACGCATAAGCTTTGTAGGTGCATTGCGAATAGAGAGTGGCACCGGAAGGTCACCAGTTTCTTTTACTTTTTCTTGAGCTGCGCCTATGGCAATGTAGGATGCATTGCTTTTAGGAGAACATGCAAGGTAAACAACTGTTTGTGAAAGTATAATTCTGGCTTCCGGCATTCCGATCACATCAACCGATTGAAAACAATTATTGGCGAGTACCAATGCCATAGGATTAGCGTTGCCTATATCTTCTGCAGCCAATATAATAAGCCTTCTGGCAATAAACAGAGGGTCTTCTCCTCCTGCAATCATTCTCGCTAAGTAATAAACAGCTGCATTGGGGTCGCTACCCCTTATCGACTTTATAAATGCCGATATTAGATCATAATGATTCTCTCCTCCTTTATCATATAACACTATCTTTTGCTGAATTATATTTAATAAATGCTCATCAGTAACGACTACTTCTTCATTGCTAGGAAACGAATTAACATACAACTCTAAAGCATTGTAAAGTTTACGAACATCACCACCGGATATTCTAAGAAGCGCATCAGTTTCTTTTAAGATAATTTTCTTCTTCTTTAAAACCTCATCATTATTGATTGCATGATCCAGCAACTTAATCAAATCTTCTTTTTCTAAATGCTTAAGTACATATACCTGGCACCGAGAAAGCAAAGCAGATATCACCTCAAAGGATGGATTTTCAGTGGTTGCCCCTATCAGCGTAATAGTTCCTTTTTCAACAGCGCCTAATAAAGAATCCTGCTGCGACTTACTAAATCTATGAATTTCATCTATAAATAAAACCGGGTAGTTAGATCCAAAAAAAGAATCAGACTGAGCCTTATCAATAACCTCTCTAATATCTTTCACGCCTGAATTAATGGCACTTAGCTGATAATAGGGGCGTTTTAGATGCGAAGCAATTATTCTGGCAAGGGTAGTTTTACCTACTCCCGGGGGCCCCCATAAAATCATGGAAGGAATCACGCCTGATTCAATAGCAACTCTTAATATAGCGCCCGGACCGGTTAAATGTTTTTGCCCTGCATAGTCATCTAATTTTTTGGGACGAAGACGTTCTGCAAGTGGAATGTTCATGGAAACAATAAATAATTATTTTTGCAGCCTCAAAGATCTTTGCATAGATATTTAACGGTGGTTGTAGCTCAGTTGGTTAGAGCACCAGATTGTGGTTCTGGGGGTCGCGGGTTCAAATCCCGTCATCCACCCTTTTTTAGAGAATATTATTTTTTCTCCTTCACTAATTCCATTTGACATTTCGGGCAGTTACCAGGTTTAGATTCCTTAACTTCCGGACATCCTCCACAAGGACATATATAAGCGACCTCTTTGCTTGTTGAATCCGTTATGAATGCAGAAACCCCTTTAGAAGTATCAGCAGAAGGCATTTGTTCTTCTTGTTTATTTTCATGAGATGAATTACTGCAACTTGCAAAAAAGACAGATGCTAAAAGAGTAGCAGAAAATAAAAACTGTTTCATTATTGTTTTATTAGGATTATAGTTTTCAATTAATGCGGAGATGCGGATGCCGGTTGTTGCTGTACAGCAGCAGGAATTTCACTTTTGAAATTCTTCTGATAGTCCTCCCATTTGGTAGATGGATAAATATTATCCCCAAAATATTTCATAATAGGCTCCATTTGCGAAGGCTGCAAATAACCGGGCACTTGAGTTAGCATATTAAAATTTTCATCTAAATACACCGTAGTCGGATAAGAAAGTTGATTGTTCAACAGCGATGCTGCTAATTGATGCGTGGAACGAGAAGAATTTGGATTTGGATTTACAAACGTATAATTATTAAACACAATTGTATCTTTCATTTCTGCGTTAAATTTCACCGAATAAAAATGTTCATTCATGTACTTTACAATCACAGGATTTGAAAAAGTGTTTTTGTCCATCACCTTACACCATCCACACCAATCCGTATACACGTCAATAAATATTTTCTTCTTTTCTTTTTTACTTAACTCCAAAGCTTGTTGAAAAGACATCCATTTAATTTTCTCCCCTTCGTCACTTTTAAAAAAGATAAAACCGGGAGAGATAGTTCCAATAAGGATAAAAAATGATACTATTTTAATTGTTTTCATTACTAGTAAAATTAGGAAATTTTATGCATAACCTCAGTCTGCAATATTTGAACCATTTCATTTTTTTCATCTTTAAATTCAAATTGCCACATAACAGCAATACCACCGAGATGCGGCTCCTCTCGAGTACTTACTATTGTTACTTCGGCTTTTATCAACTGATTTGCATAAATTGGTTTTATAAACTTCCAGTTATAAACACCCATGCCGCATATTATTGTATTACCATATAACGGCAACCATGCTTTGCGATATACATGATTAAATATATGAGGGCCACTGGCAATTAATCCTTTAAATATTGTTTTCTTAGCTTTCTCAATGTCAATATGAAAATCCAATGGATCAAATGCCTTTCCAAAATCAATTATATCTTTTTCAGTAAGAAAAAAATCGCCTAAAACTATTTTCGTACCCACAACAAATTTATTATTCATAAATCACTTAGTACTTGCAATGCGATAAATAATAATTCCCATAACAGCAAAGAAAAAAACCCCGATAATATCATACCAACCATTACCAACAGCATTTACAATCGTATCATGCAAAGAAAGCTTATTCATAGTAGATTCCATTCCTACGGTGCATATAGCAACAATCACGCCCATTAAAGCACCTCCGGCAACTAATCCTGTAGAAAACAAACTGCCTTTTCCCAGTTCTGCATCTTCAGTTTCTCGTCCTGACTTTTTAGCTTTCCAATCAATGATGCCTTTTATTGCTCCCCCTACAAAAATAGGCAGAGTAGTAGACAAAGGCAAATATGCGCCAACAGCAAAGGAAAGAGCATTTACTCCACACAATTCAATAGTTATAGCAATAAATGCTCCTACGATTACAAATTTCCAATCAAGATTAAAAGACAATAGCCCCTTAATAAGTGTAGCCATTAGTGTTCCTTGTGGAGCTGCATACTTCTCTCCTATTGCATGTTGTATTCCTTTACTTGCTAATTCCGAATCGGGTATATCCAGAATTTTTATTGTGAGACCAATTACTATAGAAGATACAATTACCCCAATAAAAAGAGCAAGCTGCTGATATTTTGGAGTAGCCCCCACAATGTATCCAGTTTTTAAATCTTGAGAAGTAGCCCCTCCGTTAGCAGCCGCAATACAAATCATCCCTCCAACTACCAGAGCCATAGGTTCATAAGCACTTCCGGTCCAGCCAAGTGCTATAAAAAATAATGCAGTACCCATTAAAGTGGCGATTGTCATTCCTGAAATCGGATTTGATGAGGAACCTATGATTCCTACAATGCGCGAGGATACTGTAACAAAGAAAAAACCAAAAACAATTATTAATACCCCTAATAAGAATTTCCCTAAAATTGTTTCACCCGGAATTTTAGGAAGAAGTGCCAAGACAAGAACAAGAATAATACTTCCAAAAATCACTACCTTAAATGAAAGGTCTTTTTCTGTTCTTAGAACAGCCGTTGCTTTGTTCTTCTCTTTCATAGAAGAAAAGCTTTCTTTAAAAGAAGATACAATAGTCGGTATCGTTTTAAACAAGGTCATAAATCCTCCTGCAGCCACCGCCCCTGCTCCTATTTGCCGTATGTATGCTCTGTAAACAGCTTCGGGCATGTCTGAAAATGTATGGCTGGTTTCATCCCATCCGAACTTCGATAAAGTATAACCAAGTTTTAAAAGCTGTTGAGCAATAAGATCGGGTGGTACAAGAGAGGATAATAAAGGAATCATTGCCAGCCATGCCAGTACTCCACCTGCAACTAAAATCCCTGCTATTCTTGGTCCAATAATATATCCTACCCCCAAGTATTCAGGTGTAATTTCTCCATTCACAGTCGCTGATGGGAAATATTTATTTGTTTGAGAGGATACCCATGTAGGCACTTCAGCTATAACATGAAATATTTTTTGAAGTATTGCAAAAACAAATGCTACTCCTAATCCCCAATACGCTGTTTTGGCAAAATCTCCTCCCTTATCTCCTGCAATTAAAACAGATGCACAGGCTGTCCCTTCAGGATATGGGAGCTTATTATGTTCTTTTACAATTAACGAACGCCTTAATGGAATCATCATTAAAACTCCCAGAATCCCGCCCAATATGGCTAAGGTAAGAATGGTCCAATAATTAAAATAAGTTTCTCCATCACTGTCTTGGCTTAGAAATAAAAAGGCAGGAAGTGTAAAAACTACTCCTGCCGCTATTGACTCACTCGCAGAACCGGTAGTTTGAATTATATTATTTTCAAGAATGGTTGTTTTAAAAAACTTTTGCCCTAATGAAATAGCTATAACAGCAATAGGAATAGATGCAGACACAGTTAATCCTGCTTTTAATGCCAAGTAAACTGTTGCCGCACCAAATAAAGTCCCAAATACACACCCCAATGCAATGGCTTTCACGGTAAATTCCGCCATAGTAGAAGAGTCTGAAATATAGGGTTGAAATTTTTTATCCGACATAAGTGATTTTGTTTTACCAAAACTACTATTACGATGTACAAATGCAAAATTTTAAACCACTAGTTACTAACACTAAAAAAAAGTAATGGGGATAAAAATTGATCTTATACTTTTTCGGAATGACCGTATCCATACTCGTACTTCTTATAATAGTACCTGGAATTTCTCGTCTTAACACAATTGAGTATAAACCCAAAACTTGTAGCTGCTTTATTATTTACAGAAATAGCATGTGCAAAATTCAAACCATCATTGGGAGAGTATTTAGTATTAAGAACAAATAAGTTAATATGTGAATACTTCATTAAAACCAATGCATCCGAAATCATACCCATAGGAGGTGTATCAATAATTATATAATCATATTTATTTTCTGTGTATTCCAACAATTCAGGAAAGTATTTACTAAGTACTAATTCAGAAGCATTGGGAGGTATTGGCCCAGAAAGTATGACATCCATGTTTGTCACTCCCGAACTTATAATGGTTTCTACAGGGGATGTTTTTCCAATAAGCAAGGTGCTCATCCCAATATCAGAATTCAAATTTAATGCGCTGTGTATTTTAGGTTTATGTAAATCCAATTCAACCAGCAAAACCTTTTTTCCTCCTTT
>CAZCJN010000052.1:0-1762 GCA_964498865.1 uncultured Bacteroidia bacterium
AGTTGCTCGGCTATGGTAACCGAATTCAATTGCTCATAAAATATATAGTTGTCGTTTATATCCTGATTAACCGGTTTGCCTGATTGTTTAAGATCAGAATTTAAATTATTGGTATAGGAAAAACTATAGGAAGAACGGTACGCATGGCTAAGCGTTATTGTTTTGAAAATTTTCTTGAGCTGTTTTATTTTCCCCAGTCCATCGTAGGTTACTCTCCAATTTGGTAAAGGAGTGGTAGGAGTAAGAGCCAAAGAATAATTATTTGGGTCTTTCCCGGAATATGCTGAAAGAAAAGAATATAAAAGTACGTTTTGAGAGGTGTTACCGTAACCGGGTGCAAAATTCCCGGGATTGCCTTTTGGCTGATTATATTTTTCTGCCAGCTTGTTAGAGATTGCTTCTCTATAATTTAACATGTTTTGAAAAGATGCTGAAAAATAATCTGTATGAATTTTTTCAAAGGCTGTATGCCATGTAATGAATGACATACTAAAGTTGCCGCTTTCTATAGGAGACTGGTGCATATAAGTTTCGGCACCTAAAGTAGAGTCATACGCCCACCTGAAAAACTCACTATTATTTATAGATTGATTCTTATTAGCAGTAAGTTCGATTTTAAATCCGGGAAGAGGTTCAAGATTAGCCCTTGCAGTTATATTGGTTGTTTTATTTTTTGTAAAGGGAACATTTAATAATTTGTTTTTAACTATCCAGCCCTTTTGTGCTGCATAATCTGTAAAATGCAAGCTGTCTTTTCCAAAATTATCTTGCTTTCCAAATACAAATGCAGGTCCGGGCGACCATTTATTTTTATCATTCATACCAAAAAAACGAGTATTGTATCCATAGCCGGCAAGAGAGGATCCTTCATTATCCGTAATATTCAAAGAAACATTTTTAAGCATCATTAATGTGCGAGCAAAATATTGTGGAAATAAAACAGGTTCTTTCTCCTTTTTCTTAGTTGAGTCTTTTGGAGTTTTACTTGGCTGTTTAATTCCTTCTTTTTTCTCGTCTTTCTTCTTTTTAATTCCCTGATTTACTTTTTTCAAAAAAGGAACCTTATTGTACAACGTGGTAAGGTTGCCCTGCATATTTAATGTTTTCTGATTACCATTCTGGATAAAGTTGCCTAAAGAGTCGGCACTATAAGGAGCCCTCGTCCATTTGTAATCGGTTGCATAACTCGCATTGGAAGAAATCCAATCCAGCATAGGGAATTTATTTATGGGTATGGCATAATCTACTTTTGTGCGCTGTGTGTACATCGTGTTGTCTCCTCCCCTGAATAAACTTTGTTTAATAGAGTCTTTTTTCTCCTGAGTATTAATAGCCCCGTAAGGCTCCATAATCCGGCTATTGTTATCGGCATGAAAATCGACCTTAAGAGATCTTGTTATATCGTATTTTAAATCATAGCTGCGAAGCATGGTAAATCTTTTATCATAAAATGTATCCATGGGTATTTCTAACCCGGTTGTATTACGATTTAATTTTTCCGCATAGTGCCTGTCTATATCTAATAGAAAAGAGTATTTGCTCGGGTAAGGATTAAAATTAAAATCTCGTATTAAGGCGAATGCTTTTTTATTTAAAAAATTTATTTTACCAAAGGGCTGAATGGCTTTTGGATTAGTAGAGTAGCTATAGACCATCCCTGTTCTATAATCACGCATATTATTATACTCTATCATGGCGCCGTGATTGTGAAACTTGGAATAGGAATAGTTGAATGCAAAATTCTCTATATCATAAATATTAT
>CAZCJN010000052.1:1862-4792 GCA_964498865.1 uncultured Bacteroidia bacterium
TGAAACTTGGAATAGGAATAGTTGAATGCAAAATTCTCTATATCATAAATATTATTTCGTTTTGAGTCCGGCGATTTTTCTTTCTTAACATTTGTAAAATTGACGCTGTTACGAGTTGTTTCATCTATGGTTCTATATTTTAAATCATTTCTAAGACTGTCGTTTGGTAAATTGTTTATTACATCATTCAAAAAAATATCCGGATCCAACGGATTATACTGAGGGCGGATAATCGCTTGTGAATAGCCGATATACATAGGGAGGCTTATGCGCCATTCGGCAGGTAAAAATCTGTTCAACGCAATTTGGGAAGAAATATCATACTGATATTTTGTTTCTCTTTGACGTTCACTTACTTTTTTATCAATACTTCCCCAGCCCGGTGTACTGTAGTTGCCTGCAAAAGAAACGGTACCTAAATCGGCGAGTTTGGCAGTAACACGCGCAGTGCTTGCCCATCCACCGCTTTCATCAAAGTCAGCAAGACGTAATTCATTTACCCACACTTCGGCACACTTAGGTAAACCATCGTCATCAACACCAACACCGACTTTTTTCGGATTGCGTATTCCTATCATAATAGTTTTTACATCGCTTAAATTGGGGTTTCCTTTAACATACACCTTTCGTGGGTTGCCCTGAGGGTCTGTTATTGTGTATAAAAATCTTTTGGTGAGTGAAGTGTTATTGCTATTACTATAGATTTCTGCGTTTCGTTTTTGTTTGGCCTCTTGTAAATCAGAAAAAACCAGTTCCATTTCATTTTCTTTTTTCCATATCTGGTAACGCGCGTCCTCACTGTTGCCATCATAATACCCCGATGGTGTAACTTTTAATGATATTTCATACTCATAATAATTTTGGGTGTAGTCGGTTCCCAGTCGAACAAAACAAGTAAGGTCGTCGTCATATAAAGGAGTGCCATTTGCCTGCGCTTCAGCATGAACATACATTCTTAATTTTTTATACGAACGAACATCAAAACTCACATTTTTGTATGTTGCTCTAGCGTTCCCATCTTCTAAATTGCAAACTTTAAGAGAGATGGATTGTTCGTTCATTCTTACAGGGTTAGAGGTTCCATAAGAAAGCTGCTGTTCTATTTTAGGCGGTAAAACATAATTAACAGGTTTTTTAGTTCCATTCTCTTCAAAGTTTACAGCCGATACATCAAAAGAAGTTCCGGGATCATCGTTACCAAGATAATCTCCATCATCAGTAATGTTATAATTATATTTTCTCCATTCCCCTCTTATTAAGTCCATTTTTGCAATACGCAGAATTACAGGTTTGTCAAACCCTCTAAGTAACAATCGCACAAATCGTATGGATCTGAAATCTTCTATTTGACCGTACTTAGCCTCAAACTCACGTACAGGTATTTTTAACTGATACCATTTTGCATCCACTGACGTTTGATCTATAGTAGTTCCTCCTCCCGTTACTACATCATTAATATAATTAAAGCCAACATTGTTTGGTGAAAGATCACTTGGAGAAATTTTTATTCGGTATTGATAATAGCCCTCGTTCTCGCTTAAGTTGTTATCGCGGTTTATATCTTCCGTATTGGGTAGCGTTGTTGATGAAGTAAGTTGACTTCCTGTATTGATAGGTGAATTATTCTCTAATCCGTTAAAATATTTGTATCGTTCAAGGGTTCCTATTTTATTATTATCATAATCATCTCCTGTAAAATGATGATAAAAATCAGAAGAAGGATCTGCTTGAACGGAGTTATATGCTGCTGTTCCCAAAGAATTCATGGCGGAAAGGAACGGAGCAAAATAATTTTTTTCGTCGGCATCTTTTAAGCCATCTAATCCCACATCCTGTTCAGAGCGCGTGTTGGGGTCATTATCAAAAGCATTTACAATAGCTTGCACCTGAGGCACCCTTCCCCATGCTGTATTTTGAGTTGGATGTGTTTGATCGGTTGGAGAAGTAGGCAATCCGTTCTCAAAAGAATTTTTTCCATCGCGCAACACGTCTTCAGAAACATTTCCCAGTTGAACAATAAGTTCACCAGAGGTAGATTGTAAGTTATTATACTGACTTCCTAAATCAGAATTAAATGGATCCATAACCCACATCTGTACATATTCTATATTGGCTGCTTCGAAATCGTTTGTCTCTATCTTACGCATGATACCCCCCCAACGTGATTTAGGGCTTTTTAATTTACCTGTTGCAGGATCTGTACCGGCTGAAATAGTGCTGCCAATAGCATCATAATTGTATTGACCTCTTTCCGATGGATAATACGCTAAATCCAATGTTTGTATAGGAACCGGAATTCCTGTTGGGGATTGTTTTTTGGGAAAGAGTTCTGTTTCAACAATGGCTCTCTGGTAATTGTCTGACTTCATTGCTGAAGTGTAATAGGGTAATTTTGTATCCTTATCTTGAAACGTTTTATTATCGATAGTATACCAAGCTAATCGTGCTCGATTGAATCCATAAGAAGAATCTGTTTTATTACCTTCGGGCCATAACGGATTATTGCCTTGAGGTGTACTAGCGAGATACCATGAAGCAAAATTTCTGATATCAATTGGCGACTGACTTCCTTCGAAATCATCTATGTATGCATTTCCTTCTTTACCCACCATTCGTGAATGTCCCGGAATAAGTGCAGCTACTTCGCCTGATGCGTTAATGGATGACATTTCTTTAGATGAATACAATGGTAACTTATCAACCATACGAGTGAGAAAAGGAGTTTCGCTACTGTAGTTTCCATTCATTCCCACCACTGTGTTTTTAATAGGTTCATCACCAATACTTACTTTTTGAATGAGTGGGCGTTCACTTAGGTGGATGGCTGTTGCTCCTAAATTAAAGTCCTTGCTTACGCGATAATCTACATGGGCTCCATACAATGACTTTTGTTGAAATCCTAAAAACAAATTACTTTCAAAAGCTACTTT
>CAZCJN010000052.1:4892-15146 GCA_964498865.1 uncultured Bacteroidia bacterium
CCTGCCGTATTAATGCGATCAAGATTCATTATTTGTATCAACGGTTTTCCCGTTATGCCTGATAAGTTAGATTCAGGTATAACCGGAATATTTACACCGGTAGAAGGATTGTTATATAAAATCTCTAGTTTAAAATCGGTTGGTTTTATCTGATACGCATTGATGGAATATACATTCTTCATCATTAAATCCCACAATAACGTATCTCTTTTTGTGCTTACATTTTGACTTTTCAAAAGTTTTACCATTAAGCATTGCGGATCTACAATTCCGTCAGTTGAAAGCTCCCCTACCTGATAGGTTACGCCTTCATAAGTATACTGGTAGGCTACCCCTATTACCTGATCGGGGTTAACATTTGTAGTAAGTGAAATGAAACCTAAGCGAGGGTTAAAAGAAAATTCGCTGGCAGAAAGTTTACGTGCAGAAAGAACCTTTTCAAAATCTTGTACAGCTACAAAACCTAAATTTATAAGTGTATTAGAAACCTGATCTTTATTTCTTACTGATGGGTTCGCTAATGTAAAAGATACAGGATTAAGATCGTTCGCAGGGTTGCCCGGCAAAAGCATGCTGCCAGGATGAACTACAGTTGGGTTTGAGATATAATTTGATTTATTTTCTCCAAGATCGGTAAGCGCAACAATATTTCTCGTTTCATTTATATTAGAACTGGTATTGGTAATCCACACTTCTACTTTTGTAACATTTATAGCTGAATTAATTACAGGCAAATTTTTTAGGGCTATGTCATAGTTGTCTTTAAAGTATTGCGAAAGAAAGAAATGTTTGTTTAATTCATAGTTATCGGCATTAATTTCAAAGGTGCTGGTTTGTGCTCCATTCTCAATGTTTATTTCTTTTTTCTGTCCTTTTTCCTGAGACACAACCGTTGTTACTGTTGCTTTGCCGAATTGCAATTGTGTTTTTATTCCAAATAAGGTTTGGCTTCCGCTGATAAGGGTACTATTAAGCGGCAAGTTTACATTCCCTGCTTCTATTTTTTTAATAATATCGTCTTCACCTCCTACAAATTCTAATTTCATTCTTTGTTCAAAATCAAAAGTAGCTTGCGTATTATAATTAGTTGTAATTTTTAATCGGTCGCCTATTTTTCCAATAAGGCTTAATTGGATTTTTTCATCGAAATTAAAAGAGGTTATTCGTTGGCTACGCACCGGTATAGACGGATTTTGTGAATAGGAAGAGTTAACACCAAAAATAAGTTCAGCCGATCCCTGAGGACGGATATCTACTACATTGCTTCCAAAAATTCGGTCAAAGATTTCGCTATTTATTTTTATGGGTGGTATTAGATTTTTATTTGCCTTTGTACCTTGTTGACTCATTGTTTCGGCGTTGCTTCTTTGTTTCCAATAATCTTTTACCGATTTTTTAAATTGATATTCTATGTACTCGTCTTGGGTCATGTAATTATCGGGTCGATAATTAATATTTCCCATTTTTTGTTTTACCTCATAATGATTTGAGTTTGGGTCATATTCAATATCAGTTTTAATATTCGAGGGGCTATTCAAATAAAGACCTCCATCATAATCATTTAAAGAAGGAATACCGTGCGATTCATCTTTCATTGGATATTTAAGTACAACAACAGAATCAGAATCTTTGTAGGATGAGAGGCCTGAGAGGTCATTTATGGAATAGGTATCGGACGCTGTAAAACCAGAACTAGCCCACGTTATTGAGAAGAACAGCAATACGACTATAACTATGAATAATGGGGTACTCTTTTTCACTTTTTTCCAAAAACAAAATCTCTATTTTTTCTGTAAATAAGAAAAAAATATTCAATTTATAAATTTTTTAACGCTTCTTTAACAAGTTGTTCCACGGGCAAATCGTTTTTAAAAGCAATTGCTCTATCAACGGCCTTTTCTGCATTATTTTTTGCAAAGCCAAGTGTAAGCAATGCCCTCAACGCCTCCTCGCGGGTTTTATTGTGTAATATAAACCCTGTTTTTACACCCGTATAATCTACAGATACAGGATTGATCTTACCGGATAGATCTAATATAATACGTTGTGCGGTTTTTTCTCCAATACCCTTCACATTTCTAAAGACAGCAACTTCTCCTTTAGCAATAGACGACTGCACTTCGGTGGGCGTAAGTGAAGATAAAACCATTCTGGCAGTAGATGCCCCCACACCATTAACAGATATTAAATGTCTGAATATACTCCGTTCATTTTCATCGAAAAAACCATACATGTTTTGAGAATAGTCCTGCTGATTAGTTATAACATGTGTCAATAGCTTGCAGTTTTCACTTGCCCCTATTTTAGGAAATGTATTGCCTGTAATATTTATATAATAACCTACGCCGTTACAGTCAATTATCGCATGTACGGGGGATTTTTCTATTAGACGACCTTCTATATGATTTATCATAGAGACAACAAGAACCGTAAAAATAGAAAGAAATGGGTATTGGTATATTAATAAAGGATGAATTATCTACGGCACATGAATTAAAAAGGGGAGATATTAATTACCTCCCCTTTTAACATCAAAAATTATGGCTATACCTTAGTATACCGTTAATTTTTTTACTGTTTCTCCATTAGAACCTGAGATATGAACCACATAGACTCCTTTTCCATATAATGCTACGTTCATTTTTCTGGTATAATTACCTACAAAAGAATTCAAACCTTCTGAATATACAACCTGTCCGATCGAATTCAGAATTTTTATCTGGTAATTATCTTTTTGACTGGTATTAAAGGAAAGAGAAAATTCGCCATTGCCGGGATTAGGAAATATGTTAAGGGATGCTTCTGTGGTATTTACGGGAATGGTAGTAGTACAAGTATCAAAAGCTGAAACAGGAGTAGATAAACTCATACATGGGTTTTGTTGTACTTGCCAGTTATAGAAATAATAATAATAAGCAGGACTACTTGAGGCGGTGTGTCCTGTTAATGTAATAACGCTTGTAGTATATGGAAACGTTCCTCCTGCTGAATTTCTATATAAGTCAACAAGTGCGCCTTTTATTTTGATAAGATATCCGGATCCTACAGGCAAAGAAAAATCAAGAGTAACAGTATTTTTTCCGGCTGTAAGATTTTTCACGGCACTATTTATAGCCTGACCGTTTATATCTATCACCTCAAAAGTTCGGTTTCCGGCTGCGCCTGCGTACACATCTACGGATCTTAAGATGCATGGTTTGGAAACATCAAAATAAATTCCATGTCCGTCATTAGCAGTAAAATTTCCTCCTGCACCAATGGAATTGCTTGCTGCACCGATAGTAATGGTTGCGTTGGGTATAGCCTCAGAAGCGTAATAATTAGTAGTGCCTGTACAAGTGGGAGAGATGGAATTGCCTGTGCCAACTTGTTGGCCAATACTGTTATACCAATAAATAGTTCCGCCCGAAACTGGAGTTGCGGAAAGATGGGCAACTCCTACTCCACAAATATTATCGTTTACCCCTGCAGGTGCGGTGCCTGCCGTAGCAACTGTTACATAAGAGGTTTTAATAGCCTGATTATTTCCATTTTTATTGGCTGCTGTTAACTTTACGGTATATGTACCATTTTGAGAGTAATGATGGGTTGGATTTTGTGAAGAAGAGGTTGAACCATCTCCAAAATCCCACAGCCATTGACTTGGAAATAATACAGACTGATCAGTAAAAACAACATTACCATCACAAGTTGAAACAACGTCTGCAGAAAAATCTGCAACAGGCGCTAATGCAAGAGGCGCACTTGCTGCAGAACTAAAAGCTGCTTGCTTTACATTTTTATCTGCATCTTCTTGTATCCAGGCAACAACGGCTATTTGAGATTTATCATAAACATATGTAGGAATTTTTGCTTTAAAACTCACTGTCTTTTTTTGGCCGCTTGTCCACGAAGCAACTAAGTCAGTTCCTGCCATTGTAGGGTAGGCCTTTCTAAAAACATTATAGAAATCTTTTTCTCCGTTAGTGCCGGGTGCATTTGTAAAGGTGATTGTTTTTTCCACCATTACAACATGAAGTTTGCCCTTCGTAAAAGTGGTATTTTGCGTCGCCTCAATTTCACAATTTATAAATATAGAATCATTGGCTGTATTAAACCAATGTTTTAGATTAATCGAAAAAGGTGATGCAACAGCATATTGATTATCAATTTTTGTCTGAGTAATATCACCAGGAGCCCCTGCCACAACATTTCCGTCCATACGTGCATCAGGCACTCCGGATACTCCATAATAAGCCACACGACTAGCTACTTCCGTAGGGTTTTGTGCATTCATCGGATCAGTGCCTGGCCAGCTAACCTGATATTTTACAGAAACCGCTTTTGATGAATTAGCAGACAGCAAAGTATTAAAAGCCGGGTTCGCCGCTGCACAAGGTCCACATGAGGCTTGGGTAAATTCTTCTACAAAAACAAGGCGTTGTGATTGAGCTAAAATAACGCCTGTATTAATAGCAATTGCTACAAGAAGTAAAGATTTTTTCATATTAGTTATATTAATTTGGATCCAAATTTATTATTTCTCCCTTTAGAGGCAAAAAATAATATTTGGGGAATTATAAAAGATTATCTCAATATAGAAATGTTACTTTCTTGATTGAGCATCTACAACCGCAATGGTTATCATATTCACAATTTCACGTACAGAACTACCTAGCTGTAAGATGTGTACGGGCTTTTTTGTTCCTAATAAAATAGGCCCTATTGCCTCTGCCCCTCCTATTTCTTGCATCATTTTATAAGCAATGTTACCCGAAGCAAGATTTGGGAAAATGAGTGTGTTTACTTTTTTGTTAATTAAATCGCTGAAGGGGAAATGCTCGAAAAGCAATTCATTATTTAATGCCACATTCGCCTGTAGCTCTCCATCTACGATCATTCCCGGAAAGTTTTTATGTAAAAGCTCCACCGCTTTTCTGGTCTTTTCGGGAACATCTCCGTTCACTGAGCCAAAATTTGAGTAAGACAGTATGGCAATTCTTGGGGTTATATTGAACTGCTTTACTGCAGTAGCTGTAAGAACTGTTATGTCTACTAAATCTTGTGCATCGGGATCAACATTGATGGTTGTATCTGCGAAAAAGAAGGGGCCGTATTTAGTGATCAACATATACATACCGGCTACCTTGCTAACGCCGTCTTGTACCCCTATGACCTGCAGGGCCGCACGGACAGGATCGGCATATTTTCTTGTCAGTCCGGAGACCATAGCATCGGCAGCTCCCGTATCTACCATCATGGCGCCAAAATAATTTCGTTCACGCATAATTTGTCTAGCCTCGTATTGTGTAAATCCTTTTCTGTTTCTTTTAGAAAAAAGCAAATCTCCAAATTGTTTTAAACGATCTGCTTCTTCTTTGCTGCGTGGGTCTATAATAGGTACATCTTCTAAATCTAGATTGTTTTCTTTTATAGTTTTTATAATGGTGTTTCTATCGCCCAGAAGAATGGGTTTAGCAATACCTTCATCTTTCACCACTTGTGCCGCTTTTAGAATTTTATAATGATCGGCTTCTGTAAAAACTACTCGTTTAGGGCTATGTTTTGCTTTTGTTGTAATGGTACGGATGAGCTTATTATCTATTCCTAAACGGTTGATCAAATCTTGTTTATACGCATCCCAATCCGTTATTTTTTTCTGCGCAACACCCGAATCCATAGCTGCTTTTGCAACGGCAGGCGCTACTGTGTATATTAAACGAGAATCAATTGGTTTGGGAATAATGTATTCTTTTCCAAAGATGATATTACGAATGTTATATGCCAGGTTTACTTCCTCGGGCACACTTTCTTTCGCAAGATTAGCAATGGCCATTACGGCTGCCAATTTCATTGCTTCGTTTATCTGAGTTGCCCTAACATCTAAGGCTCCACGAAAAATAAAGGGGAATCCTAATACATTATTTACCTGGTTAGGGTGGTCACTTCGGCCTGTTGCAATAATTACATCTTCCCTGGCCATTGCAGCTTCTTGATATGGAATCTCGGGATCTGGATTTGCCAACGCAAATACAATGGGATTCTTTGCCATGCTTTGAACCATTTCCTTAGAAACCACATTGCCTTTCGATAATCCAACAAAAACATCGGCACCCATCATTGCATCTTTTAAATCTTTTGCCTTTGTTTTTATAGAAAAGAATTTTTTATTCTCGTCCAGGTCATCCCTATCGGGGGATAAAACACCTTTTGAATCAAGCATAAGAATGTTCTCTTTCTTAGCGCCTAATGAAATGTAGAGTTTGGCGCATGATATAGCAGATGCGCCTGCGCCATTCACTACTATCTTAACCTTAGAAATATCTTTACCCGCTATCTCTACCGCATTAAGTAGAGCAGCTGCAGATATAATAGCTGTTCCATGTTGATCGTCATGCATTACCGGAATTGTTAGTTCTGCTTTAAGCCTTTTCTCTATTTCAAAACATTCCGGTGCTTTTATATCTTCCAAGTTTATTCCTCCGAATGTAGGAGCAATGGCCTTCACTGTTTCCACAAATTTATTTACATCCGTAGCGTCAACCTCTATATCAAATACATCTATATCAGCATATATTTTAAACAACATTCCTTTCCCTTCCATGACGGGTTTGCCTGCTTCCGGGCCTATGTTTCCTAAACCCAATACCGCTGTTCCATTGGATATTACTGCTACCAAATTCCCCTTAGCAGTATATTTATAAACCGCTTCTTTATCACTCGCTATTTCCAAGCAGGGTTCTGCAACACCGGGAGAATATGCAAGCGATAAATCTCTTTGTGTGCTGTGCGGTTTTGTAGGTACTACTTCTATCTTTCCCGGCCTTCCTTTTGAATGATAATCCAACGCATCTTCTTTTCTTAGATTCGCCATATACTAAATTATTTTTGTCCTTTTATGGACAAGGTGGATGACGAATATACAAATGATTGTACATTTCTATTTTTACGGTATTAACTATGGATATGAAAAGAAAAAAAATAATTGTATTTACAGGAGCGGGCGTAAGTGCAGAAAGCGGATTAAAAACTTTTCGAGACAGTGATGGATTATGGGAGAATTATAAAATAGAAGACGTAGCTACCCCCCAAGCATGGAAAAAAAACCCAGCTCTTGTACTTGATTTTTATAATCAGCGCCGAAAGCAATGTATGAATGCATTGCCTAATGATGCTCATAAAGCTTTAGTAAGGCTGGAAGAAAAATATGATGTGCAGATCATCACACAGAACATTGATGATCTGCATGAACGCGCCGGCTCTAAAAAAATCATTCATTTACATGGTGAAATAGCTAAAGCTCGTAGTACATTTAGCGAATTGATGGTATACCCTATTACAGGAACAGAACTTAACCTGGGTCAGTTTTGTGAGAATGGTTATCAGTTAAGGCCTCACATCGTATGGTTTGGGGAAGCTGTTCCTATGATGGACGAAGCAATAAAAGTTATCTCCTATGCAGATATATTAATAATAATTGGTACTTCCTTAAATGTATATCCTGCTGCTGGTTTAATTGATTGTGCACCCGTATCTTCTTCAAAATATTACATCGATCCTCACGCAACACACATATCGCATATAAAAAACCTTTCCATTATAAATAAAACAGCTTGTGATGGAGTTGTAAAACTTGTTGATACTCTATTAAAAGAATGTTAATTGTTTTTTAATTCCTGATTTATCAACACAAAAAACCATGTCATTTAGATTTACTCATGACTTATTAATAAATTGGAAACAAATTCTTAACTTTAATTTTGTGAAAGGTTACATATTCTTTTGAACATGAAACTTTATTAATAAGGTGTTAATAATATACTAAAAAATTAGAAATCAAATACTTAGGCTATATATTATGTTGGTTATATGTTATTATAATTTAATAAGTATCATTAACAATAGAATTGACTGGTTTTTATTAACGCAATTAACAGTATAATAAATACATTAAAAAGATATATAAATAAAAAATAAATACATTAATGTGTGTTTAATAATTAGATTTTATGAAATCCAATGTTTCGCTAAATTTGTTTTCTGAAATTGAAAAACTGAAAAAAGAAAAAAATGCTATTATCCTCGCCCACTATTACCAAGAGCCCGATATTCAGGATGCCGCAGATTTTATTGGAGATAGTTTGGGATTATCACAACAAGCAGCGAAAACAAGAGCAGATATTATCGTTTTTGCAGGGGTTCATTTCATGGCTGAAACAGCAAAAATATTATCTCCTCAAAAAAAAGTGTTATTGCCGGATTTAATGGCAGGATGTTCTTTAGCAGATTCTTGCCCTGCTGATAAATTTTCTGATTTTAAAAAACAACATCCTGATCATTTGGTTATTACTTATGTAAATTGTTCGGCAGAGATAAAAGCATTATCTGATATAATTTGTACCTCTACAAACGCACAAAAAATAGTAGAAACTTTACCTATAGAACAAAAAATAATTTTTGCACCTGATAAAAATTTAGGTAAATACATAGAAAAACAAACAGGAAGAAAAATGGTTTTATGGGACGGATCCTGTATGGTTCATGAAATTTTTTCATTAAAAAAGATAATACAACTAAAAGAATTACATCCAAAAGCAAAATTTATAGCTCATCCGGAATGTGAAACAGCTGTACTGGAATTAGCAGATTATATAGGGTCTACTACAGGATTACTTAACTTTACTAAAAAAGATCCCTCAAAAGAATTTATTGTCGCTACAGAGTCAGGCATTATCTATCAAATGCAAAAAGCATCACCCGATAAAACGTTTATACCTGCTCCTCCTAATAATTCTTGTGCATGCAATGATTGCCCGCATATGAAATTGAATACTCTTGAAAAGTTGTATACTTGTTTAAGAGATGAGAAACCCGAAATAGTGATGGATAGTTCATTAATTTTAAAAGCAGAAAAACCCATTAGAAAAATGTTGGAGATTTCTGAAAGATTAGGATTGTAATTTAATTAATAATAACAGTGAATAAAAAAGTATTTTTTTTTGTTTTAATTTTATTGACAAGGTATCTATGCTTTTCACAAGCGCAACAGGATATTAATCCAAATGGGTACAATAAATTTTATTATGAAAATGGAAAACTATCCAGTGAAGGAACAATGACTAACGGAAAACCGGATGGTTATTGGAAAACGTACTCTAAGAGTGGGAAGATAAAATCGGAAGGAAACAGAAAGAACTATGAGTTAGATAGTTTATGGAAGTTTTATAATGCAGAAGGAAAATTATCTACAGAAATTTATTATAAAGCAGGAAAAAAAGACAGCATCAAAAGAATTTGGGATGAACAAGGTCATATTTTATCCGAAGAAAATTATTCGGCAGATGTTAAACAGGGTTTTTCTTTTTCTTATTACATGGACGATGATTCAACTAAAGAGAAAGGGCCGTTAAAAACAAAAATATTTTTTGAGAAAGGCAGAGAAAATGGACAGGCTTTCGAGTATGATCGAGATGGAAATATTATTACTATTTTAACATATGATCAGGGTGTATTGAAAAGGCAGGAAACAATAAACAGAACAGATAAAAAAGGAGAGAAACAAGGTGTTTGGAAAGAATTTTATTCAAGTGGAAAAACCAAATCAGAAACAAATTTCATTAACGGAAAAAAATCGGGATACTCTAAAACGTTTTTAGAGAGTGGCAGTTTAAATACTGTAGAAAAATATGTTGGCGATTCTTTACAGAAGGAAACACCCGAACTTGTTACCAAATTAGAAGTAAGAAACGAGTACTATGAAAACGGCGCAATTAAAAAAACAGGAACCTATTTATATGACATAGCAGAAGGGATACATAAAGAATACGATAGAGAAGGAAAAATATCAGGTGCGAAATTATATGTAAAAGGAGTTTTGGTAGGAGAAGGGTTGCTTGATGAGTCCGGAAATTATCAGGGCACTTGGACAGAATACCATTCCAATGGAAAAATAAAAGGAAAAGGAGTTTATACAAATGGAAATAAGACAGGAGAGTGGATATTTTATTACCCCAATGGAAAAATAGAACAGAAAGGGAAATACGATAAAAAGGGCAGACCGATAGACTTATGGCAATGGTATTATGAAAGTGGTAACCTTTTGCGTGAAGAGAATTATATAAACGGCAAAAGAGAGGGAGCGCTAACAGAATGGAGTGACTCCGGAAAAGTAATTACCAAAGGAGAGTACATTGACGGAATGAAAGAAGGCAAATGGTTTTATGAATTACAAGACTATAGAGAAGAAGGGAATTATAAAAATGATCAGAAAGATGG
>CAZCJN010000053.1:0-14714 GCA_964498865.1 uncultured Bacteroidia bacterium
TTTATTGATCTGAATACATTAGAAGTCATCAAGAATAAAAAAATTGAAGTAGCCAGAGATCCTTATGCTATTGATATCAGAGAATAAAAGCATTAATCCATATTCTAATTTCAGCCACCCGATTTTATTATTTGATGGGGAATGCAATTATTGCAATAGAATTGTCAATTTTATTATAAGAAGGGATAAGAAAAAGAAAATACGTTTTGCTACACTTCAATCAGAAATTGCCAAACAATTACTTATAAATTATAAAGTACCGGATAATTTGGAAAGTGCAATTCTTATATACAACGAGAAAGCATACATTAAATCGTCAACAATCTTTCATGTTTTTTATCACTTAGGCTTCCCCTATTCTATTCTTTTCATATTTATTTTGCTTCCTGCTTTTATACGCGATTTTTACTACGACATTCTTGCCCGTAACCGATACAAAATATGGGGAAAAAGAAAAGAATGCATGATTCCTGTTGAAAATATAAAAGAGAGGTTCCTTTGATGATCTCTTTAAAGCTTTTCACTTAAAACCAATATCTTCTTTCCGAAATCGATTATTGCATTATACCTCTTTAAAATATCTGAACCTAATACACCTGCTATAGGTCTTTGTTTCATCTCTTTGTATGCAGAGTTTACGTGCGACAAATCGATTATAACTGTTTTAAATTGTTTGACAATCAATTTGCCTATAGCTATTTTTTCTATGAGTGCCAATTGACTGGTCATGTTACTGGTACCTAACCCGGTTGAAAGCTTATTATGATTGATAAGTTTTTTTTCATTCATAAATTTATTAATAGATTTTTTATCAAAAACAGTATGGGATGCACCAGTATCTATTAAAACCCTTGCCATCTTACCGTTTATAGAAATACGAACAAGAAGATGATATCCGTCTTCTAACTGCAGCAATTGAACAGGGACAATGTATTTTTTGACTTTCATTCGTAATTAAAAAAAAGGGAGATGGCATTTAGTACACATCTCCCTTTTATCAAAAATAAAAAAAGCTTATGCTAATACTTTCATATTATCCAATACAGCCATCACTTCCTTAACAGCTTTTGCAGAATCATCTAAAAGTTTTTTCTCATCTGCATTCAATTTAAGCTCAATAATTCTTTCAATGCCATTTTTACCAAGTACAACAGGAACGCCAAGGTAAATATCTTTCATACCATATTCGCCATTAAGCATAGCGCAAACGGGGAAAATTCTTTTTTGATCCAATGCAATTGCTTCCACCATTTGAGCTGCTGCTGCACCCGGAGCATACCATGCAGAGGTTCCCAGAAGGTTTACAATTTCGCCGCCACCTACTTTCGTGCGTTGAATGATCGCATCTAACTTCTCTTTTGAAATTAATTCAGTTACAGGAATGCCACTTACCGTTGTATAACGTGGAAGAGGAACCATTGTATCACCATGGCCGCCCATTAATACAGCTTGTATATCTTTTGGTGAGCAATTTAATTCTTCAGCCAGAAAAGCACGGTAACGAGCTGTATCTAGGATACCTGCCATACCAAATACTTTCGAAGAAGGTTTCTTTGCAGTAAGATATGCGCAATAGGTCATTACATCCAATGGATTACTCACAATGATAATAACAGCATTAGGAGAATATTTTAAAATATTTTCAGTAACTCCTTTAACTATCCCTGCATTAGTAGAAATAAGATCATCGCGGCTCATCCCCGGTTTCCTGGGTAATCCTGATGTTATAACAACAATATCTGAATTTGCTGTCTTAGAATAATCATTTGTACTTCCCTTTAAACGAGAATCATATAAATGAATAGGAGCTGCTTGAAAAATGTCAAGAGCCTTGCCTTCTGCAAAATTTGGTTTTATATCTAATAAACAAATTTCATTGGCATAATCTCTCTGTGCTATTACATCTGCACAAGTAGCGCCAACATTTCCTGCACCAACTACTGTAACTTTCATAGTATTTATTTTGTTTTTGTATTTGCGTTTAGTGCTGCTAATTTATAAAGAATTACACTTGAACTAACAAAGTATTGATAACTGACAAAGACTTTTTTCCGAAAAATCTATCTATAGCATTCCCTTTATCACCCCGTATAATGCCATATATTCATTTTTTATTGCTTAGTTTTATATAAGATGCAACCAAAACAACATTCCCATTTAAATAGTTGGAGATTACTGTTATTACTTCTTTTAATAATTAATATATCATCCTATGCTCAAACGAACTTCTGGGGAATGACTTATTCGGGAGGTGAGTATAGTGCAGGCGTTATATTCAAAACAGATAACATGTGTAATAATTACGTTGTAGAACATAGTTTTTTTAGGATTGAAAGCGCCAACCCTCAATATACTGCACCGCAAGCGTTACAAATGACAATACAAATATTGTAAACACCTTAACGTACTCTGCAGCCGATTCTTCCTATATTCCCGGTCAAACCTATACCTTAACTGTACAAGCTAAAAAATCAAGTATCGTTAAAATGGGATTTGAGATTGTTGCACTCACCAATACTGGTAATAATAATACAGGAAGCTGGGTTTTAACCGATGCTGTAAGTACACAAACTATTTCAGGTACCGGTACCGGTTCATTGTCAACCAGAAAATACATAACTCATAAAACAGCAGGAACTACAACTCCGTATGTTACACCCGGGCTTGGAAAGTGGACTTTTGCATGGAAAGCACCTTCGACAGATGTAGGAAAGGTTACTTTCTATTATGCAACCAATTGCACCAATAATAATGGTGCAAATACGGGAGATCAGCTTTTCTTATCCTCTTTTACAATCCACCCATCCACAGGTACTTCTATAACCGAATGGCTGAACGAAGAAGATTTTTTTGTGACAAAAGATAATGGATCTAATAACCTGCTCTTAAACTATAATCTTAAAAAAGAATGTGAACTATCCATCACACTACGCGATATACAAGGAAAAACACTATACAATTCCGAACCCTTATACAAGTTTGCCGGAAAAAACAACGATCAGATTATTTTATCTGAAAATATAGGGAGCGGAATGTACCTGGTAACAATTAATATTGATAATAAAAGTATTACGAAAAAGGTAATGTTGTAATAGGTTCATTTAACTAGCCTTTTAAATATATTTTCTATCACTTCTTTGTGTGATTTTTGAATGATCTCGGCACCATGAATAGATCATAATTTCAAGAAGGTTCCGCATAGTGGAAAATGAATAATACTCTTCAAAAAAGCGTAGTAACTTTCACAACCTGATTCACATCATTTCACTATCAAATTAATTTTATTATACTTGTTTAATTAGTTTGATTGTTTTTAATTCTATTAATCGATTTTTTTTATGAATAATATTTTAATTGCCATCTTTTTTATTATAACCACATCAACTTACTCACAGCAATTTAAAAGTGTTGAAATCGGTGTTGATGGCCTTACTTGTTCTATGTGTACAAGAACTACTGAGTTAAACATCAGAAAACTAAATTTTGTAGATAGTGTCATCATGGATCTATCTAACACTAACGGCGTAATTACTTTTAAGAAAGGCTCAGAGGTTAGCTTAGAAAAAATTGCAAAAGCAGTATACGATGCAGGATTTTCATTACGTTATCTAAAAGCTGAATTTCATTTTGACACACTAAACTTAACAAAAGGCTTATGCTTTTCATATCATAACGAGCAGTATAAATATGTGGGCAATGAAGATAAAACTGTAACCGGAGATTTAAAAATGCTACTTATTGGGAAAAAATTTATGCATGCAAAGGAATTTAAAAAGTGGGCTACCTCTACCAATGATGCTTGTGTTACAAACAAAAAAACATATTATGTCAGCTTATAGAACATTTGCAAAATACTCTCTTTTATGTTTATCACTTCTATTTTCCTGTATTATAAATGCCCAAGAACTTTTCCCTCACACTGAACCGGCAAGTAACTCACCGAAAGGAGCATTAGGCATTAGAATGTCGAACGAATTTTATAAAGATGTAACTGTATGGCGAAGCATGCAATGTTATCGCTTTTTTCTTGCCATTAATGAAAAAATTCAAGTTACTCCTAACTTTACATTCTCTAACCACCATGGTTTTTTACTACCTGAGGGTTTTATAAAAAATGATGGCAATAGTGGCCCGCATACTCATGGTTCAATAAAAGGCAGCGTATACCCCTATTCTTTTGAAAATCTTTCTTTTAATGTTAAATATCGCTTCTTCACCAATGATAAGCAGAATTATCATTTTAGAATAGCTGCCTTTGGTGAAGTAGCAGCATTCACCTCTGCACATGACGAAGCAGAACCCAGTTTAGTAGGAGATAATTCAGGAGCGGGATTTGGAATAGTAACTACTCTTTTGAAAAATAAATTTGCAGTCTCCATTACATCAGGTGCTATACTTCCAAATAAATATTATCAAAAAGACACCAATCAAATAGAATTAAAGTATGGAAATGCTTATCACTATAGCCTTTCTATGGGATATCTTCTCTTACCTTTCAAATACAAATCATACAATCAACCTAACGTAAATTTATATGTGGAGTTTATAGGAAAGTCATATGACAAAGCAAAAATTACATTAAATGACAGACCGATATCTGTTTTCAATATTGCTACTTTGGAAAAAGGAAACTATATAGAAATACGCCCTTCTATTCAATTGATCTTAAAATCCATTACAAGAATTGATCTGTCTATGGGATTCCCTTTTATAAACAGATCGTACGTACGCACTTCTCCTACCTATTATTTTTCAATTCAGAGGTATTTCTTTTATTAGATTAAATGCGTTCAATCTACAGCCTGCTTGTCTTCTGCAAGTTGCATGTTGTATAATTCAAAATAAAACCCTTTTTTATTCATGAGTATTTCATGAGTTCCTTCTTCTTTCACTCTTCCCTCTTCTAAAACCACAATGTAAGAAGCATCTTTTACAGTTGACACACGATGACTTATAATCACGGAGGTCTTTCCTTTCATTACTTTTTTCAAGTTACCCAGTATTTCAGATTCCGTTTCGGTATCAACAGCAGAAAGGCAGTCATCAAAGATGAGAATCTTAGGTGATGAAATAATGGCTCGTGCTATAGCAATACGTTGTTTTTGTCCGCCTGATAAAGTAATACCCCGTTCGCCAACAATGGTTTTAAATTTATTTTCAAAAGAATTAATCTCAGAATAAATACTTGCATCACGCGCAGCCTGCTCAATTTGATCTGTATTGTATTTTTCACTTCTAGCTCCAAATGCAATATTGTTTTCTATCGTATCTGAAAACAAAAAAGTATCCTGGGGTACATAGCCAATCCCTTGTCTTAAACTTGTAAGGTTTATTTTTTTTATGTCTTGGCCATCAATTATTACAGCACCATCAGAAACATCATACAAACGGCAAATCATATTGGCTATGGTAGATTTACCACTTCCTGTTCTTCCTAATATAGCAATAGATTGACCGGGGTCTGCTTTAAAAGAAACGTTTGACAAGGCTTTTATTCCAGAATCAGGATAGGTAAAAGAAACATTTTTAAACTCTATAGATCCTTTTATTTCTCCTGCAAAATTTTCAGAGCTTATGATGTTAGATTGGGTATTTAAGAACTCATTAATACGTTCTTGGGAAGCGGCAGCACGTTGCACTAATGAGGTTACCCAGCCAAGAGAAGCAACAGGCCATGTTAGTTTACCTACATAGATTACAAACTCTACGATATTTCCATACGTTATATGCCCTTCTATTGCCTGCATCCCGCCAATGTAAATAGTAATGATAGTACTCAAACCCATTAAAAGAAAAATGAATGGAGTAAACAAAGCTTCAGTCATGATCAGTTTTAAATTCTTAGCTCTGTACACCGCACTTTCATTGGCAAAACGCATGCCTATAGATTCTTCCTGCACATACGCCTTTAAAACACGAATACCTGAAAATGTTTCTTGTGCAATAGTTGAAATACCGGACAATTGCTGTTGCACGTTATTACTCATCTTATTAATCCAATTACTTACGTAATAAATAGCTACTACAAGTACAGGCAATGGAAGAAGCACATAGAATGAAAGCTTGGCATTTACCCCTGTCATTGTTCCGGCTATAAGGATTAAAGTAGCTAATGTATTGGCAAAGTACATGATAGCGGGCCCTATATACATTCTTACCCTGCTGACATCCTCACTTATACGATTCATAAGATCACCTGTATTGTTCCTCCTGTAGAAAGCGGTATCCAACATTTGATAATGAGCAAATATTTCATTCTTAAGATCATATTCTATGTGTCGAGACATAACAATAATGGCCTGTCTCATTAAAAACATAAAAACACCACTGACAATAGTTGTACCTAATATCAGCAAGCCATATTTAAATAGTTCTAATGCCATTTGATCAAAAGTATTTTTCTGATCAATGGCTACAGTCATGTAGTCAGTAGCCTTGCGTACAAGTACAGCAACGTATATTCCAAAAAAAGTAGATAGAATCGCGAATAAAATGCCGAGAGATAATCTCCATTTATATTTCCACAAATATTTATTTATATGCTTAAGTGATTTCACAATATGTATTAAGATTTATTTTTTTTCTTTTTCAATAAAAACCTTCTATATAATTCTCCAATAGTATCGAACTCTTCTCTGTAGAATACACCTAAACCTTGTGTATAGGGTCCTTTTTGAGTATTTAAAATATTTCCTTCATTTGTTTTATTATAGGCCTTAGCCCGTAATTTCCCATCTTCGGTAAGTTTATATTCTGCATTTATATCTCCTACAATATTAGATGTATTTTGGGATGTTACATTTGAATTATTTGCAACGGTTCCATCTATGCTTAGTTTATCGTTGAATAGCTGTGTTGATAATGCTAATTCAAGCTGATCTCTATTAATATAATCACCTGGCCGGTAATGAACCCCTACATCAAACTCATTACTGATTTGTGAAAGCCAATTACTCAACTGATTAGAAAGCATTTCGGTAGAAGTAACGGTTCCTGCACCGGGGGTTGTTGTAGGTTGCTGCTGGCTCTTTGAAGGATCGGGTGGCACAAAACTATTCATAACCAATAAAGAAAATACCTCTTTATTCAAATCATTTTCACTGTTCTTAAATTTCTCATATGCCTTCTGGCGCGTAAAGTCATCGGTAGTAGGTAATTTAACATCAAATAAAATATCGGGTTGCATTAATTTTCCTGTAAGATTCATCACCAGATCAACCGGGTAGCGCTTACGGGTAGCATCTGTTTGTTCATGATCCAAAAACAATGGAGAAAGCGAGGTTCTTAATTCATAAATCGCATTTACATTAATAAGCGCCTGTTCAGGATTGCCGGCCCATTTTACCGTACCACCTTTTTCCAACCTGAATTTTTTATTGACAATATTCTTTAGAGTGAACAAGTAATCTCCTTCTTCAATCATATAATCACCATACATTTTAAAATCTCCAAATTCATTAATGGTCATTTCAATATTTCCGGTACCCGTTCCTTTAAGGATATCACCAACCTTCTCATCGAATATCAATTGCATTTGTGCATCAACAGTAGGCTCTATTTTTAAATCCATAGTAAAGCCGGTGGTATTAATATTATATTTAGAAGGTTTAATGGTTGTAGAAACTGCACTCTTATTCACAAAAGTTACAAATCCATTTTCGCTGGCACTTCCTGTTTCTGAAAGAGGTATAAACAGTTGCGAGTATTCATTTTTACCCAAAGAGTTTCTTATTCGTTCTGTTTTTAATGCAGCTGATAAATTGATATGATCTAAGAAACCAAAAATATTTATAATGCCTGAACCATAACACTTTCCATAAAAAAGAGAATTGTCTTTTTCGGTTGTATTAAGCATCATGCATTTATTAGCCTGAATATCAATATCCATTTGAAAGTTTTTATAATTCGAATGGAATATCTTTCCGTTCACTACTTGTGCCGTATTCTTATTTACGTCGTATATAGTAAGATCAGCAAAGTCAAAAGCATTAGGCTCTATATTAACCGTAGCATTAAAATTATAATCCGTTCCAAGGTAATTTACATGAACATTTTCCACATCGGTTCTTATAATACCTGTAACAATAGGCTTATCGGGCGTTCCGGTTACTTTTAAATTGGCACCTGCTGTTCCTTTTAAATTCTCTACAAAATTTTTAACAAATGGTTCAAAAAAAGCAAGATTAATACTATTAACCAGTAATGACGCTTGTAAGCTATTCTCATGTTTAAATGGAGAATAATTGCCATTAAATTTGATATCACCATTATCATCTCTAATAAAATTTCCGTTAAAATTCAAAACTTCATTATAGCTATCATAGTTACTGGACACATTACCACTCCCAATTAGCTCCTTATTAATACGTAAATCTTTAAATGTTAATTCACTTAACAGTAGTGGTGATTTATAAACGCTACTTACCGTTGTGCTTCCGGAAACGGTACCAAACATAGCAACCCCTGTCCCCTTTAAGGCTGAGTTAAAATTGTTTAATGAGAAGGATGATAAAACCAGATTCAGTTTACTTTCTTTATCATCAGCAGCCTTTCCGAATACTTTAATCTGTTGATTGGTACTTACAAAATCAATATTCTTTATATCAATTCCTGTAGAATCTATAATTATTTCATTATTATTTTGTAGTCGCCAGGTAGAATCAGCTATCGTTATAGTAGAGGGAGAAAAGTTAATTTTGGTTTTTGATTTCTCTGACAATGCCACAATCCCTGAAACATCACCGGTGTAGTTTTGTTGCGTGCTATTCTTCCAATGAGTTTCAAAATCGATCGTATCATTTTTCCCTTGTAAATTAAGAGATAAATTATCGATCCATACACTATCGGCAAAATTTAATCGGTCACATAAAAGTTGAAAATTAAGCTGGTCGTTTTTAGAATCAGAAGACAAATTCAAGTTAGATAACTTATATTTGAAAGCAGAAAAGAAAGAAAGAGATGCATTTAGTTTAAATAAACTATTCAAAGAATTATACTCACCTGCACAAGATGCGTTATTGGCAATTTCTATTGATGGGAAAAACACTTTGGTAACAGGGTCTGCATTTTTAATAATCAGGGAAAATGCAAATTCATCATTTTGAACTTTCTTCTTAGGCTTCTTTCCATTTAGATTTAAAGGTACTTGAACAGGAAAATAATTGTGAAGAAATTCAAGGAATGACTGCCCGACATGGAGAGGCAAAAACCTGCCCGATACTTTAGCATCTGCTATAGAAGAACTAAGTACTATTGTTTTAACATCCTGCTTATTATTTGAGGATAAAGAAATATCTCCAAAACGGTATGCCTTTTTATCTTTTTCACAAAGTACGTTGTTCAAATGTACAACTCCTACTGCATCATTTAATCCATTGCCAATAATACTAGCTTGTATTTTGCCCGTTATATTCATTGCTAAACTATCATTTACCAAATGAAGTTGAGAAAGCTGAGCTTTGGAAACAAGCGCATTAAAGTCAATCATGGTAGGTGACTTACTAAAATCCATACTTCCGGAAAAGTCCATATTCAGGTTATCATCATTAACCAAAATCTTTCCGTTAAAAATATTTCTGGCAAACTCTCCATTCAGATTTATATTTTGATACTTGTAGCTTGCTGCTTCCACACTAGAAACATCTCCCTGAATGAAAAGATGTGCATTTTGCTTCGAAAAGTCTTTTCCATTTATATTCACATTCATATTTATTACACCCAGATGCTTCTCACTTTCAAAGAATCTGCCCAAATTAAAATTTTGTGTAATGAATTTTCCTTTATAGCGGACTGTATTTGAAGAATCTTGCTTTAAGGAAATATCCGTTGCAATTTGCCCAAGTGCAGTACTAAATTTTCCATAGGAAACAAAATCATAATAAAAACCACTAAAATTTCCTTTAAACTTAATAGTACCGAAAAGAGATATATTAGATGGAAGAGCAATAAACCTATGCTCATTAAAGGGAGGTAATGGGATTTGTTCAATTCCTTTTTTAGACGTCCTTAACTCTTTTACATCAAAACTCATATACGTTTTTTCAATATCCGGCAAACCAATAAGATCAATATTACCCTTATAGATAGTCTCGTTCTCGATATTGAGAAAAACATTTTTACCCTTTAAATCCCCCACTTTTCCACTAACATCTCCGGTAAGAATCGTTTTTATATTCATCCCATAAAGTTCATTTGAAAAATAGGCAACATCTGCCATTTGAATAATTGATTTATTAAAGCTGGCTTTCATGCTCACTTTGTCTATAAAATCATTGAAATCATCATACTCATCATACTTAAATACAAGGTTGGCATTTAATTGTGATTGATTAGTAAACGCCTTTAATGAATTGGCTTGAAGTTCTTTTGAGCTAATACTAATAGTCGAGCTTAAGTCTTTCAAGATAAATCCACTTTTTTCAATAAAAGAAAGACTTATCACATTTAAATTAATTGTATCAGCTCCTAACTTAATGTCAGACAATTTTCCGTTTAAAGAATAAACACTTAGATCTGAAAAATTAATCGTATGTGATAATTGAGCCGTATCCGGATGAGTTTGATATAAAAACCGAACATTCTCCAGTTCAAAGCCACCGGCTGCTACATCCCATTTAGAAGTATTATCGGAGCGGGTGGTATCCGTCGATTTAAAAGCATCCAAAATAAATTGATAATTAAAAAAATCTTCACCTTCATACTTCTTAAGTTTGATATTTGCATTTTTCAACAGAACGTTATCTAAAAGAAGCTTCTCATCTTCTGTATTAAAAATGCCTATGTCTAATTTTAATTTCTCTACATACAACAATGTATCTTGATGCATATCTTCTACATAAACACCTTCTAAAACAATTTTTTTAAATAATTCAATATCAATTCCACCTACACTAACCTCTGTATTCCATTGAGATGAAAAATAACTTGCTACTCTTTTTGTAAGCCATGTTTGTATAAACGAGCTTCGAAAAACAACATATACACCTAACAATAAAACAAATAACATTGCCATTATATATAGCAAAACCCTTGTTCCAATTTTAATACTTTTGTCAGACATATACTTAATTACAAATTTACAACAATAGGCACAACAACTTAGAAACTATTCATACTTTGAACTATAGTCACCCCATTCTTATTTTAGGTATCGAGTCATCTTGTGATGAAACCTCTGCAGCTGTAACAAGCGATACCAATGTTCTTGCCAACCTGATAGCTAATCAAAAGATTCATGAAGTATATGGTGGCGTAGTTCCTGAGCTTGCATCACGTGCACATCAGAAAAATATTGTACCCGTAGTAGACGAATCATTAAAAAAAGCCGGAATTAAAAAAGAGGATCTTCATGCAATTGCATTTACTCGAGGTCCCGGATTAATTGGCTCTCTTTTGGTAGGCGTTTCATTTGCCAAAAGCATGGCGTTGGCGCTTAATATTCCGCTTATAGAAATTAATCATATGCATGCACATGTAATTGCTAACTGCATTATAAAAAATAAAGATGGTAAGCTGCCACAATTCCCATTTTTATGCTTGACTGTTTCTGGGGGGCACACACAAATTGTTATTGCAAAAGATCATTTAACGATGGATGTGATTGGAGAAACAATTGACGATGCTGCAGGCGAGGCCTTTGATAAAGCAGCCAAAATTCTTGGTTTAAATTACCCGGGTGGGCCGTTAATAGATCAACATGCTAAAAACGGAAACCCTCATGCATTTAAATTTGCTGAACCCAAAACAGAAGGATTAAATTTTTCTTTTAGTGGCCTTAAAACATCTATTTTATATTTTATCAGAGAAAAGGAAAAAGCAAATAAAAATTTCATTCAGGAAAACCTAAATGACTTATGTGCCTCTATTCAATCTACAATTATTAAAATCTTATTAGATAAATTGGTTTTAGCTGCCAAACAAACCAATATTAAGCAAATAGCTATTGCAGGTGGGGTATCTGCTAATTCAGGCTTAAGAGACGCTGTTATAGAAGCCGGGAAAAACCTGGGATGGACCACCTTTATTCCACCATTTGAATATTGCACAGATAATGCCGCCATGATTGCTGTGACAGGATATTATAAGTATTTAAACAATCAATTTACCAATCAAGCAGCATCAGCCATTGCCCGATATAAATTATAAAAACTGTTAATAGTTGTTTGTTAATTGTTAATCCCTTCCTATCAATAATTAGTATGTTCGCTTTAATTAAAAAACAATAAATATTATGAGATTTTTTATAGATACCGCTAACCTTGAACAAATAAAAGAAGCACAAGCCTTAGGAGTACTGGACGGAGTCACTACTAACCCCTCATTAATGGCTAAAGAAGGAATAAAAGGCGACGAAAAAATACTTAAACACTATGTAGATATTTGTAATGCAGTAACAGGAGATGTGAGTGCTGAGGTAATTTCAACCGACTATGCCGGCATTATAAAGGAAGGAGACAAACTCGTAAAATTACACAAGCAAATTGTTGTAAAAGTGCCTATGATAAAGGATGGAGTAAAGGCATTAAGATATTTTACTGACAAAGGGATTAAAACCAACTGCACACTTGTATTTACAGCCGGACAAGCATTACTTGCTGCAAAAGCAGGGGCTACTTATGTTTCTCCTTTTATAGGCAGATTGGATGATATTGGTTTTGATGGAATGGAGCTTATTGCTCAAATTCGTTTGATCTATGATAACTACGGCTACGAAACCAAAATACTGGCTGCAAGCGTAAGAAACTCCATGCATATCATTAAATGCGCTGAATTAGGAGCCGATGTAGCAACGTGCCCTTTAAGCGCTATTACAGGTTTATTACAACACCCACTTACCGACAAAGGCCTTGCACAATTTCTAGCTGATCACAATAAAGTGAATGCTTAAGAGTTATTGATGGTTAATTTCAAGGCTTCAAATAGTATTTTATTTGAAAGTTGATTAATTTTCTAACCAGTGAGCATTTTTACAGATCATTTAGGCAATAAGGTAGATATACCTACTACTCCTAGAAGAATAGTTTCCATTGTCCCCTCTCAAACAGAACTATTATTTGATTTAGGATTAGATGATGAAGTTATAGGCATCACTAAATATTGCATCCATCCTAAAGAAAAAGTATTACGCTTTAAAAACACTCATGCCATTGTTGGAGGAACTAAAAAGCTTAATATCGATTTAATTAAAAAACTTAATCCCGATTTAATCATCGGCAATAAAGAAGAAAACGAAAAGAGTCAAATTGAAGAGCTTCAAAAAGTGTTTCCGGTATGGATGAGCAACATACAAACCTTAGATGAAGCATGTGACATGATTCAGAAAATAGGCATAATAACCGAAAAAAAAGAAAAAGCATTTGAATTGACTAAAAAGATAGCTCGTAATTTTTCTAATCTTAAAAAAACAAATCAACCCAAAAAAACGCTCTATCTCATCTGGAGAAAGCCTTACATTGCCGTAGGAGCGGATACGTTCATTGATCATATGATAAAAAGATGCGGTCTTAAAAATGCATTAAATAAAAACCGTTATCCGCAAATTAGCATGGATGAAATACAGACTATTCATCCTGAGTATATTTTCCTTTCCTCAGAACCCTACCCTTTTAAAGAAAAACATATAGCCGAGCTACGATCCATTTGCCCCAGTTCAAAAATAGTGTTAGTAGACGGAGAATTATTTTCCTGGTATGGCTCTCGCCTGCTCTATTCACCCGGTTATTTTAATACATTACTCCCTTCTCTTAATTGATAGTTCCATGCTGCTGCTTCACTCTGCTTTTTAGTAAGTTTGCACAACAAAATGAGGCTAAAAAATACCTATACATTAATATTCTTCCTTTACTTTTTTTATGGCTTTTTCACAAATAGTAAAGAGAGCAACCTACAAGCACAAAAAGTAGGTGTTGTTTTAAGTGGTGGAGGCTCAAGCGGACTAGCACATATAGGGGTATTAAAAGCATTAGAAGAAAATAACATTCCTATAGACTACATCACGGGCACCTCTATTGGCGCATTTGTAGGAGCGATGTATGCTATTGGTTATACACCACAACAAATAGAAGCAATAGTTCTATCACAAGATTTTCAAAATCAGGTTTATGGAGAAATAGACAAAAAATTCGTTTATTACTTTAAAAAGAAAGACGAAAATGCTTCATGGATCTCATTAAAACTGTCATTAGACACTACCTTAGAAACTAACCTACCCACCAACTTAGTCAACCCTGCTGTTATCGATTTTTCATTAATGGAGATAATGTCGCCTGCAACAGCAGTAGCAAAAAATAATTTCGACTCGCTCTTTATTCCATTTCGATGCGTAGCTGCTGATATAGAATCTAAAAAGTCAGTTGTTCTGAGAAATGGAAATTTAGGAGAAGCTGTACGAGCCTCGATTTCCTATCCATTTTATTTAAAACCAATTAGTATAGATGGTAAGTTGTTGTTTGATGGTGGTATTTATGACAACTTCCCCTCCAATGTTATGTATGAAAATTGTTTTCCGGATATTATCATTGGCAGTAATGTTTCGGGAACCCTTGCTTCTCCCAGTGAAGACAATCTTATTTCTCAACTAAAAGCAATGCTCATCAATCGTTCTACTTTAAATATAGTATGTGACAATGGTATCATGATCGAGCCTAAAGTAACAGCCTCAACTTTTGATTTTTCAGACCCTAAAGCCATGATTGATAGTGGTTACGTAGCCACCA
>CAZCJN010000054.1:0-14580 GCA_964498865.1 uncultured Bacteroidia bacterium
ATGGCATTGTTAATTAAGCCTAGGTCAGTAGGGATTTGTTTTAATAACAGGTCTAAAGTATCACGTATGAATTCTTTTTTACCGAACATCGATTCGTTAATAAAACCAAGGTCGATCAATGCATGCTCATTATACGATTTTGACTCTTCAAAGACTAGAATCATTTTTTCAAATAATAATTTTGTCCTAATAGGTTTTGAAATATATTCATTCATTCCGCTGTTTATGCACTTTTCTTTCTCCCCTGGAAGAGAATGAGCAGTTAATGCAATAATAGGAGTGTTTATTTTCAGATCATTTCTTATTGCAGCTGTGGTTTCGTATCCGTTCATTTTTGGCATTTCTATATCCATGAGTATAAGGTCATACGTATTATTTTTGATCTTTTCTAGTGCAGCAAATCCATTCTCTGCATAATCCACCGGCATATTATATTCTGAAAATATACTTTCAATTAATTTTATGTTAATCGTATTATCTTCAACTAAAAGAGTATTTATTTTTTTTAATTTTTTTATTATTAAATCGTTTATTGTATCTGCTTCTGATAGGAGGCTGTCTAGCGGAGCTTTAAATGGAAGTGCAAATGAAAATGTAGAGCCTACACCCTCCGTACTTTCAAGGCAAATAGTGCCACCTTGATATTCTACTAATTGTTTTGCAATACTTAAACCCAAGCCGGTCCCTCCATAATTCCTGGTAGTGTCTGTTTCAGCTTGTACAAATCGTTCAAAAATTAATTGTTGTTTTTCTTTTGGTATCCCGATTCCGGTGTCTTGAATAATGAATTCAATCTTATAGACGTTATTCTCAGTATTGATAAGTTTGGCAAATATTGTTACGCTTCCTTTTTTAGTGAACTTAATTGCGTTACTGGTGAGGTTAATGAGGATTTGTGAAAGACGTGTTGAGTCTCCCAAGAGGATATCAGGGATATTTTTGTCCCAGTTAAATGATAATTGTAATTTTTTTTCGTTTGCTTTTTGCAAAAGCATTGCATTCAATGATGCAAACATCTCTTTAATACTTATTGGAATTTCTTCAAAAGTCATTAATCCGGATTCGATTTTTGAAATATCCAAAATGTCATTAATTATTCTCAATAAATTTTCACCTGAATTTTTAATAATCCTTATGTATTCCTTTTCTTGTAAGGGTAGGTCTCTTTTTAACAATAAATTTGTAAAGCCAATAACTGCATTCATGGGAGTGCGTATTTCGTGGCTCATATTAGCAAGAAAATTTTCTTTTACTTTAATTGCTTCTTCTGTTTTGTTCTTGGCGTTAATTAGTGTTTGTATTGTTTTTTTTTCGTTACTAATGTCTTCAACAACAGAAATTATATACTCGATTTTACCACTGGAATTAGTTAGGGGGCTACAACTGACACGAAGAGGTATCCGCTTGTTGTTATTTAAAATTTCTAAATCATCGCATTGTACAAATTGCTCACCTTGTAGAATTCTTAAAGTAGGTCTTTTTTCAAGCGGGTATAGAATATCTGTTCCTGCAATATAAATTTGATAAGCCTCCGGCAGCTTTTCATAAGAGGTCTTAGTTGAAATGTTTTTTCCGAAAATACTTTCACATACATCATTGGAATAGTATGGATTCCCCTTTGCATCAATAATACCTATGCCTACAGGTAAAGTATTTAATATTTTTTTAATTTTTAATTCACTCTCAGTTGCAATTTTTTCAGATTCATTTTTCTTATTATATAATTCAATAAATAATAATAATGTAATAAGCATCAGAACGACAGAAATAATGATGGTAATTGTAAATGAAATAACAGCTGTTTTGAAATTAGATTCGGCAGTTTTTAATCTTTTGTTAAATGCGATTTTTTCTTCATTAATAAAGACCGTTGCCAATTGGGAAATTTCTAAACTCAAGTTCCTTCCTATTTCTGTTTTCATAATGCTTTTTGCAACTTCAAATCCATTGACCTTTCTGTTTTCAATTACAGCCTGTATAAATTGATTTCTTCTGGCAATTTTCCCATTTATTAACTCTATTAATTTTTTTTGATTCGGTTCGTCTTTTACCAAATTTTTTAAAGAGAGATAATTTTCCTTTATCTTATCACGAGCACTATAGTAGGGAAGTAAATATTTTTCTTCCCCCAAAATAACATAGCCCCTTTGGGCTGCTTGCATATTAACAGTGTTTATTAATAAGTCCTGAACTTCGGTTACTACTTGTTGTGTGTGATTGGTTAATTCTGAGGCAATTCTGTAATTGTTGATATACCTATAGGAGTATAGACCTATAAAAATTAATGCAGCAAAGCAAATACCAAATATTAAGACAATTCTTTCTTTACTTATCATTTGTTGCATATTTCAAATGATTTTAAAGATTATGTGGTTTTTAATAAAGCTCTGACTAATAGTATAAATATATTATAAAGAGCAATTTAAAATTGCTCTTTTTTACATCATGCAAGAAATTCATGCATTATGTAAAATTTATAATGCTTTTGAAATGTTATTTTACGCCATTTCAAAAGCATTACAAATAAAAGGGAGGGGATATTCTAATGCTTATGTCTTCTAAAATGAGAGCTGCCACCGCTACTTCTTTCGCGATGCCTTCCTGAAGAGAAGGATCTTTCACGACCGCCTCTGTTTTCTCCATTGAAACCCCTAGAGCTGGAATAAGATTCTTGCTTTTTTTGCTCTTCGCTAGCTTTAATACTATCCTTTAGAATATGTTTTAATAATACTGCAGCCAGTTGGGTAGGGGTAAAACCTTCCTTACAGAAATCAGCAACCATGGCATCAAATTTTTCTAAATGCCCTTCGCTTGAAAGTTGTTTAAGCATTACAAGCAATTTCACATTTTTTATATCAACCACTTCTTTTTCTGTAGGAATAACTCCTTTTTCAATTTTAGCTTTAGCGAATTTTTCTATATCTCTTAATCTGAAGAAATCATTACGGCCGGTAATAAAGCTAAAAGCCTTACCTGTTTTTCCTGCCCTTCCGGTTCTTCCGATTCTATGAACATAATATTCTGCATCCATCGGGATGTCGTAATTAAAAACTGCATCTACATTGCTTACATCAATACCTCTTGCGGCTACGTCTGAAGCTACCAAAATATTAATTCTTCCTTCTTTAAAACCGGCTAATACTGCATTGCGTTGATTTTGACTTAAATCACCATGAATACCATCTGCTTTGTGTCCCAGTTGTTTGAGTTGAGTTACTACCTCATCTACTTTTCTTTTTGTATTGCAAAATACGAGCGATAATTTAAAATCATGCACATGCATGAGTGTAGAAATTATTTTAGAACGCGATCCATGGCCTACTTCAAAATACAGTTGTTGTATAGAGGTGTTGGTGAGGTTTTCAGTGGTTACTTTTACATTAACCGGGTGATTTTGGAATCTATGTGCAATATCCAAAATAGGCTTCGCCATTGTAGCAGAAAAGAGAACTGTTTGTCGGGTAGTGGGCATCTTCTTAAGAAGAGTTTCTATATCATCTCTAAAACCCATATCTAACATGATATCTGCTTCATCTAAAACTGCCATCTTCACTCTTTCAACCGATAAAGTTTTTCTTTCTAAATGGTCCATAATCCTTCCGGGTGTTCCAACAATTACATTCATTCCTCTTTTTAGATCATGAATTTGATTTTGCATAGACGAACCGCCGTAGATAGCAAGAATGTGAATATGTTTTTTGTATTTAGCAAGTTTTTTTAATTCAGCAGCTACTTGAATAGCGAGCTCTCGTGTAGGACAAACAACTATTGAAGAAACAAACTTATCTTCTGGGGTAATTAACTCTAATAATGGAATTCCAAATGCTGCTGTTTTTCCTGTTCCGGTTTGGGCTTGTCCAATTACATCTTTCCTTTCTAAAAGGTGCGGAATGGTTTGCGATTGTATAGGAGAGGCCTCAACAAATCCCATATCTGTTATGGCACGTTGCATTTCTTGACTTAGTGATAATTCGTTAAACTTTAATTTTTTTACTTCTTTTACTTCTTTCATTGATACAAAATAGTTTTACAAATGCGTTAAATAGAACGCATTTTATGATTAAATGGTGTTATGTTTTGTAGAAAATTACGGCAGTATGTAGTACAGTGCCTGCCGTAGAAAATAAATCGGTGTGACAAAATATACTGAGTACTCTTCTAATTGCCGCAAAGATAACAATAGTTTCATAGCAAGCGTTATTAATAATGAGGGTGTATATTAGGTTTTTTGCTCTTTCATGAAAAAAAATACCTTTACAACTATAACCTCATAACATAAACAGAGTAACTAAAACTAATTTTATGCATGAAAAAGGAATTTCAACGATTTTCTATTATATCTATTGAAGAAAGAATAGCATTAGTAGATTATAATGGTAAGGAAATGGTATTGAGTGATATACAAGAACTATATGATGAATTGGAAAAAATGGGAAATGGAAAAAAAATGGGAATAATGAATGTGTTTGATAGGGCAATGACGCCTAACGAAGAGATAATGGCCTATATTAATACAAATCCCCGCCCTGGAAAAGTACTTTATGCTTCTGCAATTGTTGTGGAATCAATAGCAGTACGTTTAGTAATGATGTTTTACATGAAATTTTACAATAGAGCTGCATATAGACAAGTTTTTAGCAACAGAGATAAAGCCATGGACTGGCTTAGGGAGGTTCGAGATAAAAACACCTGATTTAATAGAATAGAATTTTATTTGTTCGTTAGGATAAAAAAATATCTTTACGTCATCAGCCATATTTATAAACTGCCTATAAAATTTCATTTTATGCATGAAACACAATTACAGGGCATTATCAATTCAATTAATAGAAGACAGAATTTATTTAATTGAATTTAATTCCGAGGAGCTACAAGTTGACGATGTAGTGCAGCTTTTTAATGTTCTTGAGGAGATGGGTAAGGGGGACAAAGTAGGAGTGATGGCCGTATTTGATCGATATCATACCCCCAGTGATGAAGTAATGAAACATTTACATAGAGATGGTAGGTCGCAACAAGTTATATATGCTTCTGCTATTATTATTGAGTCTCTTCCTATACGCTTATTAATTATGTTGTTCATGAATTTTTACAATAGATCAGCACATAGAAAGGTGTTTAATAACAGAAACAATGCTTTAAAATGGCTGAGAGAGAAGCGAGATAATACCAGAAAGAAGCAGTTTAGTTCTATGAGATCGACTTTAAAGCATCTACTGTTTCCTTAAGCATCACATCGTTAAAATCTAAATGGGTAACAAAACGGACGGTGTATTTTCCAAATCCGGCAGCTTTAATATTTTTCTCACCTAATTTTTTTAGAAATTCTTCGCTTGTCATATTCTTTAAAGAGAATATTAGAATATTTGTTTCCACAGGAAGGAGTTCTTTTATATATGGCGTTTGTTTTAAAACTTCTGCTATTTTTTGTGCTCGTAAGTGATCTTCTTTTAACCTTTCTATATTATTATCGAGTGCATAATTAGCAGCAGCGGCTAAAAACCCGGCTTGGCGCATGCCACCACCAAATACTTTTCTTACCCTTCTTGCTTTTTTTATAAAATCGGTATTTCCTATTAGAACGGATCCTACAGGGCAACCTAGGCTTTTTGAAAAACAAATGGATATGGAATCAAAGTACTTACCATGCTCCTCAGGCTTTTCTCCTGCTTCTGCCAATGCATTGAAAATGCGCGCTCCATCTAAATGGAGTTTTAAGTTATGTTTTTTACAAGCTTCGTAAATTTCTTTGATTGGTTTCAGAGTATAGTAACTTCCTCCTGCTCGGTTAAGTGTATTCTCTAAAGAAACCAAAGAGGTTCTTGGAAGCCAATCGTGAGTAGGGTTAATATTGTCGATTACTTGTTCGGCAGATATCCTTCCCCTATCACCCTCAATTAGTCTTACTTGAACGTTTGAATTAAATGCAATTCCTCCTCCTTCATTAATATAAATATGTGCATGCTTATCACAGATAACCTCTTCGCCGGGTTGGGTATGTACTTTAATGGCAATTTGGTTGGTCATGGTGCCCGATGGACAAAATAATCCTGCCTCCATTCCGAAGAGCCTTGCAGTGCGTTCTTCTAATTGATTAATGGTATTGTCTTCTTTAAATACATCGTCACCTACCTTAGCATTCATCATGGCTTCTAGCATACCTTTTGAAGGAAGGGTTACCGTATCGCTGCGTAAATCAATCATATATTATAAGAATAAAGACGAATATATAAATCTCTGATATTTGTACCTTAGCGCTACTATGATTAAATCAATGACCGGCTATGGAAAAGCTAATCTACTACTTAAAGGAAAAAAAATATCCATAGAAGCACGTTCTGTAAACAGTAAGTCGCTGGATATTAATTTTCGATTACCCTCTACATATAGAGAAAAAGAAAATGAAATAAGATCCCTCATTTCTGATATTCTAAAAAGAGGAAAGGTAGATGTTTCTATATCTGTTAACTCTTCTGATGAAGAACCGTTAGCAATTATAAATAAACCGGCATTTGTCAGCCACCATAAACAGTTAAAAGATTTATGTAAATCATTAAAGATAGATGACAGTGAGTTGCTAAATGCTATTTTAAAAATGCCTGATGTATTAAAACCGGAAAAAAAAGAGCTTGATAAAAATGAATGGATAAAGATACTATCAGTTATAAAAAAAACATTAAAGGCACTCGAAGAATTCAGAATTTCTGAAGGGAAAGCATTGGAAAAAGATTTAAGAAAAAGAATAGAATACATTAATAGCTTTCTTGTACAAATCGAAAGTATGGATGCTTTACGAATACCTTCCATTAAAGAAAAAATAAGAAAGCAGGTTTTAGAACAGACTGATAAGATCGATAACAATCGTTTTGAACAAGAACTGATCTATTACGTTGAACGATTAGATATTACTGAAGAAAAAGTGCGTTTGAAAACACATTGTGATTATTTTCTTAAAACAATGGCCGAAGATGAATGTGGGCGAAAGCTCAACTTTATAGCTCAAGAAATTGGACGAGAGATAAATACTATTGGCTCTAAAGCCAATGATGCTACTATTCAAAAAACAGTTGTGCAAATGAAAGACGAGTTGGAAAAAATTAAAGAACAACTTAATAATGTATTATAAGCAATAGTTTGAATGCAAGGAAAGCTTATCATATTTTCAGCACCATCAGGAGCAGGTAAAACAACTATTGTTCAGCATATATTAAAAAAATTTCCTGAACAACTTGCATTCTCCATTTCTGCCTGTACACGTGCTAAACGCCCTAATGAGGTAGATGGGAAGGATTATTATTTCATGTCTGTTGTGGATTTTAAGGAAAAGATCAAGAAGCATGAATTTGTAGAATGGGAAGAAGTTTACCCGGGACAATTTTATGGAACATTAGAATCTGAGCTTACGAGGATATGGGACAGTGGCAAGCACGTGATTTTTGATTTAGATGTACAAGGAGGTGTTAATTTGAAAAGAAAATATGGCAGGCAATCTTATGCGTTGTTTATTATGCCACCTTCTATAGAAATTTTAGAGCTTCGATTAAAACAACGACAAACTGAAAGTCCGGAGAGCTTGGCAAAACGAGTTTCAAAAGCAAAGCAAGAATTATTAGTTGCCGATCAATTTGATAAAATTATTTTAAATGATCATCTTGAAAAGGCTTGTGCTGAAACTGAGCAATTAGTTGCAATTTTTCTTAGCAAAAAATAAATAATCCATTTTTGTTTTAAACACACATGAAGATAGGCTTGTTCTTTGGTTCATTTAATCCTATTCACAAAGGACATATTGCTATAGTAAAATATATGATTGCGTGTACTGATCTGGAACAAGTATGGTTAATTGTTTCACCTCATAATCCTTTAAAGGATAAAAATTTATTAGCAGATAAAAAAGAAAGGTTGAAAAAGGTTAAAAGGGCAGTCAAAAAGTATTCTGAAGTCAAAGTAAGCAATATTGAGTTTTCATTACCGCAACCATCTTATACAATAAATACTTTAAAAGTGTTAAGGAAAAAATATCCACAACATGAATTTGTAATTATTATGGGTGCTGATAATCTCTATGTATTTCATAAGTGGAAGAATTATAAAGACATTTTAGAAGATTACAAAATCTATGTATATCCGAGAAGTGCCAAAATCACGAAGAAGCTAGATGCCATCTTTAAACATGAACATGTAAGTTTTATAAAAGCTCCTTTATTAGACATTTCTTCTACGTATATAAGAGAAATGATAAAAAAAGGTAAGGATGTGAAACGTTTACTCGCTTAAGCGTGGACCAAATTCAGAATAGATTCGAATAGCAATTTACCATCAGTATTTTCTAATTCTGGATCAGCTGCTCGTTCGGGATGGGGCATCATGCCAAAAACATTTTTCCCTTCATTACATATTCCGGCTATATTTTCTAAGGAGCCATTAGGATTTGCTTCAGAGGTAATATTTCCTTTTTCATCGCAATACCTGAACAAAATTTGTTTATTGGTATTCATCTTCGCCAATGATTCAGTATCGATGTAATAATTGCCTTCGCCGTGTGCGATGGGTATTTTTAATGCTTTGCCTTTAGGTATTAAAGAAGTAATGAGGGTATCATTATTTTCTGATTTTATATAAACATTCTTGCAATGAAATTTCCTATCATTATTATGTAAAAGGGCGCCCGGTAACAAGCCAGCTTCACATAGAATCTGAAAGCCGTTACAAATTCCCATTACATATCCACCTTTATTTGCAAATTCAATAATCTTTTCCATAATGGGAGAGAAGCGTGCAATGGCGCCTGAACGCAAATAATCTCCATATGAAAATCCTCCGGGGAGAATGATCATATCGCATTTTTGAAGGTTGGTATCTTTATGCCAAAGTTCAACTACCTCTTGTTTCATTATTTTGCGCAGTACATAAATCATGTCCTGATCGCAATTAGAGCCGGGGAATATTACTATGCCAAATTTCATGCTCAAATTTAATTAATATACTGGTTAAGAAATACAGAAATAATTAACAGTAATAGTAAGGTTTCGGCTATCCATTGTTTTTTAGCAGCTAATAAGTAGTTAGAGAAAAAAGCCGTGAATGGTATAGCTAAAAAGGAGAGGTGTGAAATTGAATAATAGGGAGCTAAGAATATAGAAATAATCGAAAGTATAAAAAAGGCCATCATAATTATATTATTGCTACGAGTGCGCATGGAACTCTTCCCAGAGCTGTAAAGAAGCAAATGTGTAAATGCGAAAAATGATGATATTAATAATACTCCCAATTGTATTGCTTCAGGTAGGGAAAAACGAATGTTGGCAAATGATTTTTGAGGAGCGATAAGTGTATAATAAAGAGCATCTTTTTGTAATGTTGCCATATCATCGATCCAGAAATAATAAAATATAATGAATAGCCATGGTACAATAATCCCCATCAATGATATTATCCAGTCACGCCAAATAAATGGTTTTAGTGTTATCAAGCCAATCCAAAGCAATGGAACAAATATAATGGATGGTATATAGAAGAGTGATGCCATGGCAATAAAAAAGCCAGTATCAAATGACATTGAATAAGATGTCTCTTTGCGATAGGTTTGTATTAGCACGTGAAGGGCCAATAACATAAATAAGTTGGCAATTACTATGGGGTGTAATGAATACATCTCCGGTTGTAAGCTCATTAATATCATATATATAACACCAGGAAGATATGATGTGGTGTGAATAATCTCATTTTCACGAATAATATAATTGATAAGTAGGGCTTCAGAAAAGATCAGTAAGAAAGAAATAGTAGTGATGAGAAGGGGGTATTTTCCAACACTGTTAATTACTAGCTTATATAGAGCTGCTGAATGTTCAATAGAGGGGGCGGTAAGGTGAAAAAAACCATATATCCATAATGCAATAATTAATATGGGTAGCACAATAATGGAAAGTGATCGATTATGCTTAAGAAATCCAACGAGCATTTTTAATGAATGTTTTTATTTATGTTGATATAGGTGTATTTAAAATTTTTACATTTGCTAATCAAAAATTAAACTTATGCTACTTTTTACCTGGGCAGGCCTTATGGCTAAACTTCAACAGTGTTTCGAATGGTCTTTTCGTGTGATGGAAGGCCCTAATCGTAATGTTAATATTGTTTTTATTGTTATAGGTGCGATTGGTATGATTTATTGGTTGTGGAGACAAACCCAATACAATAAAGAAGCTGAACAAAATGGCACTATTAAATAATAATAGCTCCATGGTTTTTTTTATTTTTTAAATCCATTCTTCTTTCTTTTGTTTTTACTCCTTCTTCTGTATTCTTCATAAAGATAATGTATGAGTCCATCCGCCAATCCTATTTGTGGTACAATGATTTCATCAATATTAGCAGCTTTCATTACAGTAAGTAATATTTTTGAGGCAGGTACAATTACATCTGCTCTGTCAGCCTGCAAGCCTAGTAACTTTATCCTTTGTTCATACGTGTGAGACTCTATTTTTTTTGCAAGGACTTTTAATTTTTTATAAGAAACACTTTTATTGTTCTTTTTTTCTAATAACTTATACATTTTATTGATATTTCCCCCGGAACCTATAGCTATTATAGGGCGTGTATCTTTGGTTTCCAGCTTAATCCATTCACGAAAAAAATCCCAGTACTTATTGCTTACTTTTCTATGAAGTAAACGTATGGTCCCTATATTAAATGATTGTGAAGCAATGTTTTTTCCTTTAGAAAATAAAGTAAGCTCCGTGCTTCCTCCACCAATATCTATATATAAATAAGACTTCTTTTTATCGAGTGTTTCCTCAACATGATTAGAGTAGATGAGATCTGCTTCTGTCCTGCCATCTATTACCTCAATTTTAATTCTTGCTTCACGCCACACTCTCTTAACAATATTGTTTGCATTTTTTGCTTCGCGCAAACTGGCAGTGGCACATGCTCTATAAGAATTTACCTGAAAAGCATCTATTAAATTTCTAAAGGCTTTCATAGAAGCTACGAGCCTTTTAATTTTATCCTTACTTATTCTTTTTTTAGTGAAAGCATCTTCTCCTAGTCTTAGAGGAACGCGTACTAACTCTGCTTTTTTAAAGACGATACTCCCTTTTCCAGTTATTACATCGGATAGTAATAGGCGTACGGCATTAGAACCGATATCTATGGATGCAAACCTCAATTGATTACTGATTGATTTTTAAAATAATTATAAATTTCTTCTTGTGATCGAATTTTCTTTTCCCCCTCTTTAGCAAATTTATAATTATTGTTTTGTGATATATCAAATATTCTTGCCTTTGTATTATCGCTAAGTTGAATATCTAAAATTTTCCTCAATGTTTTTTTAATCCTTTTATCATAAATAGGGACGGCAATCTCGTTTCGTTGTTCGAAATTTCGAAACATCCAATCTGCAGAGGACAAATATATCTTTTCATCCCCTTCGTTACAAAAAACAAATACCCGTGCGTGTTCAAGCAGTTTGTCTACAATGCTTACTGCTTCTATATTTTCATGATCAGGTATTAAAGAACAATTGCTGCGGATAATGAGTTTTATTTTTACACCCGCTTCACTTGCTTCGTATATTTTTTTTATGATCTCTTTATCTGCCAGTGAATTTAATTTAAGGATGATGTATGCTTCTCTTCCTTTTTCAGCACTTTCAATTTCTTTATTTATCAGCTTAATGAATTTTTTTCTCATGAAGAAAGGAGAGACGATGAGATGGTTGTAATTGCCTGTTTTAAAATTATTATTAAAGAAATGAAAAACTTTTGCTACTTCTTTTGTTATACGCTCATCAGCTGTTAGCAACGCGTGATCGCAGTATAACGTAGCGGTATCTTCGTTGAAATTTCCTGTACCAATGTGTGCATAGTCTACAAAATTACCCTCCTCTTTTCTGGTTATCAGAAATAGTTTAGAATGCACTTTTAAGTTAGGAACTCCGTAAATTATATTGGCACCTTCTTCTTTTAACTGGTTTGCCCAAAAGAGGTTTGCTTCTTCATCAAACCTTGCTTGCAACTCCACTACTACTGTAACTGACTTTCCGTTTTTAATTGCATTTGTAAGGGCAGATATGATGTTAGAGTTTTTTGCTACCCGATATAAGGTTATTTTGATGGATATAACTTTAGGGTCTATTGAGGCTTCTCTCAGCAAGTCAATAATATGATGAAATGATTGATAAGGGTAGCTTAATAGTATATCCTTTTTGCGTATAACACTGAATATACTTTTGGCATTTTCAAGGGCCGGATGCAATAGTGGTTTTTGAGTAGCGTATTGCAACTCTCTGTTCCCGATTTTAGGGAAATTTATAAAGTCTTTAAAATTATGATAACGCCCTCCGGCAATAAGGTTCTCAGATTTTTTCATTTTTAGCCTTTTGCTGATAAAGTTAAGTAGCTCTTTTGGTATGTTGCTGTCGTAGACTAAGCGTACAGGCTTCCCTTTTTTTCTTTGCTTTAAACTCTTTTCCATTTTTTCGAATATGCTTTTCGAAAGGTCGGTATCAATTTCAAGTTCAGAATCGCGCGTAAGTTTAATAGTATAGGCTTCTGCTTTTTCAATATCTAAAGAGGAGAATACAGCTTTTAAACAAACACGTATTACATCATCTAAAAGAATGATATACTTATTTTCTTCCTTTTTAGGTAATACTAAAAAACGAGAAAGTGTATCTGTAGGTAATTGTATGAGTGCGTATTTAAAAATATTTTCATTTTTTCCTGAAAATTTTACGGCTAAATAAATAGCGCGGTCTTTTAAATAAGGAAATTTAGGTGCCGTATCGATCATAATAGGTACTAGGGTAGGAAGTACGGTTTCATAAAAATATTTTTTTACAAACTGGGCTTGCTCTTTGTCTAATTGTTTTTCATTAACGATAAATATCTTATGTGAGGCAAGTTCTTTAATGATTTCTTTATATGTTTCATCAAACCGGGTTTGTTGTTTTAATACAGTTTTATGTATTTGTTTGATGAGTTTATTTGGGTTTTCCCCTATTTCGAGTTTTGCTTTTTTCTTGAAATCCGACATCCTTTTGAGGGTAGCCACCCGAACGCGAAAAAATTCATCTAAGTTGCTGGAGAATATTCCCAAAAATTTAATACGTTCAATAAGTGGAACCGTTTTATCTATTGCCTCTTGCAATACACGCTCATTAAATGATAACCAGCTTATTTCTCTCGGTATATACTTCAATTTCATATTCAGTAAGATAAGAATTTAGGAGGATTTTTTACGGAGAACCAGCAAGTTTATTTTTTTATTTATGAATTTTTGCCATTTTATTAGGTAGTTACAAAAAATGCCGGTTTATTGTTGTTTATAAATTTCATTAAGACTGAAACCTATTATTTATTCAAAATTAAGAACTACTGTTATTGCCCATAAACAAAGTATGTTAAATTTTTCCTATTTCTATTTAACCGAAAATTAACATCAGGCAAACATTCACTTATTTTCTTAAGAATAGATTTGTTAAAAAGAAACAATGGAAACCAACAAAAAGAAAAAAATATTAATTGTAGATGATGAACCGGATGTAATAGAGTTTTTGTCTTACAATTTTATTAAAAATGGGTATGAAGTAGATGGTGCCGGAACAGGAATGGATGGCATTGAAAAAGTAAAAATTTTTCTACCTGATTTAATTATTGCAGACATCATGATGCCTGATATGGACGGAATAATCATGTGCAAAATTCTTAAAAGCCATGATACACACAAAGATATTCCCCTTATATTTTTGAGTGCCACCCAAGATGAATATCAAGCTATGAATGCCGGTATGTCGGGTGATGATTATGTTTCTAAACCAGTGAGATTTTCCATTTTACTGCCCATGGTAGAAAAACACTTATCCAATAGCACTATAACTACAAAATATGAATAAACAAGAATGTAATGTATTGGTAGCTACACCAAATCTTGGTTTAGCAGATATTTTATCTAAAAAATTAAATAACCTTGACTATCAAGTTATTTATGCTTCTGATGGCATTGAGGCACTCTATAAAGCAGAAAAATTTAATGCACACGTCGTGGTGGTAGATGATAGTATCTCTAAAATATCTTCTAATGAATTGGTATTGCTAATTAAGAAAATACCATCACTTAAACAGGCCTACCTTTTTATGCTATATAATAGTGATTCATCTTTGGAGTTGAATGGAAATATAAATGAGTACATAAAAAAACCGGTAGATGAGAATTATTTAATTGCTCAAATAAAATCACTAAGTATATCTTCAGATTTATACCAAGAATCCAGTATAAATACAAGTCGTTTCTCAGGGCCACTTACTGTAAATCGGAATACGTATATGGTTTATTACAAGGGCAACCAAATTATATTGCCTAGGAAAGAATTTGAATTAATTCACTTATTAGCTTCTAAATCGGAAAAGGTATTTACAAGGCAAGAGATATTTAAAGAGATATGGCATAAAGAGATAACGCCTAAGGCGGGTAGAACTATTGATGTGCATATACGAAAATTACGTTCTAAAATATCAGAAGATATTATTACAACTGTTAAGGGGATTGGTTATAAGGTCGTTATTTAAGATT
>CAZCJN010000055.1:0-8325 GCA_964498865.1 uncultured Bacteroidia bacterium
TATTCTTATACCTTATTTTTAACAGAGTATTCCGATTCTTTTATTTTTTCATATGGTCAGTTGCGGGCGCCTCCCCTTGCAGCTCAGTTATCTTAAGCCTTTTTTCAAGCAGAGTATTAACTGACTAATTTTAATTTTTATGAAAAAAATATTCTTTATTATATTCTCTGTTGTTTATTCTATTTCATTTGCCGAGCCTGGAAAAATAAAACTTACCGGAAAAGTAACAGATAAGGATACCAAAGAAATGCTCGTGGGTATATCTGTTTACTTTCCCGATTTAAAGATCGGTACACTCACGAAAGCCGATGGTACTTATTCCATAGATAATTTACCGGCTGCAAAAAGTTTGGTTAAAGTAACGGGGGTAGGGTATGCTACCTTAACTGAAACAATCGATCTAACTGCAACCACTGTAGTAGATTTTATCTTGGAACGATCAGTTACTGAAATGTCGGAGGTAGTTATTACAGGTGTTACCCATTCTTCCGATCAGAAAAAAGTTCCTACCCCTATTGCTGTAGTGCCCCATGAACAATTATTACAGAATAGCTCTTCTAATATTATTGATGCTATTGCCAAAGTACCCGGTGTGTCTCAATTATCTACGGGGGTGGGTATTTCAAAACCTGTTATAAGGGGGTTGGGTTATAATCGGGTTGTGGTGATGAACGATGGTATTCGCCAGGAAGGACAGCAATGGGGTAGTGAGCACGGTATAGAGATCGATGAGTTCTCTGTCAATAGAATCGAGATACTAAAAGGACCGTCGAGCTTGGTCTATGGCTCTGATGCTATGGCAGGGGTCATTAATATGATCTCTTTTCCAACCTTGCCGGAGGGAACTATACAGGGAAATGCATTAGCAACCTATCAAAGCAATAATGGTCAGGTGGGCTTGTCCGGTAATTTCAGTGGTAATACCAAAGGATTTATTTATGATCTGCGCTATAGCAAGAAACAAGCACATGCTTATCATAATCAATACGACGGATATGTTTTCGGATCCGGATTTAAGGAAAATACATTTAGTGGAATTTTAGGTTTGAACCGATCATGGGGTTATTCCCATTTACATTTTAGCGCGTATCACTTAACTCCGGGCATAGTGGAAGGAGAGCGTGATAGTTTAACAGGAAAATTTGTAGAGCCACTGGTGCTTAATGATACGGTAGCGGTTAATACCATTGTTGGGGATAATGAAATGAAATCTTATTCCATAGGCGTTCCTTACCAGGACGTACAACATTATAAGGCGGCATTGAATAGCAATTTTGTCATTGGTAACGGAAGTGTTAAATCTGTATTCGGGTTTCAGCAGAACAGGCGAAAAGAATTTACAGATGTTTTTAATCCTGCCGATTATGGTTTGTATTTTTTACTTAATAGTTTTAATTATAGCATGCAGTACCTTTTGCCTGAACATAACAATTGGAAAAGCTCTTTTGGTCTTAGTGGTATGTACCAAAATTCCCTTAATAAGGGAAAAGAATTTTTAATTCCGGAGTATTCCTTGTTTGATATGGGAGGTTTCTTCACCACTCAAAAATCATTCAATGAAAAAGTAAGTATGACAACGGGGCTTCGTTATGATCTAAGAACTGAAAATGGAAAACAACTCTATGTGAATGACAATGGTATTCCTGTCACCTTGCTCGACAGCAATTCTTACTTACAGTTTAAAGGCTTTAAAAGTCATTTTTCAGCTTTATCCGGAAGCTTGGGATTCTCCTATTTGTTTTCTGGAAAAGTATTTATGAAAGCCAATTTGTCAAGAGGCTTTCGTGCTCCTAATATTGCCGAGTTAGGTTCAAACGGCGAGCATGAAGGAACATCCCGCTATGAAATAGGCAATCCTTCCATGAAAGCTGAAACTAACCTGGAGTTCGATTATTCCTTTGGAATTAACTCACAGCATGTAACTACCGAGATAAATTTTTTTACTAATTCGATTTCTAATTTCATTTATCTTAAAAAACTCAATAGTGTTCTAGGAGGAGATTCTATCGTGGATATTTCCAATCCAATCCCCACTTTTAAATACAACCAAGGTTCGGCAAGTTTTATTGGTGGTGAAGTTACGGTAGATGTACATCCCCATCCTTTAGACTGGCTCCACTTCGAGAACTCATTCTCTATAGTGAATGCCATGCAGAAAAATGCAAGCGACTCTACGAAGTATTTGCCATTTACTCCATCTCCTAAATTCATATCTCAACTGAAAGCAGAAAAAGATAAATGGGGTACTATGCTGAAAAATCTTTTTGTGAAAGCAGAAGCGGAAGTATACCTGAAACAAAATAAGATTTATTATGCCTATGGAACTGAAACAAAAACCAATTCTTATGTTCTTCTTAATTTAGGAATAGGGGCTCAATTAACAACAAAAACAAAAGAGTTATTCTCTTTTTCTATTAACATTAATAATATAACCGACGTTGCCTACCAAAACCATTTGAGCCGACTTAAATACCTGCCTGAAAATTATGCAACGGGCAGGACAGGGGTTTATAACATGGGTAGAAACATAGCAGTTAAACTTGTAGTTCCGTTTGAAATAAGAAAACCTAAGGATTGATTAGAAAAGTAAGAATCTGGAAGTAGTGAGTAATAATACGAGTAGGTATTATAAACTTTGAATTATGAAAAAGGTCTACTGGATATTATAAGTTAGAGAATTCGGTATTAATGATGAAAAATTCAGCTAAACTAAAACACATAGCTGTAACTGAAAGAAGGAATGATAGGAAATAAGCTCAACTGATAAAGCTCGCGTTTATTACCACTTTTTTCAAAATACAGGAAGTACGGATTCTGGCGGTTGTATAAATTATAAACACTCAGGCTCCAAATACTTTCTCCTTTTCTTTTTTGCTTCTTGTAATTTAACCCTGCATCCAATCTATGATAGGCTGGCATTCTGTACCCGTTACGTTCTGTGTAAACATGAATTTCATTAGTAGTATAACCAAATCCTGTTTTTAAATCATCAGTAATAATTCCATATTCCATTACGGGCAGCGTAATGGCATTTCCGGTAGAATACACCCATGTGGCAGAAACAGAAAAATGTTCATTTATATCGTAATTTGCCACTACTGAAATATCATGTCGCTTGTCATAACGATATGGAAATGAATTGCCCTGATTCAGGTTTTCAAACCGACGCATATTTTTAGAAATAGTATATCCAATCCAACCGTTAAACCTGCCTTGTTTTTTTTGCAATAAAAACTCTGCTCCATATACCTCTCCCGTTCCGTTAGTTTCAATTTTGTTTTCCCAAGTTGTATTGGTTGAAAAAAATGATTCGCCTTCTTTCAGCTCGATCAGATGCGAAAGTGTTTTGTAATAGGATTCAACAGAAAGTTCAATTCCTGATTTTTCGCTCAGCGTTTTATTTATTCCTATAACAAACTGGTCAGATTTCTCGGGCATTGCCTTTTGTGTTGCCGGCACCCACAGATCGGTAGGGAGCCCTGCACCTGAATTAGAAAGCAGGTGCATGTTCTGCTGCATATTGCTGTATGCTGCCTTTATAGAGAATTTCTCAAAAGGCTTGTAGTTCAGCAATATTCTTGGCTGTGCAGAAATAAAATAACTGTTCTCTATAGTATAAATGTTTCCATGAATACCGGCATTTACAGACATGCGGGAATTTATTTTATACTCATCTTCTATATATAATTTTCCCTCATAGGCTAACTTCTTATCTGATGATCCGGCTATACTGGAACTATCGGGTGAAGATTTGTTTTCAAATTTTTCAATATTAATGCCGGGGTTGAAAAAATGAGAAGTGACTTCGGCGCCAAACCGGATACTATGCCTATTGTTAGGATAGAAAAAATAATCGGATTTGCCTGTTATGTCTGAAATACCGGAAAGAAAGCTTGCGTTGTAAGTGCGTGTGATCTTAGAGGCAGCTACATCTGTTTCTTGTGCAAATAATTTATTTGTGTAAAAAAATCGGGTGTACCCGATAGTGGTATTTGAAAAAAGTTTAGGTGAGAAAATATGATTCCATCTCAACGTGCTTAAAAAATTCCCCCATTTGATATTTGCCCTGTAACGGTATTTATATGTTTTACCCTTTAAATCATCGGATTCATTTGTTGACCTGAGAAAAATATTATCTCCCCCTCCATATACACTGAAATATAATTTATTATTGTCATTTATTTTATGAGTTATTTTCCCCGTTAGATCATAAAAAGCATATCCTCCACCGAATTTTCCGGAGGTTTGCAATCGTGTTAATGCTCTTGTAAATAAATCAAACAGGCTTCTTCTTCCTGAAATTAAAAACGTGGTTTTATCTTTTTTCAGCGGGCCCTCAAAACTTAATTTACTTGATAAAATGCCGAATGTAAAATTCCTTTTTATCTTTTGATCATTGCCATCTTTTAAACGTATATCCATCACAGAGGACAAGCGCCCGCCGTACCTTGCCGGAAATCCTGCTTTGTACAAGGTTATACTATTAATAGAGTTAACATCAAAAACAGAAACAAAGCCTCCTATGTGATTTACATAATAGAGGGGTATATCATCCACCAGAAAAAGATTTTGATCCGGACTGCCTCCTCGTACATACAAGCCGCTGGTGCCTTCTTTTCCGCTTTGAATGCCGGGCATTAATTGATAGGCTCTTAATACATCTGTCTCTCCCATCAGCGCCGGAATTTTTTTTATCTCATCCACAGTGAGCTCAACTGTACTTATTTTATTCATATCGTGCACAGTTCGTTTATCAGAAACGGTTACTTCTTTTAAGAAAGTATTTGGAGATAATTTAAAATTATATTTCACCTCAGCTTTTTCAGCCGATAACTTTATTGTATCGTTTTTATATCCTACAAAACCGCATACAATAGAAAGAGAATCGCTTGCCGGGAGAGATAAGGAATAAAAACCAAAATCATTAGAACTCGTACTTGTTTTAGTTGCCGAATGATAAATAACTGCGCCAATGATTATTTCTCCAGTTTGAGCATCCCGTACATAACCGCTTATCGTGTTTCGTTGAGAAAACAGAGAACCTGCTATTACTAAAAAAAGAGAGGTGATGTATATATGCATCTTTATTGTTATACTTTTCTTTATCGCCCAATCTTCTTCCCTTGTGGGGAGACCCGCCTGCTCCGAAAGGAGCCCTCCGGACCGAACGGGCAGGTAAGAGAGCGGTCTAATTCAACCTCACCTGCTTCATTACACCTGAATACCCCACAAAGATTCCATAACCGTTATTGATATTAGTGTACATATTGCTTGGCTCGCTTGAAAACAAAAGATGCAAAGGGTCATCCAAAGAATTAGAGTTGTTCTGATTATAAAGATGACGCAACAAATACTTTTTGTATTTATAATATGATTCTGATACACTTCGTAATACAACAAATGCATCTTTCGTTGGAATTCCAGGAATATTAAATATTTGTCCCAATATTTTAAATTTAATAGAAATGTTGTGTCCATTAAAAAGTTTATCTGAAATTAATATGCCAGAAGCATTCTGATAATAATCCATATCTCCTTCATCTTTCAGTATCTTATCGTCTGTTTTAATATCTGACCAGGTTAAATAACTGTATTTATTGTTGCCAAACTCTTTAAAATAAATCATCAACTCATAATAATTTTTTTCTCCTGCAGGATCTTTAAATGTAAGATCGAATAAACCTATGGGTTCATTATTTTGGTCATAACCGGAAGGATATGTTATATGTACATCATAGCCGAGATTGAGTACAGGCATTTTATCTTCGGCTTCTGCATCCGGATAACCGCTTGCTTTTACAATAACTTTATATACGCAGCGTTCACAGGGGTAAAGATCATTCTTTGGCATATACAAACCTTTGCCATGGTAAGTTAAGGTATCATACAAAACATTGTTTTGATATAAAAGCACAAGGGCATTATCAATAATAATAGTATCAGCTTTTAAAATATTTTGAGTACTGCTTACATATACTTTAAGCAAACTATCCGGAGTTAAAATGGAATTGATAATTAGTTTTTTCGGCTGTTCTTTAAAATCGTAATCAAGCTTTTTAGTGCAGGAATTTAAAAAAAAGATAGTAAGACTGATGATCGCTATTAAGTACGTTGGCTTTAAAAAAAATAAATCAGGTAAAAACATCTTTTTCATTTAGCAATCCAATTATTTTAGTTCTATATAAATCAAATGAACGCAAATATGTTTAATATATTGTAATAATAAAGAGCCGGCAGGATTTGCCGGCTCTTAAATTCAAAACTAACGACTAAGTGTCAAAGCTCCACTTATAGCACATAAATTTGCCGAAAAAGAATAGGTATATACATTTACCGCATCGCAGAAAGTGTCATACCCTCCCGAGCTTGCAAACCAAGTTCCATTCGGCTCTAATTTTACCGTAAGTTTATTTATGCTTGGCCAGTAATTTGAGTAAGTGTATGTAATAGGGGTGGTGCTGAACGGATTCATTCGATAATATGTATTGCAGGTGAAAGGAGTGCTGTTTCTTGATACCCCATAACGATATTGCCAGTTACCTGTCAAGGCACAGCAGGTAAAATCATTATACACCCAGTTACCCCAGAAATTCTTTTTTTGAAAATCAATATTCACCTGCCATACAATGGTGTTAGAGGAATATCCTGAAGAGTTTGAATAACCATCTGTATGCATTCTCGCCCTGAGTTTACCAGCAGTTTTCCAATTTGTATTTAAACTCCAATAATAAGATGACGCTGTTGTTGGATTTTTAGAATCCCGAACCAGGGAATACTCTGTTACTGTAACATGTTCGTTTGTCTTAGAGGCTGCTTTAATGGCAATAATACTTGCATTGCCGTTGTAAGGGGTGGTTTTAAGTTTATTGTCGGCATATTGGTGCAGCACATTATTAATTACCACCAAACCTTCCTTATTAATTACATTCACAACACTTGCATCAAAAATATTGTAATCGTAAGAGGTCGTTCCATCCTCGTATGTTACTTCTTTGAGTATATTTTCTTTAATAATGGTAAAGTAATAATCGGAGTGTTCTACCGACTTTTCGCCTGACTTTATGCATTTTTCTTCATGCAGGTTTTCCTGGTTGGTAACCTCGTTAAAAACTGAGAACTGAGATGTGAAATTTAGGTTCTTCTCCCATTGAGTAACATCTACGATGCTTTTTTGCTGAAGCTCTTGAATTGTTTTGTTCATTGTTTCCTTGTCTTTGAACTTAAGGATTCCTCTCTCACTTGATACCGGAGCCATACTTATGCCGGGAGTGACGGAGGAATTGGAAATTTCCTTTTGACAGGCTGTAAAAGACATGGCTGCAACTATTGTTGCGACTAAAAAAACTGGTTTTGTTTTCATTGTGTTTGTATTTATTGATTAAGAAATCAAATGTAAAAGAAAGTTTGACATGTGAAATATGTTTCACATTAAATTTCTGTCAATTCTAACTTTTGCCTTTGTGTCAGCACGCAGAGATCAAAAGTTCAGAACAGCATTAGGCAGAAAGATTAATGCATTGAGAAAAGAACAAAAGGTTTCTCAGGCACAGCTTGCTTTTGAATGTGGTATTACACGGGAATTATTATCTAAAATAGAAAGCGGGAAAATTAATACAACCTTAAAAACGTTACTTGGTTTGACAGAAGCATTGAATATACATTTTAAGGATTTGTTTGATTTTGAGTATTAAAAAATAATTTACTGTTAATTTTTCTTATGAAATAGTCAGCTAAAGGTTAATGATGTTAAACTTTGAATTATGAAGGAGATTTAGTGTATTTGAAAATCCGGTTGTAAAATCATGTTGTGTTCTTTTACTAAAAATTATCTTACAGTTCTATCTTTTACACTTTTGCAAAATTCCTTTGGCGGATCACTTCGTATAAAACAATACCGGCAGCAACCGAAACGTTAAGTGATTCAGTATTTCCAAAAAGAGGGATCTTGGTTTTTATATCGCACATCTTAAGATATTCTTCGGATATCCCATCTTCTTCTGAGCCCAAGATAACAGCTGTAGGAACGGTAAAATCATTTTTGTAGATGATAGTATCTGTTTTCTCGGTACAGGCAACGATTCTAAGCCCGCTTGCTTTTAATTCCTCAATAGCTGTTTTTAAATTTTCACTTCTGCAAATCGGTATGTTAAAAATCGCTCCTGCTGAACTTTTAATGGCATCGCTGTTTATTTGCCCGCTTCCACGCGAAGGAATTAAAATGGCATGCACTCCGCTGCATTCCGCACTGCGGGCAACGGCTCCTAAGTTTCGCACATCCGTGATCCTGTCAAGAATTAATATAAGTGGTATTTCTCCACTCTCGAA
>CAZCJN010000055.1:8425-10297 GCA_964498865.1 uncultured Bacteroidia bacterium
GGGTGAACGCCGCAAATAGGGCGGGTTGCTTTTCTGCCGGCACCATGTGTTGCGGACGAAAAATCTTTTTTGTTTTTTCTGAAATTATCTCTCATAATTATTTATCTGAATAAATTCTTCCTTGCCGCCACATCTCAACGGCATTTTGCCAGCTTGTTTTATATAATTGCGAACGATCTAACCGGTAATCATTATTAGTAAAGGGGTTATCAACTTTTAGGAAAGTAAAGTTAAGCGAATTAAAATTCTTCTCCTCCCCATAGATCCAATTTTCTGAAACAGAGGACTTATAAACTACATTGGGAGGTCCAAACACAAGGTAGATCATCCCTCTGTCTGATTTCCAGCCTTCTATAAAAGACGAAAAATATTCATTAGCATTTTGTACACGGTTGTAATATTTTTTAACTAATTCCCTTGCTCTGTCTGCTCCCCCTGCAGCATAGAGCCAGAAACTATCAACAGCAGCTTTTTTGTTGGAATACTTTTCCATGCTTTCGTATTCTTGTTGTGCAGTTAAAAAGCGAAGAGGTTTAAGCAAATCGTCATTCTTTTTTATATGGGGGAAATCTTCATCGAACCGAAAGATTGTTATGCCTTCAATGGTGTTGGTATCGGCCTGTATATGGTAGAAGCCTTGTTTTGGGAAAAGATATCCTACCGTATCTATGTTACTGATCTTTAATGTAAAAATACTATCTGCTTTGTATTCGAATGGAGTAGGGTTATGTTGAGAGAAAGGTGGAAGTGGCAAGGGGAATTCACGATTATAATATCTTACGTGAACAATTGTTTCTGGCGAAGATTGATAGCGTAGAAGAAACCGCTCATCTTTTCCTACATAGTTTCTGAATAAAGGTATTTTGCTCACAGCAGGCAGTAATAGAAAATTCTGTCTTGTTGCATTGTTAGCTTTTTCAATGGCTATCAGCCCTTTTGTACTGTTGTTCTTATTTAAGTCTGTAAGTGTTACTTCCAGCATGTAATTATTGGTGAATGTAGCACCTATATCTATTTTACCGATCAGGTCTTTGGGTTTGGAAGAGAATATATCACTGATAAGGACGGTAGCGCTATCTATAATGTCTTTTGTTTCAAAAGCAGAGATGAGCTTATAATGTATGCTTACATATGCATTAAACTGTTCGCTATTATTTTGTTTAGTATATAGTAGTTCCTTTGAGTTTATTTTGAAGTATAACTCTGTAGTGGTAGTGGTTCTGTGAAACAGAACATATTGAGGATGCAGAATCTCCTGGTCAGGTTTATAAATACCGGAAAAATTATTTGTACGAGAAGTGTTGTTATTGTTACAGGAGTCAGCGCCGGAAATTAAAATATAAAGAGGAAGAGCAAAAAATAATATTTTAATTGACAACTTCATACGCTCTATTCCGAAATTAATTTTTGTTTTTCATCTACAGGCAACTCTGCTTTATCGATCTTCTCAAACTTATCAGAAATCTTTTTGGTAGTAGTGTTTATGTCATCTACATCTTTGCTTACTTGTGAAATATGAGAGGCAAGTTTTTCCCATCTTAATTTGTAACGGTCAAACTCTACCTTCAACTCTTTTAAATGCTCTCTTATTACCTGTGCCTGTTTGGAGCGTTCTACATCGCGTAATACTGCTTGCACCGTATTCATAAGTGCGAATAGAGTAGTGGGAGATGCTATGTACACCCGCCTTTGATGAGCGTATTCAATTACTTTAGGATGATATGCATTGATCTCTGCAAATACTGCTTCGGCTGTCAGGAACATGATGGCGTATTCGGCAGTTACTCCCGGAATAACGTATTTAGATGTTTCGTCGATACGTATTTGTATATCTTTTTTAAATGAGCGCCTTGCCTCTTCTTTTTCTGCTTC
>CAZCJN010000055.1:10397-14528 GCA_964498865.1 uncultured Bacteroidia bacterium
AATCGTTCTATAATGCTGGTAAATGTTTTGTTGGTCTCTTCAAAGCCTTTGCTCAGGCGCATTTCTACTTTATCATTTATCAGGTTTAAACGGTTTTCAACATCTTTCTGGAGTTTCTCAAAGTTGGTTTGTAGATTGTCTTTTGTCTCTTTTATCTGCTGGTCGCTCATTTTGGAAATAGATTCTTTAAAGCGATTTAGCTCTTCGTTAATGGATTTATTGATCTCTCCTATTTCTTTTACCTGGGCAACATTGTTTTTATTCTGAGCATCTTTTATCTCTATGATACCTTCGCTAATGGATAGTTTTATTTGTTGAGAAACGCCTTCGTTGTTCTGCGTAGAGATTTTCCAGGCAAGGTATAAGCAAATAACGATAATTATCGAAAGCAGGATGTATAACAGCATTTCAGGTTCGTTGTTTTGAAGGATTAGCAAATATATTACTCTAAATCGTATTATGTTTTAATCTGTCTAATATTAAAAATGACTGACAATGCCGAAATGCACCTTCCCTCTGCGCAGGTCTATTGCATTTCCATATTGACTGCCTAAAGCATAATTAATTGAAAAGATACCGGCTTTGGTTTGAAAGCTGATACCCGTTCCTATACTGTATGGAGCGTCGTATCTGTCGCCTGAAAAGGAGATACCTCTGTTCTCATAGTAAGCAGCATCGGAAAAGAAAAATAAATAAGAGTTTTCTTCGAAAAGGAACCGATATTCAAGAGTAAATATGGAATAAATGGATGCGAGAATAGATTCTTCATCAAATCCTCTTAATGTTTTTAATCCCCCTATCCTGTATAGGTCGTTTAAGAATAAAGTTGAATTTTCCAGCCAAGCCGATTGATTGCCGATCTTAATGGTACCCCTGTTTTTAATAGGGATAAAAAGCATTGCTTCTATTTCGCTGCTGTATTGCACCGAACGTAGTTTTAAGTTGTCATATACTGCTTCGTTGAGCTTGTCATTTTTTTTGATTACCCTGTTGCCGGCACTTACGGTGCCTGTAAATGAATAACCTCTTCTGGGGTTTATGTTGTAATTCAACTTTTCTGATTTTATACTGACCCCATAGAGAGAGGTAGATACATCGGCGTAAGCAGGAAGCGTAGTGATATACTTTAGGCCTGTCGTATTGATCAGGGTCATTTGTCTTTGGTTGACAAACGCTTTTAAATAGTTGCCACCTATGAGCTGATACTGAATTCCTATGTTGGGGTTTACTTCTAAATAGGTAGAATCTTTTTTATAAAGTTTAAAACTTAGGTCAGTTCCAAAAGGGCTTTTAAGCAGAAATGGAAAGATAAAACGAGCTTTAAGATCTTGGGTTGCCGCTTGTAACCTGCGCCAGTTTAATTCTAATAATTCCCCTCTGGTAAATGCATTATTTAGTTTTAATAATACGTCTCCGGTGAAAAGTAACTTACCTGTTTTGTTGTTAGGCAATAAACCTATTATTCCATCAAATTGGCTGGCTTGTTTTTTTTCTAAGAACAGTTCTATTTTTGCTTTCTCCCCTTGAAATAATACCCTATAGGGAATGCGTTCTTTTAAGAAGGGAAGTTGTTTGATTCGCGCACCTATATTTTTTACATATCCTTCATTGTAAAGGCTTCCATTTCGTATGCCTAAATAATTTTGCAGGTAGGTGGGTGCTATCTTGCCATCACCTCTATTGACGATGCTGTCTACTTTTACTAAATTATTTTTCTGTAAGTTAAGTACAGCCGATATGTTTTCTTTTTCAATGTAAATGCTGTCTAATTTGATAAAAGCAAATGGGTAACCATTGTTCTCATAGTAAGTAAGGATCTTTTCTTGGATGTTTTTAACTTCTTTATAAGAAAAAAATTTCTCAAAGAAGTATTTCTCTCTAAAGCCCGCTTCTTGCATGATTGCCTTATCTATATTTCCCTTTTTGAGATAAGCCCATTTATATGGTGCACCTGCATTAATATAAACATACGCTGTATCAAATTTATTAGGCGGAACAGGGGTGCTGTATAAGATACTGTCTATGGATGCACTGAGATAGGCATTGTCATATAGATGGAGTAACAAGTTCTGAATCTCTTTTTCCCTTTCTTTTGTATTTGAAAAAAAGGGCTTGTAGTAAATGGATGTAAAAGGATTTTCAGCAGTGGTGGATTCGACTTTGAGGTAATATGATTTTTGGCCCCAGCCAATGCTTGTATATATGATAAGCAAAAACAATACCCACCTCATTTTATAAAGATACAAGGAATGCATTTATCTTTCTACAGTACTATTTAGTATGAAGCGAAATAAAAAACCCTCAACATTGATGTTGAGGGTTTTGCTTAAAATCCGTCTGAAAGCCTTATGGGAATATTCCACGTTCTTTATAAACAGTTTCAATTTTCGAAATTGCAACAATGTACGCTGCTGTTCTCCAATCTGTTTTATATTCCTGGGCAGTTTTAATCACTTCATTAAATGATTTTGCCATTTTAACTTTCAATCTTGAGTTAACTTCATCTAGTTCCCATGTTTCTTGTCGTTTATTTTGAAGCCATTCGAAGTAACTACCAATTACACCTCCTGCATTACAAAGAATATCCGGAATGATTTGGATTCCTTTCTCCATGCAAATTTTTTCACCTTCAGAATTAGTTGGCCCGTTAGCACCTTCTGCTATTAATTTTACATTCAGCATCGGCGCAGTTTCTGCGGTGATTTGGTTTCCCAGAGCAGCTGGTATAAAAACATCCGCTTTTATTTTAAAGAATTCAATTGCTTTAATTGATTCTGCTCCCGGATAGCCCTCTACGAGTCCTTTATTTGTTTTGGTATACTTATACAGGTCTTCAACATTAATGCCCTTGCTGTTATAAATTGTTCCGCTGCTGTCTTGTACAGAAAGCAATGTAGCACCACGCTGATTCATAAAGTGAGCAGCCCAATATCCTACTTTACCATATCCTTGAACAGTATAAGTAGTTTTCTTTAGATCGATATTATTATTTTGTGCCCATTCATCAATTGTAAATACAACTCCTAATCCTGTAGAAGCATCTCTTCCTGCCAGTCCACCTGACTTTACCGGTTTTCCTGTAACAATATGTATGTTATTTTGTCTGTCGGTGGGGCGTTTTGTAGATAGATAAGTATCCATCATCCATGCCATCATTTGGCTATCGGTGTTTACATCGGGTGCCGGTATATCGTAATCAGGACCAATGTTGTCTCCTAATGAATAAGTAAAACGACGAGTGATTCTTTCAATCTCTGCTTTAGAAAATTTTATGGGGTCTAACTGTATTCCTCCTTTGGCGCCTCCAAACGGAAGAGAGACAAGAGCTGTCTTCCAAGTCATAAGTGCAGCTAATCCCATTACTGCATTTAAGTCGATAGAGGGATGGTAGCGAAGTCCGCCTTTATAGGGCCCTAATGCATTGTTATGCTGAACACGATATCCCTTAAATACTTCAATTCTTCCATCGTCCATTTTAACGGGGAAATTGATTATAATTTCATTTGCAGGATGTGAAAGAATTTTTCTTACGCCTTTGTCTAAGTTCATTAAATCGGCGGCTGAATTAAATTGTTCCGTAACTGTTTCATAGAGATTTTTTGTTTTTGTGCTAGTAGACATAAAGAAGATTTGGTTGTTGTTTTCTTATGTTAATAATGGCATTTTACATTTTATTTACTCAATACCATTGAATTTTTAAGGCTGCAAGTATCGGTAAAAAAATACAATTTATCCATGACAAGCAGATAAAAAATACTCGGAATTCCTTGTTTTTTTTCTATTTATGAAGCCTGTGGATAAAAAAATGAATTATTCTTAGTTTAAAGGCAGAAATACCTCTGCAATCATACACCGGGCGCTTCCTCCCCCTATAGTTTCTATAGTGGTTATATTCATCGGAGTTGCTTCGCAATACGTTTCAATACTGTTTTTTTGGGGCTGGCTAAGGCTTTCATAAGCACTTTGAGAGAGAACTAAAATGTCTTTATTCTCTTTTGTACGGAGGGCAAGCATATTGCCGGCAAAATGATTCATTTGCTCAAAGGAAATGTCAATTATTTCATGCCCTGTTAAAACAAGAGAATTAATTACTTCTTTTCGTTCTTGTACCTCTGTAATACTGCTTAAACA
>CAZCJN010000056.1:0-9355 GCA_964498865.1 uncultured Bacteroidia bacterium
CGTTAATCTTATTTAGCTTTTCTTTAGCAATGGTTAAAAGCTCTTCGCTCTTAGACTTTTCAATCAACTTCTCAAGCGCAAACTTTGCATTGAACAGATCATTTTGACCTACATAATTATCAGACAAAAGAATGAACCCTTTTCCCATCCAATAATCATAGCTCGGGTCATGATTAATCAATTCAAATACTTTCTTTTGAGAATCTTTGTATTGTGTTTTTAAATAAAGCACATAAGCAATATGGTAAAGCGCCTCGGCACTTTTTTCACTTCGGGTAAGGGCAGGAACTGAAGAGAATTCTGTAATGGCCTCATCATAACTTGCTTTTTCGATAGCTGCTTTTCCGATTATAACATGGGCCTCTGCCTTTACTTCATTCGATATTTTTTCAAGTATGAGTACCTTTTTTGCTGATTCAGCAGCGGCCTCATAATTTTTTAGTTCCTGGTTGCATCTCATCTCCCCCATTCTGCCTTCATTGCTATTTGCGGGGTACTCTGCCGTCTCTGCAAGTCGTGTGTACTGAGGCAATGCAACTTGGTAGTTTTTATTGTTATAGTTGATCCACGATGCTCTTAATAAAGAAAGCTCTGTGAATTGAGTATGTGATTTCTCAATTACATAATTATAGCCATTCAACGCAGCATCATAATTTTTATTTTTAAAATCACAATCTGCTTTATAGTAAACAGCATCTGTTAAGAAAATGCCATCCGGGTATTTTTGTACATATTTCGTAAAATTTTTTATGGCGTTGTCACAATCACCTTTATCGTAATAATCAAACGCTACATTATAATTAGCGGTGTCTAATGACGCAGAAGAAACAGAAGCGTAAGGAATATTTTTCAATTTTGCTTCATACGAATCCATATCCCCTTTAGAACGGTAAATATCTTTCATAGCATTTATCGCCTCAAAAGCTTCAGTAGTTTTAGGATAAGAGGCAAGTACTTTATCTAAAGCCACTAAGGCACCATCATAATCTTTATTCTTAGATTGTATTAAACCACATTGTAATAATGCTCTTCCATTATAAGAGCTTTCCGGATGTTCTGCAACTACTTTTTTATAGTAAAGCAATGCACTTGACTCGTTACCCAGTTGCAAGTACGTATTGGCAAGTTCATATTTTGCTGCTGCTTCATACTTACCTGCTTTATTACCCACTTTTTTAGCAGCATATGTTTTTAAAAGATCATTTAAAGTTGTAGCCTTGTCATCTTTCTTACCGGTTACCCCTTGTGCCATTCCTTTTTGATAAAGCGCATAATCCATATCACGATTGCCCATTTTTAGCGCCTGGTCATAATAGTCTACAGCATTTGCGTAATCTTTAGTCATGAAAAATCCATCTCCAACACGCAAATAAGCATCATTAAGTTTTTCCCTTGGTTCAGTTGATTTAAGGGTTAAATATTTTCTAAACCAGATATTTGCCTGAACATAATCTTGTTTCTTAAAATATACATATCCTAAATTATAATGTGCTGGATAATATTCCGGATAATTAATTGCGCCGGGATAATTAAGAAAGTTTTTGTAACATACCATGGCTGAATCATACCCGAATGTTATGCCTTCTCTATCTGCTAAAATGTAATATCCTTCTCCCTTCCAATAATTAGCTAAGGCTGTATAATTTCTATTCTGCTGGTAGCGTAACGATCTGTTCAGGTACATGATCGCATCCTGGAACTGTGAATTGCTGTGAAGCTGAAGTCCATATAAAAAAGCAAGTTTTTGATAGGCCATTCTCATCTCTTCATTGACAAGCTTCATACTTTCAATAGATTTCATTGCCTCTTTATAATTCTTTGTAGAAAGAAATACGTTTACAAGATATTTATAGCATTCATCTATTCTCGGTGATTGCGGATATTTAGCGATGTAATCGTTAAGCGCAGTTACTGCTTCATTAAATGGACTGAAAGCAAGATCATAACAAAGCCTTGCATAATTGAACTGAGCATCTTCTGTTATTTGTTTATCAAAGTCTAATTTATACGCTTTATCAAAAGCATTTTTAGCTTCTATTTTAGCATTATTTCCACCTACATACGGAGAAGGTTTTAAAAAACAATCACCTAAATGGTAATAAGCATTTTGTGCTAATGAATCATTACCGTCTGCAGCATTTTGAAAACAAGGAATGGCCGAATTATAAGTTGATGTTTTATAATAGGCGATCCCCAACTCATACCATTCAGGGCGTGCTAATCCTACAAAGTTCTTATACCTTTCAAAATAAGGAATGCATTCCTTATAACGACCTGTACGATAATAAGATTCGCCCACAATCTTTGTAAGCTCCTTCACACGTTTGGTTGCCGTATCCAGCAATGGGGAAGCAAAAACAATAGCGCTATCATATTTACCTTGTAAATAAAATATTTGAGCTATATAATATACCGATACGGACCCAAAACTTTCATTGGTTTTGAGTTTATTAAAATGTTGTAAGGCCGTTTGGTAATTTTTTTGAGTATAGGATATATGGGCAAAATAATAGGTAGCGGGGGCAGCATATTTATTATCAATGTCTTTAATTTCAAAAAAATCTTTTTTAGCATTTTCAATACTGTCATTTTCAAAGTAGGAATAGCCTCGTTTAAAATAAAATTCGGAAAGCTCTTCATTATTCAAATCATAAATATCAACTTTTGCAAACCACTCAATTGCTTTGTTATACTGCTTTTTACGATAATTATATTTCCCCAGCTGAAAATAGGCCGACTGCACTCTGGCACTTTCAGGATGATCGTTTACAAATTTCTTTAACAATAACTCAGCATCTTTATTAAATAATTCAAGTGCACATATAGAAGAATAATATTCTGCGTCAATATGAACAAGATTATTAGGCTGTGCATTATATTGGTTGATGATTTTTAAGAATTGTTTTTGCGCCGAACCATATTTTTGTTTTTGAAATAGTTCTAGTGCAGTTTTGAACCCTGCATCCTGATGCGAATAGATAGCAGTCTTTTGTGAAAAGGCAACTAAATGAAGGAAAAATAAAACAATAGGTAGGAGCTTGCGGGTAATCATATTTGCTTGTAACGAAGTAACTACGTTAAAATTATGTACAGACTTAAAATGAAATTGCTTATAGTCATCTACTTATTAACGGCACACTGTTGAAAGGGAATGGAATAAGTGTTCTTGCAACTTATGTTTCATCTACCTTTGTAGGGTGGCGACAGATACAATTATCCAGTTAGAAAAAGCATCCATTTTTCAAAAGCACAATTTAGTGCTTACCGATGTTTCATTTACCATTAATAAGGGAGAGTTTGTATACCTGATAGGCAAAACGGGCAGCGGAAAAAGTAGCCTGCTACGTACTCTCTATGCCGATATCCCTCTTATCCAGGGGGAAGGAAGCATTACAGGATACAATTTAAAAAAGGTTAAACAGAAAGAAGTCCCATTTTTAAGAAGAAAATTAGGTGTTGTGTTCCAGGACTTTCAATTACTGCCTGATAGAAGTATAAACGATAACCTGCTTTTTGTAATGAAAGCCACCGGTTGGAAGGATGAAGTAGAAATGCAAAAAAAAGCTCAGGCTGTTCTCGAAAAGGTGAATCTTGGAACGAAAGGCTTTAAAATGCCACATGAGCTATCAGGAGGAGAGCAACAACGAGTGGTAATTGCACGCGCACTAATTAATGACCCAGAAATAATATTAGCCGATGAACCAACAGGGAACTTAGACACGGAAACAGCACAAGAAATTGTTAGCTTGTTATATGATATCTCTAAAACAGGTAGGGCTGTGCTTATTGCTACACATGACTTTCATCTTTTTGAACGATTTAAAGGAAGAACCATACGATGTGATGCAGGTAAGATCAGTGATTCGCATTAATAAATGCGTTAAAGTAACTCCAGGATTTTCTTAATATTTTTTTTATTTGAAAAATCTCTATTCAATGTCCCTTCTCGTTCAATAATTTTTTCAGAAGAAAATTCCACTTGCATAAGTCTTGCCACCTCTTCTTGCATTTGTTGAGGGGAATTAGCAACAATACAAAGGCTTTCAAGTCCTGTATTCTTTACCATAGAAGAGTTAACTAAACAATGCCTACCGGTATACAACGATGTTAGAAGTTTAAGCTTAATACCCGTTTCCTGAAAAGTGGGAAGTATATTGATCTGAGCATCCTGAACCATTGAATAAAGTTCTTCAATAGAAACATTTTCCTTCAGCTGTATATGCTGTTTAGATCGTATGGCTTTTTTCAGTTCTTCCGATGCTTTATTGCCTGCTATAATAAAAGGAATACTATCATCTTGCATTATTTCATTGACTAAATACAATGCTGCTTGGTTATTTTCACCCACTTTTAAATTACCATGGTACAGCACAAATTTGCCTTTACCTTGCTTAATACACACCTTATCATGGGGATGAAATGCTGAAATGTGTACAACATTTTTATAACGTTGCGAGAGTTCTTGTTCGTCGGCATTTGAAATAGCAGCAATGCTATTTGCACCTTGTAAAACACTTTCAAAATGTTTTAGCTTTCCTGACTCTATATTAAAATACATCCTTTTAAATACATTTTTTTCAACTTGTGCAAGATTGGCATAATACGTATGTTCTATATTATGCATACGAACAATTTTTTCTCTGTTTTTTATTCTTTCATCTTTAAAAGCAAAACAACAATGAAGTCCTTCGAAAAGGACGGGCGAATTGTCTGACAATAAATTATTAACTAGTTCCTCCGATGAGCGGGTTGCTACTATATAAGGGAATGGACTTAAAAAATTAAATATCCCATTTTTTCTTTTATAATAAAATACACGCTTGCAATATTTTTTTAATTCATTTTGCTCACCCCTTCCATATTTAAAACAATGAAGTGTAATGTTAACGCCTTCTTCGTATAAAGACTTGATTTTATAAAAGACATCTATTACCCCACCATAATTAGGAGGATATGGAACATCAAAAGCGATTATATGAAGGGCTTTATTCAAGAAATAATAACTTTGTTTTGTATTAATTAATACTAAAAGTAATTGTAAATATAGTATGAAGGTTTTTAAGTTTGGGGGTGCATCGGTAAAAGATGCCGAGTCTGTACGCAACGTCGCTCAGGTATTAAAACATTATCCGAATGAACGAATAATTGTTGTTGTCTCTGCAATGGGCAAAATTACCAATGCCCTGGAAAAACTGGTAGATGCATACTTATCAAAAAGCAATCAAGTAAAAACAATCCTAGAAGAAATAAAGAAATATCATTTTGATATTATAGAAAAGCTATTTCAAAATCCTTCTCATCCAATTTATAAAACGATTCATCAAACCTTTGAAGCCATCGAAAAAAATCTTGCTTCAACGCCTACTAAAGATTATAATAGGGAATATGATCAAATTGTTTGTCAGGGGGAAATTATTTCTACTCTTATCATCAGTGCTTATCTGAATGAAGTTGGTATAAAAAATACTTGGGCAGATGCTCGTAGCCTTATACGAACAGATGCCACTTACAGGGAAGGGCAGGTAGATTTTGAATTTACGGAACAATTAGTAAAAAAATGTTTCTCCTCTTTAAATGGTGTTGTCATTACACAAGGATTTATTGGATCTTCAGAAGATAAGTCTACGGTCACTTTAGGAAGGGATGGATCGGATTACAGTGCAGCCATCTTTGCTTATTGCACAGAAGCTGAAAACGTCACCATCTGGAAAGATGTTCCGGGAGTAATGAATGCAGATCCGAAATGGTTCGAAGAAACTAAGCTCATTGATCATATGTCTTATCAGGACGCTATTGAGCTTTCTTATTACGGGGCTACTATTATTCATCCTAAAACAATAAAGCCTCTGCAAAATAAAAAGATACCCCTTTATGTAAAATCGTTCTTGCATCCGAATGAGCCGGGAACTGTCATAAATGACAAACCTTCTCAACTACCCATACCCTGCTTTATTTTCAAAATCAATCAAATACTTCTTTCCATCTCTCCCAAAAATTTTTCTTTTATTGTTGAAGAAAATTTCAGTGATATCTTTCTTATTTTTTCTGAAAACAGAGTGAAAATAAACACGATGGAAAATTCTGCCATTAGTTTTTCTGTATGTACAGATAACGATGAGAAAAAAATCCCTAAACTGATCGAAAAACTACAAGAGAAGTTCAGGGTGCTTTATAACGATAATCTTGAACTAATTACCATTCGCTATTATGACCAGCCTACTATTGACCGGGTTTGTATAGGAAAAAAGATATTGTTAGAGCATAAAAGCAGGTATACCGTTCAACTGGTTGTAAAAAACAACTAAAAAGAGAGATAATCTTTTCCAGCTAATTAATTGGCACTCTTCTTTTAAAATATACTTTTGCACAAATTATTATGAAAAGTATATGCTCCCATCTAAGATCATAGACTACCTGCGTGGTCTAATGCTTGTTTTTGTATTTGCTACTTTCTCTTACTATCTATCTGAACTACCCCAAATAAAACATCTTGGTTTCAGTCCAATAGTAATAGGTGTCTTAATTGGGATGCTATATGGGAATGTTGTACCTGATTCATTTGCACATTTCGGAAAAAGCGGTATCGTCTTCAGTATGAAATTCCTTTTACGTACAGCGATTATTTTTTATGGCTTTCGCATTACTTTTCAAAACATAGCACTTGTTGGTCTAAGCGGATTAATCGTAAGTGCCTTTATGGTTGCTTCTACATTTATAATTGGAAACATACTGGGTAAAAAGGTTTTTAAAATAGATCCTGAACTCGCACTCTTAATTGCATCCGGCAGTGCTGTTTGCGGAGCGGCAGCCGTCCTTGCAACCGAATCTACATTTAAAGCCGGGCATCATAAGGCTGTAATTGCAGTGGGAACAGTTGTATTATTTGGCACCATTTCTATGTTCTTATATCCTGCATTGTATCAGTTAGGTGCGCTTGACTTAGACCTCAACTCCTATGGGGTATATATAGGGGGCAGTATTCACGAAGTAGCACAAGTAGTGGTTGCGGGCAATTCAGTTTCTGAATCTTCTGCTGCCAGTGGGGTAATTGTTAAAATGACTAGGGTGATGATGTTAGCTCCTCTTTTACTAATTTCAGGATTGGTATTGCTAAAGAAAAAACCAGTTGATGGAGAAAATAAAAAACCTGTTCTTATCCCCTATTTTGTTCTAGGATTTATACTGGTGGCCATTATTAATTCTATTGGTATTATCCCTTCTACTATTGTTCAACCAATTAATACCATAGATACTTTTTTACTTACAATGGCTATGTGTGCTTTGGGCATACAAACCCATATATCAAGATTTAAAGAAGCCGGAACAAAACCCATACTGCTCGCATTGGTATTATTTGCGTGGCTGCTGTTTGGGGGTTATATCATCACGAAAATAGCTACTACTTATTGTTAGAATTCTCTAATGATTGAATAGCCATCCAGGCAAGAAGACCCATTCCTGTTTGTAGAGAAAATTCGTCAATATTAAAAGTAGGTGTATGAACTCCAGCTGTAATCCCTTTATCGGCATTTCCCGTTCCCAATCTGTAAAAGCAGGCAGGAATTTTTTCTGCAAAAAAAGCAAAATCTTCACCGGTCATTCGCAAATCTAAATCAATAACATTTTCTTTTCCTAAATAATCTTTTGCATATTGTATAGCATCAGAAGTAACTTTTTCATTATTGATCAAAACAGGATAACCCGGTACAATATTCACCTCACAATCCCCACCTGATTGTTTTGCTAGAGACAAAGCGGTGTCACGAATTATAGCATGTGCGGCTTGTCTCCAGGTTTCGTTCATAGTTCGAAAGGTTCCTTCAATATGCACTTCATCAGGTATAACATTAGTAGCACCATTACCAATAATTTTTCCGAATGCCAAAACAGTAGGTATATTTTCTGTAACTCCTTTCAATTGCTGAAGAGACAATAAATTATTTCCTAAAAATTTGCTTTCTAATTCAACCAATATCTTAGAGGCAATTATCAAGGGATTCAGATAAGTGCCTTGCATAGCAGCATGCCCTCCCTTACCTTTAATCGTAAAATAAATTTCATCCGTGCTTGCCATGTATTTTCCTCCACGAAAACCAACTTTACCTGCTTCTAAAGAAGGAAATACATGTTGTGCATATATCGCAGATGGCTTCGGGTTATCAAGCACCCCTTCCTTTATCATAAGCGATGCCCCTCCCGGCGCTTTCTCTTCTCCCGGTTGAAATAGTAATTTAATTGTACCACTAAACTCATCTTTTAAATCATTTAAAATTTTAGCAGCCCCTAATAGTGCAGAAGTATGCACATCGTGCCCACATGCATGCATAACACCTACATTTTTGGATTTATAGTCTATTTCATTTTTTTCTTCGATAGGTAAGGCGTCTATATCAGCCCGCAATGCAATAACATGACCAGAAGAGCTTTTTTTTGTACCGGATAGTAAAGCAACAATTCCTGTCTTTACAACATTATCTCTAAACGGTATACCAAACTCTTTAAGTTTAGATGCAATAAATTTAGACGTATTGTATTCTTCGAAAGAAAGTTCGGGATTCGCATGTAAATGTCTGCGCGTGATAATTATTTCTTCTAGGTATAATGATGATAGATCCTGAATCCTTTTTTTTAATTCTGCACTCATTTTTCAAACAACATTTTAATTGCCAGCAATAGAAGAAAACATGCAAATATTTTTTTTAGTACTGCCTGATCCAGGAATATGGCAAATTTTGATCCGAAGTAACCACCTATAAAAAATGTACCTGCCATAATACATCCTGCTTTCCAATCTACATAGCCTGCATTCCAATAATTATAAACTGCTAAAGCACCAATTGGAAAAAGCATCATTAACAAAGTAGTTCCTTGGGCCTGGTATTGAGAAAAGCCTAAAAAATAAATTAAGGCCGGAACAATAATGGTTCCTCCGCCAATACCAACCATGCCACTAAATATACCGGCTGCCAGACCAATACTCAGCAAAATAAAAATATTGTCCATAGAAAATGATTTCTTAAGCACTCAAAAAAATAAATTAAAAATCAAGTGACAATGAAAAATAACGAACTGTTTTTCCAAAATTTCCATCCTCCCATCCATAGCTCCAATCCAAACGAACAAAATAGCCTAAGAGGCGACTTCTTATCCCCCACCCATATCCGGCAACAATGGGCTCACGTTTAGTTTGCACAACAACTGTAACGGGATTAGGAGGGCCACCAATAATTTGTGTATTAAGGGAATTGTTCGCATCATAAGGAGATTTTCCGGTCCATGCTGTACCAATATCCCCAAATCCTACAATTTGAAAATTATTAAAGAAGTCCGATTTAAGAGGTTTATTCATGATATA
>CAZCJN010000056.1:9455-14512 GCA_964498865.1 uncultured Bacteroidia bacterium
GCTAAAATAAAGTCACGGTGAATTTTTGTGTAATGGCGTATATCGCAGCCCACTACTCCCATATTGGTTTCTTTTTGATTAAGCTGCTTAAAGTATTCTGCAAAGAGTTTTAAACGAGTACCATAATATAGATTCAATCCTCTTTTACGTGTATTGTCAAACACATATTCGGCCTTGGCTCCCCCCCAATATTTAAACGCATTTTTATAGGCTAATGTAAAATCATCTGCTGCATAAACAACTCCTCGGTCTTGACGGCCGCTTAAGGTACCTCTTACGCTTGACGTTTCAGTAAACGGCCATTTAATTACATACTTTGCTTCATGAGTGTGTATTCTGTAGTAGGGCGAATAATCTAGTGCCTGGCGATGTAATATTATCTGTTTATCTAAACGTTTAAGTCTATTCTCATAGCTAATATAATACTCATTACTTTTTAAATCAGTCGACATACGAAAACCTCCGCTTATTTTATAATCATCGAACAGATCGCTTAATCCCATTTTAAAGAAGCCCGTTAGGCCAGGTGTGAGAAAGATGGGGCCAGGGCCGGAAAAATATTGATATGTTGCATTTAAGAATGAATTATCAAGCTGTGTAACTACATAATCAGTAGAGAAAAATAAAAAATAATTCCGTTGTTGGGGAAGAAAAAACCCTTGTGGTTTTGCAACTGTAGGAGAGGCAGTATCGGGAGTGACTGATACAGAAGGTAATGGCTCAACATTTTTTTTCTTTTTAAGTTCTTTATCAAAAACATAATTATTAATATCAAACTGGCTGGTATCTGTTTTTGAAGGGGTGCTTATGTCTTCTTGCACTATTACCTGAACCGTTGAAAGTGGCGACACAGCCGGTTTATTTTCACTTTCTTCTTTTCGTTCTTTTTCTTTTTGTTGTTTTTTAAGTATCCCTGCCTGGTAAGTTGTATTTGTAAGTGTTGTACCTCCCTGAGTAATGTCTTTAGGGTAATCCATAGAATACATCCTGTATTTTCTATTGTGGAATATTACCTCTGTAATTTTTTGTGCTTTAGGATTAACGTCTTGTTCAATGATATTTCGTGAATAATTAGTAATGGGGTAAGGTTTTGTAAAATAACGGTAATGCTCTGTAGTATCCACATAGGCTATAGAGCTGTCTATAACTCCTAAATAGCGGTTCCTAATGCCATTTTCATCACTCAAAAAACACAAATGATCTTTATCGTATTCAAAAGGATTAGATTCATTGATAGCTGGTGTAGAAGTTACTCTTCTTAATACAGGGTTTTTTTCGTTGAAAGAATAAATGAACAAGTCATTATTCTCCATCATTTGATTTTCCTTTTTAATATCTATTGGATAGCTAGACAAAAATCGGATAGTATCATTAGGTCGATTAGATGCAAAAATTATTTTTGATGAGCTGTTGATAAAACGGGGATTTAAATCATCGTAAAAATCTTTTGTAACTGGCTGTGCATTAGCAGACCCGGGAGTGTATAAGTAAATATCGCTCTGCCCATTTTGAACAGCCGACATAACGATGAGCTTACCATCATCCGAATAAGAATAATCTAGGATTTTTTCAAAATTGAATATTTTAAGTGTTTCTATCTTTTTGTCAGAGAGCGTATAATACTGTAATAATATTTCCCCTTTCCTCTCAGTGATAAACGAAAACAATTGTCCGGTTGGGTGCCACGCTATAAGCGGAAAGGAATAATCCGCAGGACGATCTATTTTCTGTTCACGTTTTAATATTTTTTTTGCTTTCTTCTTAGTAAGATCATAAAGCCATATCTTGTACCGGCCTAACTCGTTGGTCGTATAAACCGCATATTTCCCATCAGGACTGGTTTTAAATCTCTGATAAACCCGTGTAGGTTTTATTTTTTTTAAGAAAGATACTGCTGGTAAATTTTTAGTGCTGTCTTTTTCATGATACCGATCGAAATAGAAGTTCATCCATTCAAGTGTTAGGTTCTTCATAGAAACACCTAACACAAACAAAAATGCCGTATCAATATTACGAGTCACCTTAGTCATGTAAAGGATATTAGATATCACTGCCTCGCCATATGTTTCAGCTATATAATTCCAAATAGAATGACCTGCATATAAAGCATCCATTCCTTCTAAATTGTTAAACTTCCTATACTTTTTAGTAAGCATACCATCTTTAACCCGTGAATCAATATCTGTATCCCATGAATTGGAAATATAGGACACTAAACCTTGCACATACCAGTTAGGAAGATTAAGTAAAGTAGAATTTCGAACCACGTCTTTAATATTGCCACCATACATCATTTGATTAATAATCACTTCTGCAATACCCTCTTTTATTTGTCTGTCAAAATCCTTATGGTCCCCATTGAAATATAAAGACACTTTTGAACCTACTATTTTTGTTACTCCACCCACATTATAAGGTTCTTCATATTCTAAACCAAGATTACTCTGCCGGTAATCACTTTGCTTATTATAGACCATAAACTCAATCTTGTCGTCTAGAGAGTAATCAAGGAATTTTTCTATTTTACTTACATATTCTTTTGCTTTTTGAGAAGTATAAACACCTAACTCCTTACCATTCATGTAGAAATAAACATTGTACTTATCGAACTTATACCATTGCCAAAGCCGTGGTTCATCAAATTGAACACGGTTTTTACCAAAATCCATCTGGGAACCACTATAGAATTGAGCAGTTAATGTGGTAGGTAATCCATTTAAAAGAATAAAAAAAGAGAGAAAAATCAGTGATTTCTGATTGAGAATGGAAGCATAAACAAATCTTATATTTTTTTTCATTATTATTCAGAATAACCAAAGATTACGAATGTACAAAATACATAATAAATGCTAAAACCAAATACCGCTTATTTAAGCCATAATGCAGGCAGGTAATGTTAATCATTAAAATAATAATTCCACCTGTAAAATACTTTTTATATTTGCCTTATTATAATGAAAACACAATTACATCACCATCATCACATTCTTGCTGCGGCGAGCTAATGGTGTTTTGTATAAAACAATAAATTAAACCAGGGCTTGTCAAACAACAAGCCCTTTTTTATTTCCCTTTCGGAAAAAAACAACTAAAAAAATGAACCTAAAAATTGCAATTCAAAAATCCGGACGACTTTTCGATGATTCGATAAAGTTGCTGAACGAATGTGGTATTGAACTCAGTAACGGAGCCAATAAGCTGCGATCAGAAGCCTTTAATTTTCCATTAGAGGTATTCTTTTTAAGAGACGATGATATTCCTCAATATGTAGAAGATGGAGTTGCTGATGTAGGGATTGTTGGAGAAAATGTGATTTATGAAGTAAATAAAAATGTAAAGGTCGTAGACAAAATGGGATTTGGAAAATGCCGTTTATCTATTGCAATTCCTAAAAATGACAATTATAAAACAGTAAAAAGATTAAATGGAAAAAAAATTGCTACCAGTTATCCGAATATATTAGGTGCCTATTTAAAATCCCAAAAAGTAAAAGCTACTATAGAAATGGTAAGCGGCTCGGTAGAAATTGCACCAAGCGTTGGCTTAGCAGATGCCATTTGCGACTTGGTTAGTTCAGGAAGCACCTTATTCGCCAACGGATTGAAAGAAGCAGAAGTAATTTTTCGTTCAGAAGCAGCGTTAATTGCCAATCCGAAATTGAATAAGGAAAAATCTTTGATACTGAAAAAGTTATTGATGAGGATACAATCCGTAAAGAAATCTCGGCATAATAAATATGTACTGTTAAATGCCCCTAACAATAAATTAGATGTTATTTGTAAAATACTACCCGGAATGAAAAGCCCCACTATTCTGCCATTGGCAGACAAGGGCTGGAGTTCTGTCCACTCCGTAATTGATGAAGAAAAGTTTTGGGAAGTGATTGAAAAATTAAAAGAAAACGGAGCCCAGGGAATTTTAGTTGTTCCAATAGAAAAAATGATTGTTTAAAATAATAAAAGAACTATGTTACAACTATACCGCAATCCCGATATAAACGAATGGGGCACTCTCCTTGAGCGTCCTGTTATGGATATTGGGTCGTTAGAAAATACTGTAGTTTCCATTTTAAAAGAAGTAAAAGAAAATGGGGATTCATCGCTTAAAAAATATGCTTTGCTTTTTGATAAAACAAATCTTAATTCACTGGTTGTCACAAAACAGGAGATTACTGAAGCAGAAAAAAGTATTTCAAAAGATTTAAAAATTGCCATTGGTATTGCAAAAAAGAATATTGAAAAATTTCACGCTTCTCAAAAAGAAAAAATAAAAATAATTGAAACGAGTAAAGGAGTGAAATGCTGGAGAAAATCAGTACCTATAGAAAAGATAGGGTTATACATTCCGGGAGGAAGTGCCCCTTTATTTTCTACCATACTTATGTTAGGAGTCCCTGCAAAACTAGCAGGGTGCAAGGAAATTATTTTATGCACCCCTCCTCAGTCAAATGAAAAAATAAATGCTGCGATTCTTTATACAGCCAAGCTGGTAGGAATAAATAAAATCTTTAAAGTAGGGGGCGCACAAGCTATAGCAGCCATGGCATTCGGAACAGAAAGTATCCCTAAAGTGCATAAAATATTTGGCCCGGGGAATCAGTATGTGACCTGCGCTAAACAACTGGTACAGAAAAACGGTGTTTGCATTGATATGCCGGCCGGCCCATCGGAGGTAGCACTATTAGCCGATAGTTCATGTGTTCCCTCGTTTGTCGCTGCAGATCTGCTTTCTCAGGCAGAACATGGTATAGATTCACAAGTCATTTTGGTTTCAGATTCTGAAAAAACAATTACGCAAGTACTAGAAGAGCTTTTGATCCAGTTAGAACAATTGCCAAGAAAAGAAATTGCAATTAAATCATTAAAGAAGAGTAAAGCTATACTGGTAAAAAACAAACAAGAAGCTATTAAACTGTTAAATGAATATGCGCCGGAACATTTGATTCTTTCGTGTAAAAATGCCAATGCTATTTCTAAACAAATTACGAATGCTGGTTCTGTTTTCATAGGCAATTATTCACCTGAAAGTGCAGGCGATTATGCATCGGGCACTAATCA
>CAZCJN010000057.1:0-14465 GCA_964498865.1 uncultured Bacteroidia bacterium
CATCTGTTTCGAATACCTTGTAATCAAACTTTTCTGTGTTCTGTTTTTCTTCCATCTGTCAAATGTATTATTTGACACAGTTCATTGAACAGACTCTTGCTTTTTCATTTTGACTGCTTCTTTGCCCCTCATTGGGGCGTTTTTACATAAAACGGAATCCGTATCGGGCTTAGTATGGTTTTAACATATTTTGGGAATTCCCCTATGAAAAACGTAGTTTTATAAGTTATGAAGGGAGATTTAGGAATCCAAAATAATTCATAAACAATTGTATATTTGCGTCCCATCACAGGGAATCAATCTCTCACCTTTCTTGAGTACAGTTGCCATAAATATTGACAGAATTAACCACCTGCTTCAGCTTTACAAGCTGAAAAAGGACGATTTTTTGTCTCGATTGAGCGAAGGCCTTAAAACCCCTTACGAAGAAGACGATGTTTTCAAATCAGAAATAAAAATAAGCCTACTAAAAAAGATAGATAAAATTTTCAGCAAAGGATTGAACTATTACATAGACTCGAAAGAGGTAAAAACCTCAAAAGAAGAAAGCATTTTTTTCAGAAAGGACAATTTTAATGCTGACCTCAATCTTAGCTCAAAGAAAATAGTAAATCATTTTGAGGAAGAAAAAATATCACTTTCTGCTATATCAAAACTATCTGATATTAAGACAGAAAGGTTATTGCCAAAATATTCTATTAAAAATGAACCGAGTGAGGTTGCAAGAAAAATACGGACGCAACTTTATCCAGCATTCAATAATGAAAAAAAGGAATTTCTTAAATCACTCATTTCAAAATTTGCAGACTTCAATATACTTGTTTTCGAATTCATTGAGAATTGGAATCAAAAGGAAAAGGTTAATATCAATGGCTTTTATCTTTCTCCCAATGTAATTGTCCTTAAACGAAATAAGAAATCCTTCAGCCGGGAGATTTTTACTTTAATCCACGAACTTGGTCATTATTTATTGGATGAAGAGGAGATAGACGAACAAACAAGAGAGGATTCTTCCGATTACAATTCATTGAGCAGAACCGAACAATGGTGCAATGATTTTGCATATTACTTTCTTGCAGGAGAAAACGACAAGATTATATCGAATTTGAAAATCGCATCGAAAGAAAATGATTACCACCATGATGTAATTTACAGCATAGCAGATAAAACCAATTTAAGTGTTTTAGCTATCTATACAAGATTACTCATCAATCAAAAAATATCTCACAACAATTACAAGAATGTTTGCAAGGAAATTTGGGAGAGTATTAAAGAATGGGAACGCAAAGAACAACTGAGACGAGAAAGAGAAAAGAAAAAAGCAGAGGAGGAAGGCAGAAAACTTGGCGGTGCAGCTGCAAAACCGATTATCTCCCCTCTATATGTTAAGACGCTTCAATCTGCTTTTTACGAAGGCGCAATCAATGAATCTGAATTTTGCAGAAAACTCAACATTAAGGCTGATAAAATGGATAAGTTCCTGCAATGAGAGCAGCAATCGACACCAGTTCTCTGCTAATGCTTGTGCGTTACTATCTTCCTTTTGAAAAAAATGATAAACTAAGAAAGCTAATTGAGAAAAAATTGAATTCAGGAGAATTAATTATAATTGATAAGGTTCACGAAGAAGCAAAATATCAGTCCAAAGGAATTATTCTAAAAGAATTAGATTTTTTAAATGAGAAATCTAAACACATAAAAACATCTAGCATACTGCCCGATGCAAAATTCATTAGCCAATTAGAAAACCAGTTATGTTATGGTGCACAAAAGAATCGGTTAACACCAGTAGAATTTGAAGTTGCAAAAAATAAATTTCTTGACACAGCGGACGCTAAACTGATTATTTATTGTGACAAAGAGAAAAATGCGATGATCGACAAGCCCATATTAGTGACAGAAGAATCAAGGTCCGAAAACGACAGCAAGTTATTTAAAAAACTTCCGGAAATCTGCGACCTACTCAGCATAGAGCATTGCAACCTGCCGACCCTTCTCAAAACCCATTTTGGAATTAAGCTCTCCGATTATTTAGAGTAGTTGCCAGTCCGCAAATGGCAAGCCCATTGCGCATGAGCGGTATTCTCCATTATAGTATGCATGCGCAAAGCGCTTGCCATTTTTAAGGTATTGTGCCAGCAGACAACATTGTGCAAGGACGCATACGTGAAAAACACCACGCTTCGTAGACAGCATCGCAGACGGGCGGCAGCAACATGGGCGACCAAACAGCCGGGCATAGCGGTCGACAACAAAGTTATCGAAGGGCGGGCAACCGTTATTTAACAGCGGTTTGGCTCAATGGCGGTCTCCTCTATGAAATAATGTTCCTGCAATTAAGTATATTTGTAAATGCAGACAGCTTAGTGGTTTTTAATCCGCCACTACGCCAAGCCGCAAACCGTTATATGGGTTAGCTTGGGATGATGTTTTGTTTCAATATAACTCTACTGCTTCCACTTTACAAACGAAAACACACTTAGGTACCGGACATGAATTTCCCTATGGATCCTTACTCAATGCCAATGATGAAAAACTTTATGGAATGACTTATGCAGGAGGAAGTGATAATAAAGGATCAATTATTCAATATGATCCTGCCACTTCAACATATACTAAAAAATTCGATCTGGGAGGAGTATATGGCAGCTCTCCCTATGGATCTTTTATACAGACAAAAGATGGATACTTATATGGGCTCACTTCTCATGGAGGATTAAACGACGAAGGCGTAATATTTAAATATGATCCGGTAAATTCAAAATACTATAAGGTTTTTGATTTTGATAATAATACTCAGCCTAATGGCAAATCGCCATATGGCACACTGTTACAAGCCAGCAATGGAAGGCTTTACGGAATGACTTATGTAGGAGGTACAAATAGCAGAGGCACTTTGTTTGAATTCAACATTAAAGATTCTGTCTTTATAAAAAAAATGGATTTCAATAATATAAATGGAGCTCGACCTTATTACACGCAGCTCCTAGAAATAAATACATTGCCTAATAGTATTGAAGAGAACAATCCCTTAAATTCTATAGATATATTTCCTAATCCCACAAAAGGAATTACATATTTAAAAACAAAGCCAAATGAAAAATGTAAAATTAGATCGTTAGAAGTTTATAATGCTTTTGGCGAACAACTATATAATGTTACTCAACTAAACAACCTTTCAATAGATTTATCTTCCCAACCAAATGGCATATATATTATTAAAGTGGGCTCAGAAATAAAAAAGGTGGTTAAGTTTTAACAGTTAATTGATTTTTTAATAAACTCTACAATTACCGGGTTAGTTTGATCTGTTGTTGAGGTGAGCGCAGGTTGAAACAATGTTCCTACAAAGAAAGGATGTGTCTTCAACTCAAATGACCTGTAATGACCGTCTAATGATTGAGAGCTAAAAACCATTCCGTTAGTTTCTAAGGCCGGAACGTATGTTTCATTCACTCCATAGCTGCAATAATATTTGCCAAGTACGTTTTCTTTCTGTAGAGTGCGGTATAAGAAGCTGTCTTTATCAATGATCTTCAAGTTTTCCTGTTCTCCTTTCAGAGAGCAGGTTAGTTTCTTTATTAAGATATCAGGACTGTGCGGATTAGTTTCTTCGTGATCAGCATTTGTCAATCCACATTTATTTTTAGCAAACTCAATGATCATATGCTGAAAGCCTCCGCAATTACCAAAAGTTGGAATGTTATTTGTCCGTGTATACTCGATCGCATTAAGCACGTTATTCATATTTTTATAAGGACTGCCGGGAGCAATCCAAAGCCCCTTATATTTTTGATTTTCAAAAACCACTTTGCAATCAAACATATCTGTAGAGATCCAATCAAACTGTATTTCTTTTTTAATATGCTTTTGTATATCTCTTGTTGAGTCATTCAAAGCATGTAAAGTTGAGTGTATAGGATTAAAGTCTCCCAGAATTGCTATTTTTTGTATCACGATGTTTTTTTAATTAATCAATAATTTAACGCTTTAAAGGGACAAAGCAGTAAAATAGTTGTCTCCTTGCTGGCATATAAAAGAAAAATCCCCTCCGATAAAAAGAACCGGAGAGGATTTTTTAACTTCAGATTATGTACTGAAGACTTTATGATTTTAGTAATCCATTCCTCCGCCCATTCCACCTGGCATTGGAGGCATAGCAGAAGATTTCTCTTCTTTGATTTCAGCAAGTACGCACTCGGTTGTAAGGATCATTGCGCCTATTGAAGCAGCATTCTCCAATGCAACACGAACAACTTTAGTCGGATCAATTACACCTGCAGCAATAAGATTTTCATACTCATCGGTGCGTGCATTGTAACCAAAGTCACCTTTTCCTTCACGTACTTTTTGTACTACAACCGATCCTTCAATTCCTGCGTTAATAGAAATTTGACGAAGAGGTTCTTCCAATGCACGTTTGATAATTTGTACTCCGGTTGCTTCATCTTCATTAGATCCTTTCATTTTTTCAATTGCTTCAATTGCACGAATGAAAGATACACCTCCACCTGCTACAATTCCTTCTTCTACTGCAGCACGTGTAGCATGTAATGCATCGTCAACACGATCTTTCTTTTCTTTCATTTCTACTTCGGTAGCAGCTCCTACGTAAAGCACTGCAACACCACCTGCTAATTTAGCAAGGCGTTCTTGTAATTTTTCTTTATCGTAATCAGAAGTAGTATTTTCTATTTGAGCTTTTATCTGATTAACACGGGCAGTAATGTCTGCTTTTTTACCAGAACCTCCTACTACTGTTGTATTGTCTTTATCAACTGAAATTTTTTCTGCTTTTCCAAGGTAAGAAAGGTCCGCATTTTCTAATTTGAAACCTCTTTCTTCAGAAATAACCGTACCTCCTGTAAGTGTAGCAATGTCTTGAAGCATTTCTTTTCTGCGATCACCAAAACCAGGAGCTTTTACAGCACAAATTTTTAATGCGCCACGGATTTTATTTACTACTAAAGTAGCAAGTGCTTCACCTTCCAGGTCCTCAGCAATGATAAGAAGTGGTTTTCCAGTTTGTGCTGTTTTTTCAAGAATAGGAAGCAACTCTTTCATGTTCGATAATTTTTTATCGTAGATCAAGATGTAAGGGCTTTCTAAAACTGCTTCCATTGAATCAGCATTGGTAACAAAATAAGGAGAAACATATCCTCTGTCGAATTGCATACCTTCTACTACTTCAACAGTAGTTTCAGTACCCTTTGCTTCTTCTACAGTGATAACCCCTTCTTTTTTCACTTTCGCCATTGCTTCTGCAATAAGTTTCCCGATGCTTGCATCGTTATTTGCAGAGATCGTAGCTACTTGTTCTATTTTTTTATTGTCATCTCCAACCGATTTAGATTGCTTTTTTAATTCCGCAACAACGGCTTCAACGGCTTTGTCCATACCACGTTTCAAATCCATAGGATTTGCACCGGCAGCCACATTTTTTAATCCTGCTGTTACAATAGCTTGTGCAAGCACTGTAGCAGTAGTTGTTCCGTCTCCGGCAGCATCTGCTGTTTTAGAAGCTACTTCTTTTAAAAGCTGAGCTCCCATGTTTTCTACAGCGTCTTTAAGTTCAATTTCTTTAGCTACAGTTACACCGTCTTTTGTAATTTGAGGTGCACCAAACTTTTTGTCAATAATAACATTACGCCCTTTAGGACCTAAGGTTACTTTTACTGCATTTGCTAATGCATCTACACCGCGTTTCATTGCATCACGTGCATCTGTGTTAAATGTTATATTTTTTGCCATTGTATTTTTAGTTTAAAAATTAAAGTTTAATTATTCTATTACACCAAATACGTCGTCCTGACGCATTATAAGGTATTCTTTTCCATCCACAGAAATTTCTGTTCCGGAATACTTACCGTAAAAAACTGTATCCCCTACTTTTACAGTCATGGGTTCATCTTTCTTTTTGCCCGGACCTACCGCTACAATAGTTCCTTTTTGTGGTTTTTCTTTAACAGTATCCGGAATAATGATTCCGCCAGCTGTTTTTTCCTCTGCAGGGGCTGCTTGTACAAGCACTCTGTCTCCTTGTGGTTGAAATTTTACTTTTGCCATTGTTATTGGTGTTTTAGTTTGGGTTAATTATTATTTGTTTTTGCATTTTGCCATTGTCAGAATCCATGCCAATAGCAAATATTTTATTCAACAGGACAGTTTTTCACCTTATAACCAATCAACAGGTAAATGATGACAGAAATAGAATGACAATATGACAAGTCTATTTTGCAGAATCCAACGCAGGGGTTACGGGTGCCGACTGTTGTTGAACAGGAGAACTAGGCACTGATGATGGAGCTGACATAGGCACTTCGGATTGTTTTACAACGGATTCTTTGACTACATCTAAGCCGCTTCCGGAACCAACCATTGCAGCAAACGCTATGCAAAGCACAACTAGTGCAGCAACAAAGCCCCATGTAATTTGCTCTATAAGTTCAACTTGTTGTTTTGCGCCAATAAACTGATTGGTTGACATAAAATTAGAAGCTATTCCTCCTCCTTTAGGGTTTTGAATTAGAACAACCAGTGTAAGGAGTACGCAAACAAGAATAATCAAGATTGATAAAAAAGTAGCCATGTATTTAAAAATTTAAATATTGAAATTAAATTCAAATTTTACTTAGTTTTTTGTTCCTCTATTAGTTTTTTAATCTTTTCTAACAGGGGGGCGAATATATGAACTTTTTCGGGATGCTTTGTAAGTAATATTTCATAGGCTCTAAGCGCTTTTGGCAGGTTACCTTGCTTTAAATAGATGCTCGCAAGAGTCTCAGAAACCATTGTTTCATTGTCTTGCACGCTTCTTTTGGCCATAACATCGGCAGAATAGAATTCTGCCTTGGTTTTCTTAGGCAGCTTATCAACCTCCGAAAGAATAAATTTATTAATGATCTCTTTCTTTTGAGATTTCTGAATAGAAGGTACCTGTTCTGCTTTTTGTGTAACCTGAGTAGAAGACTTGCCTCCTATGATCTGTAACCACTCGTTAAACGAATGGGTTTGATCGGTCGTCTGTTGATAGCTCCTATCAAGTTGGGTTTTATCTGCTATGGTTTCTTGTGAGCTTATATCATTTTTTATGGTGAGCGATGTACGATAGGCTTCATGAAGCATTTCATTTTGCAATAGTTCCAGTTCATCAAACTCATCTTTTTTATCCGCTTTGATTATATCCGGAGATGGGGGTGTTATATGCGCTGGAGCAGATAGAGCATGTTCTTCTTTCAAAACTTTTGTAGCCAACTCTTCTTCGGGTATAGTTTTTATTTTCTTCTTTATAAGATGATACAACGCTTTACCTCCCGGGGAGTAAGCAGATACCACATTTAAATTTTTCTCATACTGAATGCTGTTTTCATTATGTGTATTTTTTAAATACAACATTCTTCCAATTTGAAAGTAGGGATATTCCTGTACAAGTTTTTCAAGAATAGGAATAGTGTGGCTATCTAAATTCTCGGGATGAGTTATATATTGAAAAAAATCTTGCCTGGTCATGATATCCTAAAAAATATGTAAAATTCAAAAAAACAACTACCAATTGATCATGGCTCTGTTAAAAATATCTATTGCCAGTTGTTCATTTATCTGTTTTATAAGATCGTTTTCTACTGTATTTAAGCTTTTTGCACCCGGAAAGTCCGCATAACGAGAGAAACTAGTTTCAAAATTTTGTTTCTCATTCTTGGTATTCGTAAACCTTACATTCACGGTGATAGTAAGACGGTTAAGGGCGGCCTGATCTCCTGCTTGGATAGCGTTAGGTGCTACACTATACCCCACTATTTCTCCTTCAAAGTTCAAATCTCCGTTTTTGGTGATTACTCCTAAGTTAGTTTGAGAGGTAAAAATATCTCTTAATGCCTCTGAAAAAAACTGAGAATAAGTGGGTTTTGCCAAAGCAGCATTATTTTTAAACGATTGAATGGAAACCGTCTTTACATCGGGAGAAACAGATGCTCCTGAAAACGAATATTGGATTTTACAGGAAGAGAAAACCAATAGGCAGAAAGCAACTGGAAATAGCTTATATAAAAAAAATCTTTTCATTCTACAGTCCCACTAAAACTTCTTCCGGGCTTTTTCCGGCAAAAAGTACACGCGATGGGTTTTCGCACATTTCTTTCACCTTTACCAAAAATCCTACCGATTCGCGCCCATCAATAATACGGTGATCGTAAGAAAGCGCAACATACATCATAGGGCGTATTTCTACTTTACCATTCACCGCGATAGGGCGTTCTACCACGTTATGCATTCCTAGTATAGCTACTTGTGGTGGATTAATAATGGGAGTACTCATCAATGAACCAAACACTCCGCCATTGGTAATGGTAAATGTTCCACCTGTCATTTCTTCGATGGTAAGTTTATTATCTCGTGCTTTAACCGCAAGATCTTTTATTTTTTGTTCTATTCCTGCAAGTGATAATACTTCTGCATTCCGTATAATAGGTACCACTAATCCTTTAGGAGCACTTACGGCGATACCGATATCGCAGTATTTGTGATACACGATTTCTTCACCATCAATCATGGCATTAACAGCAGGAAAAAGTTGCAATGCTTCACAAACTGCTTTAGTGAAAAAGCTCATGAAACCCAGCTTAGTACCAAATTGTTTTTCTATCTGAGGATTGTATTTTGCACGCAATTCTAAAATCTTGCTCATATCCACTTCATTAAATGTGGTAAGCATGGCTGTTTGATTTTTTACAGCCACCAAACGTTGTGCTAATTTCTTCCTTAACGGCGTCATTTTTTGTTTTTCCTGATCACGGGTGCCTGAAAACCCGTTTTCGCCTCCAAAAGTTTTGGTCATTGCTTTAAGTACATCTGCTTTAGTGATTTTACCATTGCTGCCACTGCCGGAAACTTGTTTGGATGAAACTTTATTTTCTTCCATTATCTTTTTAGCCAAGGGAGTAGCGATGGTTTCTGCTACCGGTTGCATAATTTTTACATCCGACTTAACTACCTTCTCTTCTTGTTTAACGCTTTTTGCTTCCACCTTTACTTCGGCTTTTCCTGCAGGCGCTTTAACAGTAGTATCTATTTTACCAACTGCAGAGCCCACCTTTACCAATTCTCCTTCCTTCACCGCTTGTTTAAGCGCGCCTGACTGTTCAGCACTAACTGTAAGTGTAGCTTTATCAGAATCAATTTCAAGAACCTCTTCATCTTTATTTACATATTCTCCATCGCTTTTTAACCAGCGCGCAATGGTTACTTCTGTAATGGATTCGCCAGGCGAAGGAACTTTGATATCTATTATTGCCATAATTTTAGTAGTTAGTATTGAGTGATTATTCGTTACTATTTTCCAAAAACTTTTTCTATAATTTCTTTTTGTTGTAATTCATGAGCCTTTTTACTTCCCGTTGCCGGGCTTGCACTTTCGGGGCGGGCAATGCATTGCAATTCTACTTTTTTCAGCAGAGGAGATACTGTACGTAACAGATAACCCCATGCACCCATATTATGCGGTTCTTCTTGCACCCATAAAAATTCTTTTGCTGATTTATATTTTTCCAAAATATCAGAGAACTGTTTATGAGGAAAAGGATACATCTGTTCAATCCTGATTAATGCAATATCCGAATTTTTAATTTCTTCTTTTTTTGCCAGTAAATCGTAATATACTTTTCCGAAAGTGAAAACTACTTTTTTTACAGATGCCGGTTTTGCAGAAGCATCGTCATAAATTTCTTTGAAACCGCCCGATGTTAGTTCATTCCATGAAGAAATGCACTTAGGATGTCTTAATAAGCTTTTAGGCGTAAATACAATCAATGGTTTTCTGAAGGGAGCCTTTAATTGTCTTCTTAATGCATGAAAGAAATTACCTGGCGTAGTAGGATTAATTACATACATGTTGTTTTCGGCGCAAAGCGTTAAGAAGCGTTCAATGCGTGCACTGGAATGTTCCGCGCCTTGTCCTTCATAACCATGTGGCAGTAGCATACAAATTCCATTCATCCTTCTCCATTTATCTTCTGCGGCACTAATGTATTGGTCAATGATAACCTGAGCACAATTAGCAAAATCTCCGAATTGTGCTTCCCAAATACAAAGCGAATTGGGAGCTGCCATCGCGTATCCATATTCAAAACCCAGTACCCCGTATTCCGAAAGATGGGAGTTATAGATCATAAACCGAGAATCCTTTTCTACCGATGCTAAAGGAGAATATTGTTCTTCTGAATCTTCTAAACGAATAATTGCATGCCTGTGAGAAAAGGTTCCGCGCTCTACATCCTGCCCGCTAAAACGCACAGAGTGCCCTTCATTTAACAACGAACCATATGCTAATAGTTCGCCCATTGCCCAATCTAACTTGCCATCTTTATCAAGCATGGCTTTTCTGTCTTTAAAAAGCTTTTCTATTTTATTAAAGAATTTTTTTCCGGCAGGGACGTCCGTTATTTTATTTCCTATATCAAGAAGAGTTTTTTTATCTACCGCTGTATCGACTGATTTATCAAAATCTTTTTCTTCGGCCATTCTTATTCCTTTCCATTGACCTTCCAAAAACGAAGTAACTTTTGTTTTTTTGATCTGCTTTGCTTCGTTAAGGCGTTCATCCAGCAATTTTCTAAAATCATTCTCTATCTGCTTCACTTGCGCCTCATCAATAATACCTTCAGCCATTAACTTTTTCATGTATATCTCACGCGGGTTAGGATGAGCGGCAATTGCTTTGTATAATAAGGGTTGAGTAAAACGTGGTTCATCTCCTTCATTATGTCCGTATTTTCTATATCCCAATAAATCTATAAATACATCGCGTTTGAATCGTTGCCTGAACTCCATTGCCAATTGTACTACATACACTACCGCTTCTATGTCATCTGCATTTACATGGAATACGGGCGATAGAGTTACTTTGCCAATATCTGTGCAATAAATAGAGGAGCGAGCATCTAAATAATTGGTAGTAAACCCAATTTGATTATTCGTTACTAAGTGAATGGTACCCCCTGTTTTATATGCCTCCAACTGTACCATTTGTACTACTTCATATACAACTCCCTGTGCAGCTATAGCAGCATCTCCATGAATAAGAATAGGACATAAACTGGAGTCGTCACTATTGTAAGTACGATCTATTTTTGCTCTTGAAATTCCTTCTACAATCGGAGAAACAGTTTCCAAATGTGAGGGGTTGGGGGTCAGGCTCAAATGAACTTTATTGCCGTCTTTTGTAACAACGTTAGAAGAATAACCCTGATGATATTTTACATCTCCATCGAACAATGCTTCTTCAAACTCTTTCCCTTCAAATTCGGTAAAAATATCTTCGTATGTTTTCTTCATGATGTTGGCAAGCACATTCAGCCTGCCACGATGGGCCATACCAATCACAAACTCTTTAATGCCAAGGCTAGCGCCTTTCTGAACAGCTGAATCTAAAGCAGGAATCAGTGCTTCTACTCCTTCAAGTGAAAATCTTTTTTCACCCACAAATTTAGTATGTAAAAAATTTTCGAAAATTACTGCTTTAGAAATATCGTTGAGTATCTCTATTTTTTCTTCTTTAGAAAATGAGGGGGTATTACGGCAAGATTCCATTCTTTCTTGCAGCCATCTGGTTATTTTGGCATTGCGTATGTAGCGATATTCTACCCCTATAGAGCGACAGTAGGTCTGCTTTAAAAATGCTATAATATCTTTAAGCGTGGCAGCTCCTATTCCTATCTCATTACCCGCCTGAAAAACCACCTCCATATCGGTTTGAGAAAGACCAAGAGGTTCTATTTCGTCAAGTGTAGGAGTATATTTCCTGCGTTCGCGTACCGGGTTGGTATGAGTGAACAAATGGCCGGCTGACCGATACAAATTGATAAGGTTAATGACAGAGAACTCCTTTCGTACATTTTCGGGGATACCTGCCGCGGTAGCGTCTTCATAATTCTTCCTGGCAAATTCAAAACCTTCAAAAAATTTCTTCCAACCTTCGTCCAGGTTATTTCCGTTGTTTTTATACTGTTGATACAAATCATCAATAGCAGAAATCTCGGATCCGGCTACATACGTTTGCTTTTCCATAATAGAGTTCATGAGTTGGAAGCGAAGATACAAATAACATATAAACTTTCTATTTAGAAAATGTTTTCCGCAATACTACTTTTTGTACCTCTCTTTTTAGAATCATATCGGTAATTACATGCGAAAAAGATTGATCTTGTGTTTGTTCAAAGGTCTTTTTAATTTGGCTTTCGCTGATATCAATACGATACATAAGAGCGTGGAATCTGTCGGAGTTATCATTCACTAGTTTTTCGATATGAGGAAAAACAGCTGTAAATAGCTCCTGATAAGAAACAATCTTTGGGAAAGAATGTAGGGTTATATCAACCATATTGAAATCCTTTATAATCTGCTTAACAGTTTCGTCAAGAATATCAGGCTGCTGCAGGTAAGGAGTAATGTCGGTCATTCCTATTTGCTTTTATCCAAAATCAATCGCTGAACAGGGCGGTTATTAATGATGTGTTCCTCAATAATTTCATCCACATCTTTCTGCTCTACTCCCACATAAAATATCCCTTCGGGATAAACAACAATGGTTTGTCCGTATAAACAAACATCGAGGCAGCCGGCCCTTTGCGCCCTCACTTTAATAGATAGCTTTTTATCTTTTAATTTCTTTTTAAAAGATTCCACAATTTCCAGTCCGTGGGTTTCTCCACAAGAAGGTTTCTCCCCTGGTTTGCCTGCACGTTGATTAGTACAGATGAAAATATGTTTATCGAATTTTAGCATGGGTAAAAATAATATTAAGTAGGGAAGTGCTGTGGTGATAAAAAGGGGGTATGACAAATTAACATCTCTTGGAGTTATAATTGGGTAGGAGTAAAATAAAATTTACCCTTCCCTTCAATCTTTGCTTTTTGATTGTGTCACTCCTTCGGAGTTTTCGAACTAACTATGCAACCTGTCCTATTTAACCTTTCACCTCCTGGGGTTTGAGCAGCAAGAAACCAGCATTAAGTAACCGGCAACTGTTTGCAAAATGGTATTTCACGGGCTATCGTGAACGGAGCATCCAGATTTGTCATGCACCCGTGCCGATGTATTTTGGAGTAAGATAAGATATAAGTAGAGATCCAATTTTTACTTCTTTCTTTCCGGTAATTTGAAATCGAATAATTCTTTTAGCGAGATGCCTAATGCTTTAGTTATTTGATAAAGCATACAACTTGTAACATTATTTTCTCCGCGCTCTATACGCCCTATTTGTTTGCCTGAATTCCCTATTGCAAAGCCTAAATCTTCCTGAGTCATTTTCTTTAGCAAACGGAGTTCCCTTACTCTTTTACCAAGCGCTTCTAAGAATACTTTATCTACTACATTTTGCACGTGCAAAACTCAAAGCCTTAACAAAAAATAAAAAGCCCATTTATGGGCTATTTGTTTTTATTTTGTTTCTTTGTACTCTAAATCAAATTCTCCACTCTCTATGTCTCGCCAGCATAGCGAATACGGATGGCAAACACAAGGAACAAACTGCACATGCGCTGTTAGACAGAGCATGCTTAAGTCAAAAATCGTAACATAAACATTAAATCAATTTTCAAAATGAAAAAGAAACTATTTGGATTAATTGCTCTTGTTATAACCATTGGAGCAATATCATTTTACTCATGTTCGAAAGAAAAAAACAACCACATGCAATCCAATAATGTTGCAGCTACTAACGAGTTGCTATCGGTTAAAGAAGGCAGACTTGCGTTTAAAACAGTTGCCTATTATGAAGAAACAATCAACAACCTGTCTAGATTAGGAGACGGCAAATTTGATGAATGGGAAAACAAACTTGGATTTCAGTCTATGCGAAAAATGATAGGCGAGGAAAGTTGTGAGAAATTAGGAGTTGTTGATCCTTTGCTTGCAACCCTTTTAAACAAAGAAGGAGTAATTGAAATTGAAGGCAACATCTATCAAATTAATCTCTTGAATGAAACCGTAAAAGTCACATCGGCTTCTACTTATGCAGAAACAAGTTTTTTAAAAGCTAACAACTATACAACATACAGCACCAATGATAATGTTTTTGAAATGCTGAATGATAGTAATAGAGGGCTAGGTTGTTCTGCTTGCGCTGGAAAAAGCAAAGAAAAAAATGAATATCTTTTTGAGGGAGTCACCGTAAACTATAAAGTGGTTTATCAAAAAGCAGGTATTTATTATTCATTGCAAGCAAAAATTAAGAAAGATGGGTGTGCTAATTCAAGTTGCAATTTTGATATTGGGCTTTCAGGGTCTGTAAGTTATAATCAATGCGGCGGTGGCGGTGGAAGTAACACATACGTTAATGGCGGATCTGGAAGAGAATATAGCTGGAGACCATATGAAGGGTCAAGACGTTTAAAACAATTTAGCTTCTATGTTAGCTTTTCTATACAAGGACTTACTGCTGACAAAGACCTTCGGATAGACTGTTAACCACA